>JAFUAK010000052.1 GCA_017460765.1 Prevotella sp. | reverse complement strand
TTTTCCACTGACCGTATCTTCGCCACGCAGGGCGACTATGCCTACTTTCAGCCAGAATCGGGTTCGCCGAAAGAGTTGTACTATAATAAGGAATGGGTGGAGCGTGCCTTGCCCACCATCAAGGATTGTCGGATACCCACATCGCTGATTCCACATGCCCCTGACGGCAAACCGGTATCGATGAACCTTCGCTGCGACGACACCTTCGTGGAGGACGTACATTGGCATCAGCAGGCTGCTGCCTATCAGCAGTTCGTAGAGAAAGCATACAAAAAGCGCTTGCTGCTTTTGGAGTTCGGCGTAGGGTTTAACACACCGGTCATCATCCGGTTCCCCTTCGAACGCATGGCGGCACACTTTTCACAGACTACGCTCGTCCGTTTCAATCGCGATTATCCGCAGTTGACCAGTGAGGGGGTCAGCCGTTTCATGTCTTTCACAGAAGACTTGCCAGAGATTTTTCTTAAGTCTTAATCTTTTTTCGAATCAGTTACGGAATATCCCGCAAATTTTGTATATTTGCACCCAAATTTTACGATATAGGAGCGTAGCAATATGAACTTTTTAGAACTTGTAAAGAACAGATACAGTTGCAGGGCCTATAAGTCCTTCGGCGTGGAAAAAGAGAAGTTGGATTACATCATGGAGTGTGTGCGCTTTGCACCCTCAGCAGTCAACAAACAGCCATGGAGATTCCACATCGTCGACAACGAAGAGGATAAGACGAAATTGCAGCAATGTTATAACCGCGACTGGTTCAAGACGGCACCGATGTATATCGTTGCCTCTATCCTGCACGATGAAGAATGGGTGCGTAGTGACGGCAAGCATCATGGCAACATCGACATTGCCATTGCCGTGGAGCATCTCTGTCTGGCAGCAACGGAGCAAGGTCTGGCAACGTGCTGGGTATGCAATTTCGATGCGGCCTTGTGTAAAGAACTGTTTGCCCTGCCGGAGAATGAGGAACCTGCTGTCATCATTCCTTTGGGATATGCTGCTGACGAGATGAAGCCGAAGAACCGTAAGACCATGGATGAAATCGTAAAGTGAATTTACTTTTTCAATCTTTCTATTCTTTTGATGCGTTGATAAGCCAATCGCTCGTCACCCGATGCGATGTGGATGATTCCGCAGTAGATGAAGCCGTGCTTTGCGATGACGTGCTGCATGATGCTGTTGTCGCGATGCGTGTCGATACGGAGGTTCGGCTCTGTGGCAGTACAGAAGTCGATGATGCTGTCGAAGACGCCGTGAATGTCGGGATAGCTGGCTATACGATGGATGACGTGATAGGGTAGGGTGTCGTCGAGCCATTCACCGTCGTAAATCGTTGCATACGTCGGGTCTGGCGATGCAAGGAAAGCGAAGTAGGCAACAATCCTGCCATCCTGCTCGATGACATAACTGCCATTCCGCTCGATGTCTGATTGCACGACTTCCAACGAGGGATAACCTTCGTGCCATTGGTTCGCATTGCCCGTAGAGACCATGATGGCCTTGGCTGCCGAGAAAACCTGCATGATTCCCTCTGCATCGGCTGGCAATGAGGCCTTACGCACGATTCGATGCGCCTTGTTCATTTCTTTTCCTTGGCTTTCCTTGCAAACTCGAAAAGTGACTGAGGCAGATGACAATAGCCAGTAGGATTCTTGTCAAGATAGTCTTGATGATACTCTTCGGCTGTATAGTAGTTCTGCAAAGGCAGTTTCTCTACGGCCAAAGGCTCCTGATACTCCTTCTGTATCTCACTAAAGACCTTTTCGATGACAGGCAAATCCTCATCGTTGGTATAATAAATGCCCGTACGATAACGGGTGCCTTCGTCATGTCCCTGCTTGTTGAGGCTGGTAGGGTCGATGGCCTTGAAGAACATCTGCAACAGAAATTCCAAGCTGACCACATCGGGATTGTACTTCACATGTACCGTCTCGGCAAAGCCAGTTGTGTCAGTATATACCTCTTTATACGTTGGATCTGTCGTGTGTCCGTTGGCAAAACCGACCGACGTTTCCACCACACCCTCAATCTGCTTGAAATAGTGCTCTGTCCCCCAGAAACAGCCTCCTGCCAGATAGATATCCTTGCCTTCGTTCGTTATCTTCATAAATTAAATAATATTGAAATGATGGCACAAAGATACATATTCTCTTTCAATAATTATCCGTTTTGTAGTTGAAAAGTGTTGCAACACTGCAACACTGCAACGCGACGAAGCGACCTTTAGCGTCCTCTGCCGGGACCGCCACCGCCTCCTGGGCCACTGCCTCCGCCTGGACCACTGCCGCTGGCTGAGTACGCAGAGAGTGAAACGGAAGATCCACCGCTGACGGTGCCGCCGATGTTGCCCACACCGCCGAAGTACTCGGTGCCGCCGCTG
>JAFUAK010000051.1 GCA_017460765.1 Prevotella sp. | reverse complement strand
TACTGTCGAAAGCGTCTGATCGACATCAGAGTTTTCGAAGAAAAAGTTCGTGAGCCAGAGTGTCACGCAGTCAATGAGCACCACGCGCCCTGCGACATCGTGGCGACTCAGTTCGCGCTCCTCCTCGATATTGGTCCACTGCGGTCCGCGACGCTCCTGATGGCGACGCACACGGTCGCGAAACTCCTCGTCCCAGATATGGGCCGTGGCCAGATAGACGGGATTGGACGACAGGCTCAGGGCCAGTTGTTCGGCGTGACTGCTCTTACCAGAGCGCTGTCCGCCAGTAATCAGGATGATGCGTTTCATATCTCAATCGTTTCGATTCCACCAAAGGGCACCAGATGATCCCACGCGTCTTTCTCGCCAAACAGACGGGCATAGAGTCCTGCGCAGATGAGTACGCCACCGTGGGCAAAGATGGCCACACGCCGGTAGTCCTTCGTCTTCAGTTCGTCGAGAAACGCAGCCACCCGTTCGTACACCTGCGGAAAGCCTTCGCCACCGGGTGTCGGCAAGTGCATATAGTCGTTGTACCAGTCCTGCAGCCTCACGTCCTTGATCTCATCGTAGAGTTGCATCTCCCACTCGCCCATGTACATCTCCTTCAGGCGGTTGTCGAGCCGAGGCTGGGGATAGCCGCAGTAGGCGGCAAGTTTACGGGCACGGGTAAGCGGTGAGGCATAGACCTGATCGAAGGGCTCGTATTGGGCGAGGTTCTGCTTCGTCGCCTCTGCTTCCTGTTCAAACGTGGCGGCCACAGGCACGTCGCTTTGTCCATAACATGTGCCTTTTGGCACATCGACACTGGTATGTCTGATCAATATCACTTCCATAGTTTATCTTTTTCTTGCAATGACATAAATAATGACGGGTGCACCAATGAGGGGCGTCACCGCATTCAGGGGAATCACCCCACTCTCTCCTGGCAGGAAACAGACGAGGTTGCAGAAGAGCGCCACTACCGATCCGCAGAGCAGGGTGGCTGGCAGCAACTGACGATGATTATCCGTTGTCAGCAGCAGGCGCGCGATGTGGGGCACGGCCAGTCCGATGAAGGCCACTGGACCACAGAAGGCCGTCGTGATAGCCGTCAGCAAGCCCGTGACGATGAGCAGCCAATTTCTCACCCTAAGGATGTTCACTCCCAGATTCTCCGCATAGCGGTCGCCCAGCATCAGCGCGTTCAGCGGTTTGATGAGCAGCAGGGCACCCGCGAGGCCTGCCAGCGTCACCGTCACGAAGACGGGCATGTTGGCCATCGATACCCCACCGAAGGAGCCCATGCCCCAGACCATATACGACTTCACGCCCTCGTCGGTGGCGAAGAAGTTGAGCAGGGAGATGGCTGAGTTGGAGATATAGCCGATCATGATGCCTACGATGAGCAGCATCACATTATTATGTACCAATGTGGAGAAGAAGAAGATCACCGCCATCACCGCCATCGCGCCGATGAAAGCCGCCAACAGGATGGCTGCAAAGCCGCTGATGCTGACGGAGCCTACAGAGAGTCCGCCGCCCAGAAACAGCATCACCAGTGCCACACCCAGACCAGCCCCGCTATTGATACCAAACACACTCGGACCTGCCAAGGGGTTGCGGAAAGCCGTCTGCAGCATCAGACCACTCACTGCCAAGGCTGCCCCGCAGAGCATCGCCGTGATGGCCTGCGGCAGGCGCGACTGGAGGATGATGAACTGCCACGAGGCCTTCTGACTCTCATCGCCCAGGAGGATGCGCACCACGTCGCCCGCTGGAATCGATACAGATCCCATCAGCAGGTTCAGGGCGAACAGTACCACAATGAGTACGCCCAGTCCGATGCAGTATAACAGTCCTCTGTTCATTCTTTTTTTGCCTTTTCGGCTACAAAGTTAGTGCTTTTCTTTGAGATTTACAACACAAAAGTGCGGGGATTGAAAAAATTTCCTTATCTTTGCAGACAGATTAAGTACAATAACTAAAATATTTTTCTTATGAAGACAACTTTATTATCAATCGCCTTGACTTGTGTCGCCGTTGCAGCACAGGCCCAGAAACCCGCAATCCCGCGCGACGCGGCCCTGGAGGCGAAAATCGAAAAGACACTTGCTAAGATGACGCTCGACGAGAAGATCGGACAGATGCTCGAACTGAATCTCGACGTGATGGGCAAGATGAAGGTGGAGAACGCCAAGGTGGACCGTGAAAAGGTGCGCTCCGTAATCCAGCAGTATGGCCGTTCTTCCGAAGAGGCTGAAGCCTTGCTGAAGATGACTGATGAAGAGATCATCGACCGACTCGGCAATTTCCCCGTCGACATCTATCAGGGCGAGACAAAGCGCGTCTGGAAACTCAATGAGGTGATGCTCGACACGCTGATCTCCAAGTGGAAGGTGGGCTCTATCCTGAATGCCCCTGGCACCCGTGCCGCTACCGTCGACCAGTGGCAGGAGTGGATCAAACTGATTCAGAAGAAGTCGATGGACTACATCGGCATCCCCGATATCTATGGCCTCGACCATAACCACGGCGTCACCTACACACAGGGTGGCACGCTCTTCCCCCAGCCCATCAATATGGGCGCCTCGTTCAATACCGAACTGGTACGCACAGGTGCTGAGATCACGGCCTATGAGAGCCGTGCGGCCAACTGTCCCTGGGTGTATAACCCCGTTGTCGACCTGGGGCGCGATCCCCGTTGGCCCCGTATCTGGGAGAGTTTCGGCGAGGATGCCATCGTGAACTCGAAGATGGTGGTGGCTGAGATCAAAGGCTATCAGGGCGATGACAACAACCACATCGACCGTTTCCACGTGGCAACCAGCACGAAACACTACTTCGCCTACGGTGCCCCCTGGACAGGTAAGGACCGTACGCCTGCCTATCTGCCCATCCAGATCCTGCGCGAGAAATACTTCGAGCCATTCAAGCAGGCTGCCCTCGCCGGCACGCTGACGATGATGGTGAACTCTGCTTCCATCAACGGCGTCCCCGTCCACGCCAGTTACGAGTATCTGACAAAGTGGCTGAAGGAAGATCTGCAATGGGATGGATTCCTGGTTACCGACTGGGCCGACATCAACAATCTCTTCTCCCGCGAGCACGTCGCCAAGGACAAGAAGGACGCTATCCGCATCGCCATCAATGCCGGTATCGATATGTCGATGGATCCCTACAGCGTCGACTTCTGCGTGCTGCTGAAGGAACTCGTCGAGGAAGGCAAAGTGCCCATGAGCCGTATTGACGATGCCGTGCGCCGCATCCTGCGTGCCAAGTACCGTCTCGGTCTCTTCGACGAGCCGAATACTGGCGGCAAGGGTTACGAGAAGTTCGGCTCCGACGAGTTTGCCCAGAAGGCCCTCCAGGCCGCCGAGGAGTCGGAGGTGCTGTTGAAGAACGACGGCATCCTGCCCCTCGCCAAAGGCAAGAAAATTCTCCTCACAGGCCCCAACGCCAACCAGATGCGCTGTCTGCACGGCGGCTGGAGTTACACCTGGCAGGGTTCCAAGGCTGAAGACCTCGCTGAGAAGTACAACACCATCTACGAGGCTCTCTGTAATAAATATGGTAAGGAGAACATCATTCTCGAGCAGGGCGTGACCTACAATGAGGACGGTGCCTACTACGACGAGAACGAGCCGCAGATCCAGAAGGCCGTCGATGCTGCCGCCCAGACCGATATCATCATCGCAGCCATTGGCGAGAACAGTTATACGGAGACGCCTGGTAACCTCACCGACCTCTGGCTCTCAGAGAACCAACGCAACCTCGTGAAGGAACTCGCCAAGACGGGCAAGCCCATCATCCTCGTGCTCAACGAGGGGCGTCCGCGCCTGCTGGCTGACATCGAGCCGCTGGCCAAGGCCGTGGTGGATATCCTCATCCCAGGCAACTACGGCGGTGACGCACTCGCCAACCTGCTTGCTGGCGATGCCAACTTCTCTGCCAAGATGCCCTACACCTATCCGCGTGAGATCAACTCGCTGAACAACTACGACTATAAGGTCTCTGAGGAGGTCGGCACGATGGCTGGCGCCTACAACTACGATGCCAAGGTATCGTTGCAGTGGCCCTTCGGCTATGGC
>JAFUAK010000293.1 GCA_017460765.1 Prevotella sp. | reverse complement strand
GAACTATGCCGAGAGCGGGCTTTCCGCCACGACCTTCCTGGCACAGTTGCGACTGGATAAGATCCTCACTCAACTTCGTGAGGGCGACTACGTGATCTGTGAGTTCGGACACAACGATGAGAAGGAGAAACGACCTGGCGACGGGGCCTGGTACAGTTATTCCCGCAACCTCAAGATATTCGTGGACCGTGTGCGTGAGAAGGGGGGACATATCATCTTTGTGACACCGACAGCCCGCCGTTTCTTCAACGAAGATCAGAAGACATTGCAGAATACCCACGGCGATTATCCCGAGGCCATGCGGACGGTGGCTCGTAGGGAACAGATACCCGTCATCGAACTGAACGGCATGACACATACTTTCTATGAGGCCCTGGGTTTCGAGGGCTCGAAACGGGCACTGGTGCATTATCCTGCCAACACCTTCCCCGACCAGTCCAAGCCGCTGGCCGATAACACGCACTTTAATCCTTTCGGTGCATGGGAGGTGGCGAAGATGATTGTCATGGGTCTGAAGCAGATGCAGTCGCCGCTGGCAGACCACTTGCGGGCAGACTGGCAGGACTTCGATCCTGCACAGCCCGATGATCCGGATGCCTTCGTCTGGTATCCCTCTGGGAATACCAACCTCACGAAGCCGGACGGCAATTAGTCAGAGGGAGTCTCGGCCTGCTGCTTACCGAACTTGCTGGGTGCTACACCGTATTTTTCCTTGAAGCACTTGTAGAAATAGGCAGGTGTCTGGAAACCGACTTTGTAACTGATTTCCGTCACGTTCAGGTCACCCTCGATAAGCAGGTCGGCGGCACGCTTCAGGCGCTCTGTCTGTAGGTAGTTGTTGGGCGACATACCTGTCAGTTCTTTCATCTTGCCATAGAATTTGGTGCGTCCCATCTTGAGTTGGGCTGCCAGTGTGTCGACGTTGAAGTCAGGCTCACCCATGCGACGGCTCACGATGGTCTCCACCTTTTCCCTGAAGCGTTTGTTGGCCTCGTCGGTGATGATGACCTGTTGGGGTACAGGCTGACTGTCATCGGCAGGCTGCACGCGGTTGTACCACTTGATGAGTTGGGTAATGCGCAGGATTAGCAGTTCATAGTTGCATGGCTTCACCATGTAGTCGTCGGCTCCGGCCTTATACCCGCGCAGCAGGTGGTCGTCACCGTCGAGTGCTGTCAGCATGATAACGGGAATGTCGCGGAGTGCCTCGTCGGCCCGTAGTATCTTGATGATATCGTAGCCAGTGATGTCGGGCAGCATGATATCGCAGAGAATCAGGTCGGGTCGGTTGGCTTGTATGCCGTTGAGTGCAGTCTCTCCACTGCCATAGCAGACGGTCTTGAAGAACTGGCCGACGCTTTCGCTGATCTGTTCCTGCATGTCGGGATCGTCCTCGATGATGGCGACGGTGTAGTCGTTGTAGGCCTCGGCCTGCAGTTCCTTGATATCTTTCAGTGGCAGGTTATCCGTCGGCATGGTATTGATGGCAGCAGTACTGGCGTAGTCGCTGGATGAATACACATCTTCATTAGCAGGCAACGTCACTGTAAAGCGGGAGCCTCCTTCATCCGACACGCGTTCATATCTGATTTCTCCTTTGTGGAGAACGGCCGATTGGTAGGCGGTGTAGAGACCGATGCCCATGCCTCCCTGCGACACGTAGCCGTGCATGAAGGGCTGATAGAGTTGCGGCACCTGTTGCGGACTGATGCCCGGACCGTTGTCCTCGACTATCATTGTCAGTTGTTCTCCCTCTTGTCTGATCTTCAGACTGATGGTGCCGCCAATGGGTGTGTATTTGACGGCATTACTCACCAGATTATAGAGGATGGTCTCCACCAGATGTGGGTCGAAGGCCATTTCGTGCTGTTTGGCGAAGGGGGTGAAAATCAGTGTCTGTTCTTTCTTGCCAGCCATATCGCGGAACTCGTCGAAAGTCGTACGGGCCAGTTTGATAAGGTCTGTCCTGGTCACTGCCAGTCGCAGGTTACCCGTATTGATACGGCGGAACTCCATCAGTTGGTTCACGAGTTTGCTCATTCTCCTGGTGCCTCGTCTGACGGTCTGTACTGCTGAGCGCGACACCTGTTCCTCGTTGCCTTTCTGCGTCAGTTTGTCGGCAGCCCCGGAGATGATGGCCAAAGGGGTACGGAATTCGTGGACGATATGGGTGAAGAAGTTCAGTCGGAAGTTGGTGAGTTCCCTCTGCATCTTGATCTGCTGGTGCAGTTTGAAGTTGCGGTTCAGGGTGTGGAAGATGTAGAATCCGAGAGCACTGATCAGCGACAGCCAGATGAGCCATGCCCACCATGTGTTGTACCAAGGCTGTAGGATGTGGATGGTGAAGGTGGTCTCCTCGCCCCACTGGTTGCTCTTGCCGAGAGCACGTACTTTGAAACGGTAGGTGCCCGGACGCAGGCCGTTGTAATGGGCCTGGTGTTCACTGGTCAGCGGCAGCCAGTCTTTGTCGACTCCCTCCATATGATATTGGTATTGCGTGGAACTGCGGTCGGCGAAGTCGAGTGTCGAGAAACTTAGCACCAGTCCGTTCTGGTCGTGTTCCACCGTCAATTTGTGATCGTGGGGAGAGAGGTACAGGCTGATGCCGTTAATGCTGACGGAAGTGATGATGGGCTTATGATCCGTCGTGGTTTCCTGTCTGGCGGCCTGTGTGGGAATCAGTACCATCATTCCATAGATGGTGCCGAAAAGCAATCGACCGTCGTTGAGCATGGTGGCGCAACTTTCCGTATAGATGTTGCTCTGGGTATTCTGTCCGAACTGATAACTGCTCACCTTCATGTTCCGGCTGATGCTGCTGATGCCATTGTCCGTACCCACCCAGATGTTCCCTTGCCGGTCTTCCACGATGGAGTAGGCATTATAACTGGCCATACCCTCGTGTGGGGTAAATGTCTTTTCTACTTTCAGCAGTCCTCCGTCGGCTTTGCAGCAGAGCAGACCGCCACCACGGCTGCCCACCCAGATGTGTCCATCGCTGCCACAGATCAGGCTGATGACTTCGTCGAAAGGCAGGCGCCCATTGTCCATGTTGGAGCATTGGAAATCATCGTCGCTGACTTTCACTTTCTTCAGGTCGAGGCTGTAGATGCCGTTGTTGGTGGCTATCCATAGCCGACCGTCCTTGCCGATCTCTACGCGGCGCAACAGACTTTCATTATAGGAATTCTTTAGGAACTGCTGACAGTCCAGTGTTCCATCGTCCTTCAGACGTGTCAGGAAGAGTCCTTCGCCCCATGTGGCAATCCACATCCGTCCCTGCTGGTCTTCTGTCATGTTGTAGATGTGCTGGGCGGGAAATTTGACGGGTTTCCCATCGATGTAAAGGCCATTGCCGCGAGTTCCTGTCCACAGGTGCCCTTGGCTGTCTTTCTTCTCGGTATAGACGGTGGCTCCAAGTTCTTTTGTCACTTGCAGGCTGCCAGTCTGCAAGTTGAACTGATACAGACGGTTGTCCCTGGTACTGACAGTCACGCTGCCGTCGTCGTTCTGATGAACCATACGGACATAATTGCACCAGTTGCCCTGTTTGCCGGTATCTGGATAGTAGTAACTGGCGTTCAGTCCACTGGGTGGCATGATGCAGTTGATCCCTGTCAGGTCTTCGCCCAGCCAGATGCAGCCGCTTCGGTCTATGAGGATGTTGTTCAGGTAGTTACTGCCAATGATGGGCCAGGTGTCGGAGGCAGAGTAGTGCTGCATCAGGTCTTTTTCCAGGTCGTACACATACAGGCCGTTGCCATGACTGGCGATGTAGTAAAGGCCGTCTTCACCTTTGGCAATGTTGTAGCGGCGCACGCGATCGACTGTCGTTTCCACGCCGTCCATGAAGTTGAACTGCCGTACCTCTCCCTCCCGAGGGAACAGCCAGAGTGTTCCTGACGGGTTGCTGACGAAATGGTTCCCGTCGAAGCGCTGCATCACGAATCCCTTCTTGACCTCATATTGTACTGTACGTGTCAGTTGACCATTGCCTGGATTCACACAGAAAGTGCCGCCTTGTGTCATGATCATCCACTGGTCATGCCACTCGAAACTGCCTGTCACCACGGGGACTTCCTCTGTGACGACAGCCTTTTTCAGCAGTTTGCCGTTGAGGTCGAAGACGTGTATCTCATTCTGCGTGGTCAGTGCCAGCAGGCGTTTCCCGACAGTTTGTGCCTTGCGATAACCGGCCTCCTTGCTGACGGTACGTGAATGCCCCTGCTGGTCGATGATTGTCAGTCCGCCCTGCGTCATCACCCAGAAGCGGCCTTGGTCATCCCTGATAGCATCGTACACATGGTTATGGGGCAGTGTGCCCTGTTCCTTGGTATAGTCCTGACAGTCGAAGGCACCTTCTGCTGAGGCTTTGACACGTCGTACACCAGACTCGTCATCATACATCCAGAGTACACCTTTACTGTCTTTCACGAATTTACGGTACGACTCGTGATCGTCACTCCGTCCTGTATAGTCCACGAATTGTCCGCTTTCCATGTCGAAACAGGCAAACTGATAGGTAGAAGTCTGCATCCACAGGTGGCGTCCGTCATCATCGGGCAGCACGTAGCCCAGCACGGCGTGCATCCCGCTGGTGCCGATATTATAGAAACTATGGAACTGGTATCCGTCGTAGCGGCACAGGCCGTTGGCTGTAGCCATCCAGATAAAACCGTCGGCATCCTGTGCCATGTCGAAGATCTGGTTACAGGGCAGTCCGTCGGCTATGCTGATATGACGGCTGTTGGTCAATGGTTTCTGCTGTGATGCCAGCAGGTTAAGGGCTGCCAGGCATAGCAGTAGTATAGTTAGTCTCCTCATTTTTGGTTCTTAGCGTTGTAATTTGGTACGTTAGTCGCTGCAAAGATACAACAATTTCTGAGAAAACGAACAAAAAGAGGAAAAAAATAAAAGACGGACCCACTTTTCAGTGAGCCCGTCCGTATCGTTGACTATTTGTATTTCGATTAATAGCCAGGGTTCTGCCATGCATTCTTTTCAGCATCTGTCAGGTTTGAGCCATCCTCGTGCTGAAGGGTATTGATAAATGCCTGAGGAACCGGGCGGAGTTCGTGCTTACCGGCAGTAATGGCCTGAGCCTCGGGGTTGAAGGCCTTGGCGCGCTTGATCAGCAGGCCTGCGCGGCTCAACTCTTCCCAGCGGTTCCACTCACCGAGCAGTTCGCGGGTACGCTCGTTGAATACGAAGTTCAGCATACGGTCGTAGTCGCTGGTAGCACCGATAGTGGAGAGAATGGCCTCATCCTCTTCAGGCAACTGGGTGTAACTGGCAATCTGGAGATTAGAAGCAGCCGTTGTCTTCTCAATACCTGTTGACAGATAGTATGAATTCTTCCAGGGATGAGAGACCTCCCAAACCTTCTGGTTGGTCATCTTGCTGCCACTTTCGTCAACACAGCCGCTGGTTGCACCAGATGTAGAGTTGCTGCTGAAAGCGATTGATCCGTCAACGTAGTATTCGCGATCTTCACCGTCCTTCCACTGTCCACGTGCGCGGAGTTGGTTGATGGTCGTCAAGGCATCCTGATACTGACCCAGACGAACCTGAGCCTCTGCCTTCACCAGATAGGTCTCACCTGTACGGGCCATGATGACGTCGCGGTGTGCATCGCCCTTTTCTGCCGTACGGCTACCGTCAGTGGTCTTGTTGATGCCGCAGAATACGTTGGAAGTTGCAGGGTTGCCGCTAACACCGTATGTGTTCAGTACGTACTGGCCGTTCAGGAAGGTGGGGAATACGTTGGGTACCCACTTGCCAGTCTCGGGGTTGACGAAACTATGCTCTTGACCTCCACGGCCGAAAGTGCCGTAAGGCTCTCCGTCAAAACGGGTGTCCTTCTTGTTGTTCAGGATGAACAGGATACCGATATCGCCAATGGTTGGCATCTGGTCGGCAGTAATACCGTTCTTGGATAGTGTGCCTTTGGTGACGTTTCCATCACCGTCAGTCGTATCCTCAGCCTTTTCCGTGATGTTGTTCAGACCATAGACAGTCTTGAAGGTCTTCCACATACGGGCATCGTTCACGTTGTCGAATGCAGCATAGGTATATTCTGTAGGACGGCAGCGCTGGAAGTCCATCTCACCGATAAACTGGCCGCGCTTTACCCAACCACCTGAGAAGTTGGAGAACTGCGGTGAGAAGTAGTTATACGTACGGTTACCGAAGCGGCCCTGTGTAGAGGCATCGGCATTGTGCTCAGCACACATCAGGATTTCGCTCAAACCCTCATTGGCGCAGTCAACACCAGTCCAGTTGCCATACAAGTCTGCATAGTCGGCTGCCAGTGGGCAGGCTGCAATCACCTCGTTACAGAGGCTGATGACACGATTCAGGTCGGTGTCTTTGTTGTAACTGCCATTCCAGGAAGAGCAACGCTCGGACTGACGGAACAACAGAGCCTTAGCCAGGAAATGGGCTGCCGTGTATTTGGTCCATGTACCATTACCACGCCATTTATCAGTGCGCAGGCGGTTGTAAGCCTCTTCAAAGTCAGAGATAACCTGGTTCAGCGTCTCCTCTTCAGTAGCACGTGTGAAACTTCTGACCACACCTTCAGACGGCTCCGTCTGGAGCACGACACCACCGTACTGGGCAAACAGACGATAGTAGTTGTAGCCACGCAGGAAATAGGCCTCGCCCAAAGCCGTGTTGCGAGATGCCTCGTCGGCAACCAAAGTAGCACGGTCAATTACAAGGTTGGCGGTAGAGATACCGTAGTACATCTGGTTCCAAAGACCTGATACAGGAGGGCAGTTACCGTTGGCGGCACCGTTGGCTACCGTACAGTCCTCAGGATTCAGACGTGCATCGTAGGTGTTCCAAGGCTCAGCAGTGAGGTCTGCACCATTGGTGAATTCATCGCAGCCATATAGTGTGATACCATACGCCCACTCATAGCCGAAATGCCAGCGGATGTTGCCGTAGAGACCGGCAGCCATGGCGAGGGCACCGTCTTCTGTCTTCAGCAGTTCTTCAGACAGCAAGTGTCCGCCATCTTCTTCCAGGAAACTGTCTGTACAACTGGAGGTACCAAACAGCAGCACAGCGGAAAGTGCACCTGTTATAATCTTATTCATATATTTCATAATTCTATTACCTTTCTTAAATTGTTCGACTGTATTGTTTAGAAATCAAGTTGGAGTCCTACGGTGAATCCTCTGTTGAAGAAGGTTGCACCAGTGTCAAGATCCATGAAGTCTACAGAAGAGTAGAGCATACCGAGATTACGTCCCTGGACATAAACCTTAGCGGCACTGATGAAGCCGATCTTGTCGAGCGTCTTCTTGTCGAAGCGATAGCCCAGTGACAGGTTGCGGACCTTGATGAACGAGGCATCCTTGTAGCCAAGCAGTGAAGAGTAGGCATCACCACCAGCGGTGCTGTAGACAGGCTTCTGCCAGTCGGCACCTGTGTTGTTCGGAGTCCAATAGTCAATTTCACGCTGGTTGTACATACCGTACTGACCTTCACCACCGGTATAGACCATGTACTTGAAGCGTCCGAAGAGGTCGATGGTGAGTTCCAGTCCCTTATAAGAGAAGGTGTTGCTCCAGCCCAGAGTCCAGCGGGGATTATAGTTGCCAAGGATAATCTTATCCTCGTCATCGATCTTATAGTCACCATTCTGGTCAACAGGCTTCACACTACCGGCAGTGAACTTATAGCCGTTCTCATTGAACTTGGCCATCTCAGCGGCATCGCTTTCCTGCCAGAGACCGTCATTGTCAACGGCGTAGGCAACACTGATAGACTCACCGATGAACCAGTTGTTCGAGAGGTCATCTTCCTTACCATTTGCCAGTTCCACGATCTCATCCTTCTGGAAGGCGGCGTTGATAGTGCTGTTCCACTCAAAGCCAGATGCAGTCTGAATGGGGATGAAGTTCAGGGTGAGGTCGAAACCTTTGTTCTTGGTCTCACCGATATTTGCCATCATAGAGGGATAACCAGTCAGTGAAGGCAGGTTCATGGCCATCAGCAGATCTTTGGTGCGTGATGTGTAGACATCGATGGCACCATTGATGCGGCCACGGAAGAAACTGAAATCAATACCAAGGTTATACTGAGTGGTCTTCTCCCAGCCCAGGTCCTTGTTAGCCATACGTACCTGGCTGTTGGTGTAGAAAGGCTCGTTGGTTACGAGGATACGGCCATTACCCGTGCTGAACGGCATGTAGAACGACTGGATGGTTCCCAGTGTGCCGTATGCGCTGACGGAGGAGTTACCGGTTGTACCGATACCGAAGCGGAGTTTCAACTGATCGAGCCAGTTGACATCCTTCAGGAAACTTTCCTGCTCCATGCGCCAACCGAGGGCGAAGGAGGGGAAGAATGCCCACTTGTGACCTTCAGCCAGTACGGAAGAACCGTCCCAACGTCCACTGACAGTCAGCAGGTAGCGCTCTTTATAAGAATAGTTCACGCGTGCCATGTAAGACATCAGCGAGTTCTCGGAAAGACCTGTGCTCATACCTGCCTTGTTGGCTGACTCTGTGACGTCTACATCACCGAGGTTGTTCCACAGGAAGGTAGACATGTAGATATTTTCACTCGACATCGAACCACTCTCATGGTTGTACTTGGAAGCACTGTGCAACAGGGTTACACCCAGGTTGTGCTCACCAAACGTGTTGTTATACAGCAGCATATTGTCGGCTGTCCAAGAGAAATAGCGGTTGTCCTGACGGCGTGCAAAGTTGGTGCTGCCACGACGGGTTGCTGAAGACTCGTCCAGATAGATACCGGCGCGCTGATGGCGGAAGTCCGGACCGAACTGGAACTTGTACTGCAGACCCTTCAGAGGCTCCCAGATGTTGCCAAAGTCAACCTGTGCATAGAGGCTACCGATGGCGCGGAAGTACTGGCGGTTATCTGTGGATTTCGTCCATTCGTCAATAACGGTATATTGGTTCACCACCGTTCCACCCGGCTGCTCAATGATGTTGCCCTGATCATCGTAAGGTACGGTGTAGTTGGGCAGAGCCTTGGCGGCATTGTAGATGTCGGTAGGACCAGAGCCTGAAGATTGGCCAGTACGTGAGAAACCGTACTTCTGCTCGCTCCATGATGCGTTGATAGAGCCACCGAGTTTGAACCACTTTGTAGCCTGGATGTCGGTTGTCAGTGCAAGATTGTATCTCTTGTATTTCTGTCCCTTCTGGGTACCGTCGTTGTCAAGGTAACCGAAGGAGAACGAACCCTGCATGTCCTTTGTACCACCCTGACCGCGTACCGTGTGCTCCTGGGTAATACCGGTCTGTGTTACAAAATCACCCCAGTCAGTGTTACTGACAAGATCGCCATTCCATGAGCCACCTGCCCAGCCCTTGTTTACATTGGCCAGTGCATAGGGGTCACCAGAGAAGTAGTCCTGGTCCTTGGCTTGGTTCGGCTGGTCACCGCGAGGGTTGTTCTCAGGATCAGCATTGTAGTAAGCCCAACGACGCCATGTGATATAGTCGCTAGCACTCATCGACGGACTCTTGTCTACCAGTTTCTCGAAAGTGAAACTGCCGCTGTAACTCAACTGCATCTTACCTTCCTTACCGCGCTTGGTCGTAATCAGCACGACACCGTTGGCACCGCGGCTACCATAGATAGCGGTAGAAGAGGCGTCCTTCAGGATGTCGATGGCTTCGATGTCGCGGGGGTTCAGGTCGTCGATACCGCCCGACTGCATGGGAATACCGTCTACCACGTAAAGCGGAGAGTTGGAGGCATTCAGAGAGCGTGTACCACGGATTGTGATGCTACCCATTGTACCAGGACGCTCACTAGAGGTGATATCCACACCGGCAGCCTTACCCTGCAAGGCTTCAAGGGCATTGGATACAGGGCGGCTGTTCAACTGCTCCTCGTTTACACGGGTCAAGGCACCAGTCACGTCGCTCTTCTTCTGTACACCATAACCTACTACTACCACTTCATCCAGCAGGGCTGCGTCTTCCTGCAGCGTCACGTTGATAGTGCTCTTGCCTGCTACGGGAATGGTCTGTGTCTTGTAACCGATGTAGGAGATTTCAAGACTGGCATTAGCAGGTACGCTGGGGATGGTGAAATTACCGTCGAAGTCGGTCACCGTTCCTGTAGACGTACCTTTCACAATGACGCTGGCACCGATAACGGGTTCGCCAGAAGCGTCAACAACAGTTCCTGATACCTTACTCTGGGCGAAACCCAGTGTAGAGAGCATCAGAAACGAGAAAGTCAGCATCAGTCGATGGATTCTGTCCATACGGCCTGTTCTTGTTGCTTTTTCTTTTTTCATTGCAATTCGTTTTAGTTTTAGTAAAGAATTATATATTGTTGTTTTAATTGTTCTCTTTCGTTTGTTGTGTCTGGTGTTGCTTATGGTTTCGTTTTGGGAGAGAATTGAGGAGGGGACTGGGCTTCATCCCGAGGCTTTTCCCCTCCTGTTATTCAACTACTAACGCAATTAAACCAAATTACTAAATTAATATAACCAAAAATGTATGCATGAATCAGTTTTCTGCTGCAAAAGTATCATTTTTATATATATGCGACCGTGTAAAATCGTCCGAATAATATTAAATTTGTGCTAATATGGGTTTAGTAACCTGGGTTCTGCTGGTAGAGTCCTGCGCGTACTTCAATCTGCGACTGCGGAATGGGGTAGAGGTACATGTCGGTCGTCACTCGGCCGGTGAGTGCCCTATAAGTACCGTCTACTGTGGTATCGTCGTTTTCGAACATTGCCTTGATAGTATCCACAAAGGTGTTGTGGCGAACGAGGTCATGCCAGCGCTGCCCCTCCTCTGCCAGTTCGTAGCGTCGCTCGTTATCGACAGCAGTCTGGAATTCATCCTCACTCAGACCCGACAACTCCGGCAAGCCGGCACGTGTACGGATTTTATTGAGCATTTCATAGCCCTTAGTAGTTGTGCCTACGCATTCGGCATAGAGGAGCATGATGTCTTCCAGACGGACGATAGGCCAGTTTTGAGGCCAATAGGTTCGGTCTACAATCTGGGCATCCATATCGGAATAACCCATGGTAGCACGCTTTAGCCTGTTCTCGAAGAACTTTACGAAAAATGTGTTGCCTGTCGGTGTATATGCCTCGTTGTCTTCACCGGCACCAGTCCGGATGTTCATTGTTCCGCCGATGCGCTGGTCAATGTATTCATTGGTTGTTGCATCGCGTTCAATGAAGTGGTTCTGAAGTCCTTTCTCTATATAAAGATGGGTTCCTGTAACTAGGTTGTAGGAACACCAGTCTGTACCGGGGTTCTGTGGAACAGAAAGTGTTACCATCGGGTTGCCTTCGTCTTTCTGTGTGATATACTGAATCTCGAAAATGAAGTATTTGTTGTCGTTGTCATGGATCCACATGTTGTTCCATTCGTCCATGTCGGCAGCCCAATATTTCCCATTTTCTTCTGCATAGTTGATGACGTCCAGGAACAGTTTGGTGGCTCGTGTCTTCATTTCGGTCTGGTAGAGAGGGAATCCGGCCATGGTCATGTAGACCTTGCCCAAAAGTGCCTGTGCGGCCACCTTGGTAGCACGCTCAGGGTGATTGGCACCCAAATAGTCAGTGGCAGTCTCTGCCAAGTGCTCCACTGCATACTGCAGGTCAGGTACAATCAGTTGCTCGTAGATGTCTTTTGCCGGACTCTGACCTAGGCGGAATGCCTCTTCCGTAGTTAGCACATGTTCTGCTAATGGGATGTTACCGAAGAAACGCACAAGGTCGAAGTAGGCCAGTGCACGCACGAAATGAGCCTCTGCCATGTACTGTACTTTCACGTTCTCATCGGCAAATTCCACATCATCAATCTTTTCCAGAAGGGTGTTGGCTGCTGCGACGGTGGTATAATACTCCGACCATGCGGTGCGGATGGTCGCATCTGTCAACAGACCATTGACATTGAATGTG
>JAFUAK010000050.1 GCA_017460765.1 Prevotella sp. | reverse complement strand
CGAAATCCTCAGGTAATACTATCATTTTCGATGCAAAATTAAAAAAAATATGGGAAAAACTACTATCTTTGCAACTAATTTATGATTTGTTTCGTCAAACAGACAAAGAAAACAAAATCCGAAAGGGAAAAAAGAAAAAAGGTTAGCATATGAAAAAGTATTTAATCGCAATCGCAATGGTGCTCACGCTCAGCATGAATGCCGACGCAGCAGCACAGAAGCATCGCCACACTCCGCGCACGGAGCAGGTCGATTCTACGAAACAAAATCACGACGCAATCGAGGCCTTTTCTGACACAACCGCTGTTGACACAACGTATTACGACGATGAGGCCAGGAGCACGAACGTGAATGTATCTCTCTCAGACGAAGAAGTCAAGGGACTCATCGAGGATGTGTTGGGCAACATCGGTGGTAAGGAGATCACAGCCGTATTCATCGTCCTTGGAACACTCTTCATCCTCTTCGTACTCTTCCCGGTCATCATCCTCATCGGCGTGGTCTGGCTCATCAATAGGAACCGCCGCGAGAAGATCAAACTGGCCCAGATGGCTGTCAATAACGGACAGCAGATACCCGACCATCTGTTCAAGGAAGACAAGCCTGAAACCGTTGACGAGGACTACAGCAAGGGCATGCGCCAACTCTTTCTCGGCCTCGGACTGATGTTCTTCCTCGGCTACACAGCAGGTAGCACTGGCTTCGGCATCGGCGCCCTGGTGTTCTGCATCGGCCTCGGCAAGGTGGTCATCGCCAAGACCTCGCAGAAGAAGGATGACCCTGACCGTGACCTGAATAACCATAGTAATAACCCTTCAGACATACAGAATTATGAATAAGAAATTAGAACGTTCCCAAGACAAAGTATTCGCAGGTGTCTGCGGTGGACTCGCAGAGTATTTCGACTTCGACCCTGTGATCGTAAGGATTGCCTACGCCTTCCTGACTCTCTTCACAGCCTTCAGCGGACTGATCTTCTACATCGTCCTGTGGCTGGTGATGCCGGAGAAGAAGTGAGAAGTGAAAAGTGAAGAAGTGAAAAGTGAAGCGTGATGGCGGAACTCAGTGATATCTCTCTCGTGACGCAGGTGGCGGTGTTCCACAACAAGAAGGCGTTCGACCAACTTGTTAGGAAGTACCAGTCACCTGTGCGTCGGTTCTTTCTGAACCAGACGCTGGGCGACGAGCAACTGAGCGACGACCTGGCACAGGAGACCTTCATCAAGGCCTACGTGAACATCACGAAGTTCCGCGGCATGGCGAGTTTCTCCACCTGGCTGATGCGCATCGCGTATAACGTCTTCTACGATGATGTGCGCGCCCGTCGTCAGACGGAGGATATCGATACCTCCAAGTCGGTGGCCCGTCAGACAATTTCTGGCGACGACAACCTAAAGATGGATATCTACAAGGCCCTCGCCTTGCTGAAACCTGAAGAACGCACCTGCATCACGCTGCAACTCATCGACGGCTATCCCATTGACCAGATCAGCAAGATCACCGGCATCGCGGAGAACACGGTGAAGTCGCACCTGAAGCGGGGAAAGGATAAAATGGCAAACTACTTAAAACAGAATGGATATGACGGATAAGGATAATATCATGATAGAGGATTTCTTCAAGCAGGCTGCCCAGCAGCAGATTGAGGACAATGGCTTCACGGAGCGGGTGATGGCAAGCCTCCCCTCGACATCGTCGAGTTGGGTGCGTCGCATGTCGCGCCTGTGGACTTGGTTCTGCCTGGCAGTAGGGGCGTTGCTCTTCTTCGTCTTCGACGGCTGGGAGGTGCTGAAGGTGAATCTGCGGATGCTCTTCTCCACCCTCGTAACGAGCCTGGAGGTATTCATCACCACGGCTCCGACGGCTGATCTTCGTCTGAACCTGCCGACGATTCTCTTGGCACTGGCTTTTGTATTAGTTTTCCTTCCTTATCAAATAGGCCGTAAGTTGTCCTCAGCACTATAAACTCCGTGCGACGGTTCAACTGGTTGCACTGTTCCTGCTGTTCCTCCGGGAGCGCGCTGACGAAGGCTTCATTCAGCACGTCGCCCTCCTTGAGGAACGGATATTTTTCTGCCACCTTCCGCTTGATCTTCTTCGGCTTCCCCTCGCCGTAGCCCTTGGGCGTCAGACGGTCTGAGGCGATGCCGTGCTCGATGAGATAGTTCACCACGCTCTCCGCACGCCGCTGAGACAGCCGTTCGTTATACTGGTCTGAGCCCTTATAGTCCGTGTGGGCCGAGAGTTCGATGGTGATGTTGGGATTGTCGTTCAGCATCTTCACCAGTTCGTCGAGGGCCGTCTGCGACTCCGGGCGCAGCGTGGCCTTGTCGAAGTCGTAGAAGATGTTCTCAATGAGCACAGGAGCCGAGATGTTTGCCAAGGGGAACTGCAGCACGTACTCCTCCGACTTCTTCACGGGCTCCACGCGCAGTTGCTCCTGATGGTTCAGGAATCCCTTGCAGGTGGCGAGCAGCACGTAGTCGACGCCCGCCTTGATCTCCTGCGTGAACGAGCCGTCGCCACGCACGCTCAGTCTGAGGTTCGTGCCGTCGTTACCCACCATATACACCTGGGCTGCCGTCAGTTCGTAGCCGTCCTGCTCATACACCCAGCCCTTCACCGTCTGCACGATCTCGGGATTATAGAAACTGTAGATATGGTCGTAGCCGCGGGTGTCGCCTCGGTTCGAACAGAAGTAGCCGCGGTTCAGCCTGCCCTCGAAGGTCATGCCGAAGTCGTCACCCTGTGAGTTCAGCGGAAAGCCGGGGTGCTCTGGTTTAGAGTTAAGAGTTAAGAGTGAAGAGTTATGATTACTTTTAACTAAGAAAATATCCAGTCCTCCCAGTCCGGGATGGCCGTTGCTGGAGAAATACAGGTCGCCGTTGGGACGGAACGTGGGGAACATCTCGTCGCCGGGCGTGTTGATCGTCTTGCCGAGGTTCTCGATGGCCCCGACGCTGTTGTTGGACAACAGACGTGCGCGCCAGATGTCGAAGCCGCCCTCACCGCCAGGCATGTCGCTCGTGAAGTAGAGCCATTCGCCGTCGGGTGATATGGCAGGGTGGGCGAAACTCGACAGGGTATCGTTCACGATGTGCACCTCCGTGGGCTTGCTCCAGGCGGCGTCGCTGCGGTTCGAGACGGCGATTGTGGCGTAGCGCGGGTAGTTGGGATCCGTCTTGCACTGTGTCAGGAACATCGTCTTGCCGTCGGGTGTGAATGCACAGGCACCCTCCTCGAAACTGGAGTTCAGTTCGGAGTCGATGGCCTGCGGCTTGCCCCACTTCCCCTTGTCGTCCTTCTGCGAGAAGAAGATGTCGGCAGCCTTGGTCCCCGTGATGCCGCTGTACTCGTCGCCCTGGGCCTGGTTGCGCGTGGAGGTGAAGAAGAGTTGGTCGTTCTGGTCGCCCGTCAGCATGGGCGAGTATTCCGCGCGTCGCGAGTTGAACAGGGCCTCGCGCTTCACGGTATAGTCCGAGCCCGCCTTCTTCCACTCTGGTGCCATCTGGGCCGACTTCAGTCCGTTCTTCGCCAGCGTCAGGATGGGAGCAAGACTATCCTCTCTCCACTCTCCACTCTCCACTTTACTCTTAATACTATCTACAGTCGCCTGGAAATGCTTCGCCGCCTCCCGGTAGTTGCCGCTCTGCATGTAGAGTCGGCCCAGGTGGAAGTGTGTCAGTGAGTCGTCCTGCTTATAGCGGATGGCGTTGTTGTAGGCGGTGATGGCCTTGCTGGTGAAGTTGATGCGCCTGTAGCACTCGGCCATCTTCATCGCCCGCTCGCCCTTCTCCTTCCGCTCCTTGTTGGCAGTCTGCGTGTAGGCCTTGCGGTACTGGATGGCCGCATCGTAGTACTCGCCCACGGCGAAGAACTTGTCGCCCTTCTTCACAGCCTGATCCGCTCCGCAGCCTGCAAGCAGGGCGGAGACCACGATGGCGGATGATAGGATCAACAGTTTGCGCATACCTTATTAATAACGATATGCCGGCCGATTTATTGCTTTTTGGGCGATTTCAGTTTCTTCAGTTCCTCGTCGCTGAGCACGGTCACGCGTCGGTTGCTGGTATCGGTCATCACCTCGTGCACGATTTCCGTCACCTGTGCCTTCAGTTCGTCGATGAACTGCTTGGGATCGTATTTCCGGTGCTCGATGTCGCGCAGTTTCTTCTCCCATATACCCGTCAGTTCGCAACTCTTCAGCAGTTCCTCGCGGATCAGGTCGATCAATTCGATGCCCGTCGGCGTGGCGATGAGTCGCTTGCGGTCGCGCTTGATGTAGTGGCGCTTGAAGAGGGTCTCGATGATGCCGGCACGGCTCGACGGACGACCGATGCCGTTCTCCTTCATGGCGGCGCGCAGCGTCTCGTCCTCCACGAACTTTCCCGCCGTCTCCATCGCCCTCAGCAGCGAGGCCTCGTTGTAGTAGGGTGGGGGCGTGGTCCATTTCTCCGTCAGCGTCGGCTTGTGGTCGCCCGATTCGCCCTTCACGAAAGTGGGCAGCGTGCGCTCCTCGTCGTCAGGCTTTTCCGGCCCCTCCTCGTCATTTCTCTCTCCTCTCTCCTCTTTTCTCTCTCCTCTGACCACTCTCCAGCCCGGATCGAGGATCTCCTTACCCGTCACCTTGAACTCAATAGCCTCCTGACTCCCGTCTCCTGACTCCTGACTCCTCACTTCCCCCAGCACCGTCGTCGTGGAGAACTTACAGTCGGGCAGGAATACGCCGATGAAGCGACGCGCCACGAGGTCGAACACGTGGCGCTCAGCATCCGTCAGGTTCGTGGGAATCACACCCGTGGGAATGATGGCGTGGTGGTCCGTCACCTTCGACGAGTCGAACACGCGCTTCGACTTCTTCAGCGGTTTGCCGCCGATGGGCTTGATGAACTCCGCATAGGGCGCCACCCCTCCGAACTTCGTCTGGTAGAGGCCGTTCATCGTCTGCGGGCATTTGGGGTAGATGTCGTCGGAGAGGTATTGCGTGTCCACACGCGGATAGGTCGTGTATTTCTTCTCGTAGAGACTCTGGATCAGGTTCAGCGTCATCTCTGCCGAATAGGCGTACTTGCGGTTGCAGTCCACCTGCAGCGAGGTCAGGTCGTAGAGTTGCGGGGGCTGTTCCTTGCCCTCCTTCTTCTCCACCTTCGTCACGGTGAACGGCTTGCCCTCGATGGTCTCAAAGGCCTTCTCGCCCTCTTCCTTCGAGGTGAACTTGCCCTTCGTCGCCGTGAAGGTGGTGTCGCGATACACCGTGGCCAGCACCCAGTAGGGCTCGGGCTTGAAGTTCTCGATCTCCTTCTGGCGGTTCACGATCAGCGCGAGGGTAGGGGTCTGCACGCGCCCGATGCTGAGCACCTGGCGGTTCTGTCCGTATTTCAGCGTGTAGAGGCGCGTGGCGTTCATGCCCAGCAGCCAGTCGCCGATGGCGCGCGAGAGTCCGGCGAGGTAGAGCGGCTGGTAGTCGCCCTGGTCCTTCAGGTTGGCGAAGCCCTCGCGGATGGCCTCGTCGGTCATCGACGAGATCCACAGGCGCTTCACGGGACAGGTGGCCTGGGCCTTCTGCATCACCCAGCGCTGGATGAGTTCACCCTCCTGCCCGGCGTCGCCGCAGTTCACGATGCCGTCGGCCTTCTGCATCAGTCGCTCGATGATGGCGAACTGCTTCTCGATGCCCCTGTCGGGGATCAGTTTGATGCCGAAGCGCTGCGGTATCATCGGCAGTTGCGTCAGCGCCCACGGCTTCCATGCCTGGGTGTAGTCGCCAGGCTCCTTCAGCGTACACAGGTGTCCGAAGGTCCACGTCACCTGATAGCCGTTACCCTCCATATATCCATCGTGGGAACTGTTCGCCCCCAGGATGCGTGCTATATCCCGAGCCACGCTCGGTTTCTCTGCTATGCAGACTATCATCTTCTCTTTCCTTCTCTATTTTATAAGTTTCATGATCTGGCGCTCGCTGGCCTCCGGCAGTATCCGTCGGAAGTGCTGCGTGAGCCGTTCCAGCGATTCCTCAGGCGATCGCTCGCACTGGCAGGCCTCGCGCCCGTAGAGTTGTTCGGGAGTCGTCAGCAGCGACCAGCCCCAGCCGTATTCATTGCCGCGCTTGTCGACGGGGTAGACGAAGTCCTCCGTCACGATGCGGCAGCCCATCTGCAGGCGCGTGACGTAGCCGTCGAACTTGCTGCGCATCCCTGGCCCCGTGAATCCGCAGGCGGCGCGGAGTTCCCTCGTGATCAGGCTCCCCTGCTCCTGCAGCGTCAGCAGGATGGCCTCCTCGATGCTCTCCTCGGCGGGCGCGGGGTGACTGCTGCGACGGTAGTTGCAGAAGTCGGGCCACCAATCGCGGCTGACGAAACCCGCCTTTCCGGCGAAGAACTTGCCGTACACGCAGTTGCCCTCCGTCACGATCGGACCCTTCCACTTCCACAGCGGCCAGTCCCATCCCCCGTCGGGCAGCACCACATAGCGGCAGTCGTCGCTCACCATATCCTCGGCCGAATAGCCCCTGATGCCGCTGTCGAGCAGCGGCAGGAAGCCCACCTCTTGGATCAGCGCCATCATCTGCGCACACGAATAGATATCCCTCTGTCTCATCTTCATTGCGATGCAAAGGTAGCGATTATTCCTGGAACGTCCAAACTTTTCCCCAGAAAAAAGCAGCGGAGGCAACCGATGCTGCCTCCGCCGTGTGCACAATAAGAACCGTCCCTTCCGTGTTCTACCCCCTCTTTTTTACGCCGCATCCCAACACTTTTTACGAAGCCTTCAAAAAAGTGTTACGATGCGGCGCAGCAAGAACTGCCACGAGAAGCGCCTGTGAGTTTTTCTGGCGCAGGGGGAAATACCTGTGTTTAGCCAAATATCATAGATAGCCTGTAGAGGAAGAAGTCTATATCCACGACTCCATGCAGTTGTGCCCTAAACTTCTTTATCTTCGAGTTGAGTGATTCAGCAGCAGCGTT
>JAFUAK010000292.1 GCA_017460765.1 Prevotella sp. | reverse complement strand
GAACTGGCTGATGCCGTAGTTCAGGAAGCCCGTGTCGTTACCCAGGTTCTTCAGTTTGTTCTTCAGATAAGAGGCATTGCCCTTGACAGAGAAGTGAGCGTCGCTGACGTTGAACTTATAGCCCAGTTCGAACTCAATACCACTGTTCTCCATATCACCGACGTTACCGATAGGCTTGGTCTCACCGACGTATGAGGGAATCGGCATGGTCATCAGCATACCGTTGGTCTTCTTGATATAGTAGTCGACGGTGAAAGTCAACTTGTTGTTCCAGAAGCCGAAGTCGAGACCGAGGTCGGTCTGCTCACTCTCCTCCCACTTCAGATCCTCATTGGCCAGACCGTTGGCCTTGGAACCGTAGATCATCGAAGCCTGACGGCCGAAGTAGTAGTTACTGGTGCCACCGGAAGTGGTGAGCACAGTGTAGCGGAAGTCACCGATGTTCTCGTTACCGTTCTTACCCCAACTGGCACGGAACTTCAGGTTTGTCAGCCAGTCGCGGGTGCTCTCCATGAACTTCTCGTTCATGATGTTCCAACCTACGGATACTGAGGGGAACACACCATATTTATTATTAGAACCGAAGCGGCTCGAACCGTCACGACGGAGCGTAGCCTGCAGCATGTACTTCTCGTCGTAGTTGTAACTCAGACGTCCGAAGAGAGAAGCCAGACGATGCTCCACGTTGGGGCCTGCCCAACCACTGACGAGACTCTGTACACCGATGATATGGCCGTCGGCATCCGTCGTTGTCTGAACGCTACCGCCTGTTGTGTAGTCTACGTAGGGCTTGTTGATATTGATCAGATTCCAGTGAGAGGCACCTACATAACTGCCTGTATACTTCAGGGCCGACTGACCGAGCACCACACCGATAGAGTGCTTGCCGAACTCCTTGTCGTAGGTCAGCGTATTCTCAATCTGCCAGGTTGTGCTGTTGGACTTCTCCGAAGAGGCCTGCGTGTGGTCGGAGTTGTTGTTGCCAGAGAAATAGAACTTCTCGGTGGTTGCCGACTCACTGCCCCAGAACGACTGCTCAGCACTCCAGGTGAAGTGGTACTTCAGGTTGTCCCACAACTGGAGGTCGATAGAGAACTTAGGCATAAACTTATGCGACCAGCCTTTGCCGGGACGCTGCTGCATCATGGCGATGGGGTTGTTCTGCTCCTGATAAGAGCCTACATAGCCGGGGATGGTATAAGGATCACCGTTCTCATCCCTGTAGAGATCGTATGCGCTGTAGCGGTCTATCATGTCCTGTGCCACGGCACCAGTCAGTGTAACGGGCAGTGTTGGAGCCAGATAGAGGGCTGAGCCAAGGGGAGAGCCCCATGTTGAGTTGGTGTCGATACCGGTGCTGTGAACACGCATATAAGAGAGGTTAGCGCTGATGTCCAACTTGTTCAGGAAGTTGCGCTCCTTCGTGGCATCGATGATATTGAAGTTATTGTTCGAGCGGATGGTCAGACGATCGTAGTTCGACTTACCATAGTTACCGCCGACGATACCGTCCTGAGAGTAGTAACCCATTGAGAGGTAGTAGTTCACCTTCTCAGTAGCACCACTGACGCTCACGTCGTGCTGCACGATGGGGGCATTGTCATTGAACAGCAGTTCCTGCCAGTCGGTACCGAAGCCCTTGATGGCGTTGCCGTTGGCATCAATCAGATTATAGGGATCAGCATAAAGGGGAGCCTGACCACCGTTCAAGTACTTCTCGTTCTGGAGAACGGCATAGTCTGTGGCACCCGTCACGTCGCGATGCTTCCAGGCAGTCTGCCAGCCATAACTGAAGTTGTAGTTGATCTGAGCCTTGCCCATCTTACCCTTCTTGGTGGTGATCAGGATCACACCGTTGGCAGCACGTGCACCGTAGATAGCACCAGAAGCAGCATCCTTCAACACCTCGATACTCTCGATATCGTTCGGGTTCACCGACTCCAGACCATACTGGTCAGCAGGCATACCGTCGATAATATAAAGAGGATTCGTGTCATTAATGGTACCTGTACCACGCACACGGATCATCGACTGAGAACCAGGCTGGCCAGATGAAGAGGTCACGTTCACACCGGCGGCCATACCCTTCAGGGCATCATCGGCACGCAGACGTGTCTTACCTTCCAGGTCATCGGCACTCACCTTGGCGATAGAAGCGGTGACCACGCTCTTCTTCTGAACACCATAACCTACGACAACCACTTCCTCGAGCATCTTGTCGTCCGGTTTCAGATTGACCGTCATGCCATTCTGGGCTGCCACTTCCTGGGTGATGTAACCCACATAGGAGATGGCGATGGTCTTACCTGCGTCAACCTTCAGATTGAAGTTACCATCAAAGTCGGTGATGGTCGCATTCTGAGGATTGGCTTTCTCGACAACAGTAGCACCGATCACGGGCTCACCGTTCTCGTCGATCACAGTACCCAAGATTCCTTGGGCGAACGATGTCATAGACACGAACAGTGCCAATAACATCAAAATTAACCTGCTTTTTTTCATACTTTGTTTGAATTATTGTTAATTGTAAGTTAGATAAATTCCTGCAGTTAGGATTTCTGCTGCAAAATTAAGAAAAATATAAAAACGAAACGCGGAGAGAATCAGAAAAGTGGACTCCGCGTTTCTGTATTTAATTTTATCTTATTGATTTTCAGATATATAAGATTTTTTAAGCCTCTTAAAAGAGTGGATGAAATATAGAGGTGTAAAAACTACATTTATCACAAGAAAAGCGAATATTCGGGCACTTCCCATGCCAATGCAGCGGCTCCAAGCACATCGCGCTCACGGTCGTCGAGCCGTGAGACGAGCAACTTCACCCTACCACGGAGGTTGCCAAAGACATGCATTTCGAACGATTCCTCCATCGGATCCAGCAGCCAATGGTCGGCATGCGACACCCCACCCGTCAGGATAATGGCCTCGGGACTGACGATTGAAGCGTATGTGGCCAGTCCGGCTCCCAACCAGTAGCCCGTACGACGATACACCTCTATGGCGAGTTCGTCACCCTTGTCACACATCTCGGCAATCATCTTCGGATTGAGATCTTCCTGCCCGCGCATCAGCGAAGGCTGGTTGCTCTCGGCCATCACCTCCTTGGCGGTCTGGACGATGCCTGCGGCAGCCGTATAGGCCTCCAGACACCCATCGAGTCCACAAGCACAATGGCGACCATGATCCACGATACAGGTATGCCCGATCTCACCGGCATAACCGCCAAAGCCCTTATGATCGGCACCATTGGAGAAGAAACAACTGCCCAAGCCCACACCAAGGTTGATCACGATGAAGTCCTTCATACCATGAGCCGAACCGTACATGCGCTCACCCAGAGCCGTATTATGGGCATCATTACCTAAAATCACGGCCTGACCGATACGGTCGCGCAGGATAGCGGCCAAAGGTACCACACCCTTCCAGGGCAGGTTGGCCGCATTCTCAATACAGCCCGACGTACTGCTGGCACTGGGGCAACTGACACCGATAGAACGGATAGTCTCATAGCCGCCGTTGGACTCAGCAAGTGTGACGATTGCGTCTGCCAGTTTTGAGGCAAAGCGGTTCAGATCGGTAAAGTCCCATGTCGGGAAATGATCGCTGGCAATGATATTACCACGGATGTCTACGATAGCGTAGGTTGTACGCTCATTGCTGATGTCCACGCCGATAACGCGTGACTTGAGTTCTTTTGTCTGCATATTAATAATCGTTTTTAGTTATTCTAGTCTACCCTATTTCAGGCCCATCGAACGGATGTAGTTTTCCTGCGGCCTGCAGCGCTCGAAGCGGCTGTTCTCCACGTATTGCATCAGCAGTTGTCTGAACAGGGTCTGGTCAGGACGGGCCTCACGCCATTCCTGATAAGTGCCGCGCGGGGTCTCAGAGTACTTCACCACGATGCTGTCCCACTGCTCCGGTCTCTGAATGCCCATCATGCAGGAGTTGTCCAGTTTCTTGTAGGGCCAGAAGGTATAGCCGATGTTCGCCTGCTTCATCACCTTCACGAACTGGGCCTGCCACTCGTCGGTATTATGTCCGATCTCACCCATATACATCGGGAGACCCGTCTTGTCGCGGAAGTCGATATAGTCCTTGATGGCCTCTGCGGTAGCCTCTCCACCATAGCGGTGGCAGGTATACATGATGTTATCGTCGAAAGTCCAGTCGCTGAACATATAGAAGTCCGAGTTCCAGCGGGCACCGCCCAGCAGGATGACATGGTTCTTATCCACCTCACGGATGGCCTTCACAGCCCGTTTGTAGAGGGGTTCGAGTTTCTGGTTCAGTGCTTCCTTGTTCTCGAAATAGTGGGCGATAGGTTCGTTGGCCAGTTCGTAGCCCAGAATCACGGGTTCGTCCTTATATCTTAACGCCATTTTCCGCCAGATATTGCAGAAGAGTTGCTGACTTGTCTCACTTTCCATGAGCCAGGGATAACCGTGTCCATCGTCGATGTTGTCACCCGTCTGCCCCCCTGGACAGTCATGCATGTCGAGGATCAGGTAAAGACCGTTGTCGCGGCACCAAGTCACCACGGAGTCCATTCTCGCAAAACCGTCTTGGTCCTTTGTCAGCCCCATGTAGTCCTCATCGGTGAAGAGTTTGTAGTTGAAGGGCAGACGGATGGTGTTGGCGCCCTGCTGTGCTATATAATTAATGTCCGCACGCGTGATATAGTTGTCCTTGAAGGCCTGCCAGAATTCGGCGGCGAAGTCGGGACCCACGGCCTCCTTGATCATCAGATCAATCATCCAGGGAGAATTCGTGCGGCTCAGACCGAACATATAGCCCTCGGGATTCAACCAGTTGCCGAGGTTCGTTCCTTGGATATAGAGTTTCTGCCCATTGGGCTGAATCAGGTTAGGTCCGCTCACACGGACGAACTGCTGCTCAGGAGTAGCAGCACTGACGGAGCCCACAGTCAGCAGGGCCGTCAGAATGAGTATGAATAGTCTTTTCATTTCTTTATTAGTTGAGTAAACAATAAGTCAGCATTCAGAACTGCCAGCGGCTGGGCAACTGACGCTCAGGCCAGAGGTGCTTAGCATACTGGTAGTGGTATAGTTCAAAGAAGTCCGACAGACGCGTCAGCCTCTGCTTGAACGCCTCGTAGTCCTTACGTGCAGGCTGCGTCCACTGTACCTCAGCCAAGGCCGACATACGGGGCAGGGCCTGGTACTCTACCAGTCCCTCCGTCAGCAGATACTCAGCCCACAAGTTAGCCTGAACGCCGATGACATGCTGACGCGCCTCTGCTGACAGGCTATCGGGGGCAGGCTCCAGTGAGTAAACCTTCTCCACAGGGATAAAGCCGCCACAACGCGTGGGCTCAAACCTTGCGTCCTCCGACTGCAGATAATCGAAATAGCAATAGGTAGTAGGCGCCATCACCACGTCGTGCCCCAGTTCAGCGGCCTTGGCACCTGGTTCCGTGCCGCGCCACGACATGATCATTGCATCCTTCGGGGCATGGTTCTCTAAAATCTCGTCCCAGCCCAGGGCACGGCGATGGTGGGCTGTCAGGAAGTCGAACACCTTCTGGGTGAAATAGCCCTGCAGGGTGGCACCGCCCAGGTCGAGGGCCTGACACTTCGGGCATTGCTCCCACTTCTCCGTGGGCGTCTCGTCGCCACCGATGTGGATCACCTCCGAGGGGAAGATTTCCATGATCTCCGTCAGCACGTCCTCCACAAACTGATAGACCTTGGGATTGCTCACACAGAGCACGTCCTTATAGACACCCCAGTAATGACCCACCTGATAAGGACCGCCCGTACAGCCAAGTTCCGGATAACTGGCCAGTGCTGCCAGCATGTGGCCTGGCATGTCGATCTCCGGGACAACGGTGACATGGCGCTCTGCGGCATACTTGACGATATCGCGGGCTTCCTCCTGCGTATAGTAGCCACAGACAGGGATCATGTCGTCGAGATCGGAATTAGTACCCAGGATCGTGCCCGTACGCTTCGAGCCCACTTCAATCAGTTTGGGCCACTTCTTGATCTCAATGCGCCAGCCCTGATCGTCGGTCAGATGCCAGTGGAAGGTGTTCATATTGTGCAGCGCCAGCAGGTCGATGAACTTCTTCACGAAATCCGTGGAGAAGAAATGGCGCGAGCAGTCGAGGTGCATGCCTCGCCAGCCGAAGCGCGGGCAGTCGCTGATCTGTGCGGCAGGCAGCGACAATGCGCGATCCGACAGGCTCTTCCTCAGCGTCTGGATACCGTAGAACACACCTGCGGCTGAGCCACCTGCTATCACGATGCCCTTCTTCTGGACAGTGAGCACGTAGCCTTCAGCCTCAGCGACCTTCGGAGAAACGGCCAATTCGATGTAAGTCACCTTTTTCTCCCTCTTCTGGCTGATGGCCAGCGTAAGTCCCGTCACATCCTTCAGATACGACTGGAGGAACTCCGCCTCCTGCTGCAACCCGTCGGCAGCCAAAATCTGCACATCACCACTGAGCACGAACGGCTCACCTTTCTGCAACTCTATTTTCTGAGGCAGTGGCACCACCTCGTAATCGGCTGCCTGCACCGCTACGGCACAGCATAACAGCAGCAATGCCACTGATACAGCCTTCCAAAACTGGACTCTTTTCATCTATTTATAGTTTTATCGTCTGCAAAGATAAGGAATATTTTTGAGAATTACTCCTCTGGAGGCAAATTATTTTTCTTCAACTGCTCATTGATATCAAACAACTGTCTGTTATTCCTCATCACACGCTCGTTCATCTTCTGGAGCGACCTGTTGCTCTTCTCGAGTTTCTCATTGGCTGCCGTCAATTCCTCATGAGCCTGCGCCAGCCGTTTCGGTCCATCACCGCACACTTGATGTCATCGATGGCCGACTTGGCCAACCAGAAGCGCACCATCTCGTTATTCCCTAGATTGTCGTAGACAATATGGCGATAGTAGGCTGCATAAGCATCCTCATGAGTACCCTCCGTCACCTTGTTAAGCCATTTATCGCTCACCTTGAGGGCCTCCTGATATTCCTTCCGTGCACAGAGCGCCGACATCTGCAAGTGCAAATACTCGTCGCTGCCCTTGTCAGCCACCATCAGCACGGAGTCGCGGTAATCAGAAACAACGGCTCACCACCCATCGGAACGCATTGGTAAAAAGCAGGTTCTGATTAGCATCGATGAAACACTCGTCACCATGTCCCATATTCAGGTAGATCATACGATATTTCTTATTAGTCCAGACTATCGGGAAGTCACCATAGGTAACTATGTCTTTGATTCCGAAAGAATACATCTTGGGAGAAATGGATACCAGCACCTCCACATCCTCGTTGGCACGGGGGGAGGGAGAAAACTGATAGAACTCACTGGCCGGCGCAACGAATTGTCGGGGTAAAGTACGAGTGACGGGATGCTGCTCACTTTCGACATCTACCAAAGCGGGTTGAGGGGGCCAGTTGTTACAGAGGAACGTTCCGCAGCCCAGGAACTTGTTGAACCAAGGCCAGTGGGTGTCTGCATCATTATACCCCGTACCATGGAAGCCCATCCAGCCGCCACCCTGTTCCATATACTGTTCAAAAGCCTTACGAGCAGCAGCATCCTGTGGCAGTGCATTAAGCATCACCACGACATCGTATTGCCGCAGGGTATCAACACTGACAGGGAAAGTCGTACGGGTATCAAAAGTAAAGCCATCGCCATACGACAGTTTATGGATGAAATGGATGGCTTGCTGGTCGAAATCCACATGGGCCGGCTCGGCAGAGGGGTCCCAGATCACCAGTGTACGAAAGCGGACCCGGTTGCCTGCATAGTCGGCAGGATAAGGCGAAGACCCGTTTTTCATCAGAATCTGGGAAATCGTGTTACGTAGTTTCTCCTGACGTTCATCGCCATATTCCCAATACATGCCACCAAGAAGGCGGTGGTCAATGATGTACTGGCACTTAATGCTGATGGACCGTTCGTTTTCGAAGCCCATCACCAGTTCCCCTTGGTCGTCTACAAGATAAGGCACCATCGACTGCCCGTGCCAACGCTCCGTAACACCTCTCGTGCTGTCGGGCTCTGTAGTATAGCCCTGTTTACCCCTGCCATAGAGTGGCATGCCCATCACGAGTTTCTCACAGGGTACGCCTGCCTTCAGATGAGCATCTATGGCTTCTGAGGTCGTCATCCTGTTGGAGATTTCCGAAGGATAAAGGGCAGAATGATGATAGGGCGGGTTGCCCATATCATACGACATCACGTTGACCATATCCAAATACTGTATACAGTTACGGAAATCGATAAACTCGCCACTGGCGATGGTAGCGCAGGTAAGCAGTTTGTCACCCAACTGTTGGCGAAGATCGCGCATCAGCAGCGTAAAGTTTCTCGTATCGGAGGGGGAAGAAGAAATTCCTGCAGACGATTGTGTAGGATACTCCCAGTCGATGTCAATACCGTCGAGTCCGAACTCCTCCACCACTTTCTGGCAGTCCTTTGCAAACAATAGCCGATTCTCGTCTGAGGCCGCCATTTCGCTGAAACGGCCACTGCCCCAGCCTCCGACAGAGAGCATCACCTTCAGTTTCGGATTCTGCTTCTTCAGAGCCACCATCTGCCGCAGACGGTCAGGGTTATCGATGCTTACACCGTTGAACGTTTCATTTACATGCCCGAAAGCATAGTTAATGTGCGTCATCACTGTGGGGTCAGGAATCGTCTCTGTCCACGAGGTCACGTATGCCACCACCACTTTATCAGCAGCATTCACCTGGTATGAACAGCATAGCAAAGTCATGATGAGCCATACTGTCTTTATTCTTTTGGTCTGAATCATAATCATGTTCACCTCTCCGCCCAAATTATCTGTTAATCGACCACCAGACGGGCACTGATGACATCGCGGCTATTGGAGCCCACCATGATGTCGAACTCGCCCTCGCCTGGTACGACGTTGCCATTGATATCGTAGTACTGCAGCATCACAGGCGTGATCTCGAACGCCACCTCCCGCTGCTCGCCAGCCTTCAGATGGATGCGCTGGAAGCCTTTCAGTTCCTTTACGGGACGGCTCACATCGGCCACCAGGTCGCGTATGTAGAGTTGGACTACCTCATCGGCATCACGATGGCCTGTATTGGTGACGGTACAGCGAGCCGTACGCCCATCGATAGTAAGTTCCGAGTAAGCGAACTTGGTGTACGACAATCCATAGCCGAAGGGATAAAGAGGATCGTTGCGCACCTCCAGATAGTTGCTGGCGAACTTCCGATAACTGTCGGCTCCCTCGGGCACGGGGCGCCCTGTGTTCAGGTGGTTATAATAAATAGGTACCTGTCCGAGTGCACGCGGCATCGTCACCGTCAGGTGTCCGCTGGGCGCGACGTCGCCAAACAGCACGTCGGCGATGGCATTGCCAGCCTCCGAGCCCGCGAACCAAACGTTCATGATGGCATCCACATGCTCCTGTTCCCAGGTGAGCACGGTGGCGCGGCCTGAGAAGTGGAGCAGTACCACGGGCTTGCCTAATTTGACAAGTTCCTCCAGCAGTTCGCGCTGCACGTCGGGCATCTCCAGCGTGGCACGGCTACTGCTCTCACCTGAGAAGTCTGCACACTCACCCATGGCACAGACAATAACATCGGCCTCGCGGGCCACAGCCAGTGCCTCAGCCTTGGCCTGGGCCTCATCCACGCGGGGGATGTGCTTGCCGAATTCGGCTGCCTCCTGCAAGGCTGCATCCCGCGTCAGGTTACAGCCCTGGGCATAGAGCAACTGCGCCTTGCCAGCCAACGCCTGTTCCATGCCCTCCTTAATCGTCATATAGCGCTCTGGTGTATAAGCCACGCACCAAGTGCCGGCGATGTTGGCACGGTCGTTGGCCAGCGGACCGATGAGGGCGATCTTGCCCTGTTTCTTCAGCGGCAGCGTCTCATGATCGTTCTTCAGCAGCACGAAGGTCTCTGCAGCCAACTTCCTCGACTGGGCGCGATGTGCGTCGGTATAGATGTCATGAGCCCTGCGCTTCGCATCCAGATAACGGTAGGGGTCGTCGAAAAGCCCCAGTTTATATTTCGCCTCCAAGATCCGTCGGCAGGCTAGGTCGATGTCGGCCATTGTCACGGAACCGTCTTTCACCGACTCGGCCAGCGTACCGATGAAGCCGTTGGAGCACATATCCATGTCGGTGCCCGCCTTCAGAGCCTTCGCCGAGTTCTGCTTCAGATTGCCGAAGCCGTGGTTGGTCATCTCGCCAATAGAACCGTAGTCGGTCACCACGAAACCGTTAAAGTTCCACTGGTTGCGCAGCACGTCCGTCAGTAGCCAACGGTTGGCTGTGGCGTGCTGCCCGTCAACGAGGTTGAACGACGACATGAACGAGCCAGCCCCAGCCTGGGCCGCAGCCTTATAGGGAGGGAAGTACTGGTTGTACATCCGCAGGTGACTCATATCGACGGTATTATAGTCGCGGCCTGCCTCCACGGCACCATAGAGACCGTAGTGCTTCACGCAGGCCATCACGCGGTCTGTATCATAGCGGTCACCCTGATAGCCGCGCACATAGGCCTTGGCAATCTCGCTACCGAGATACGGGTCTTCTCCGCCGCTCTCCGCCGCGCGGCCCCAACGGGCATCCAGCGCGATATCGACCATCGGCGAATACACCCAGTTGATACCGTCGGCACTGGCCTCACGGGCTGAAATGCGGGCCATGTTCTCGATGGCAGCCAAGTCCCAGGAGCACGACAGGGCCAGGGGAATCGGGAAGATCGTCTCGTAGCCATGAATCACATCCATACCCACAATGAGGGGAATGCCCAAGCGCGACTTCTTGACAGCAATGTCCTGTAGTGCCTTGATCTTATCTACGCCCTTCAGGTTGAACACACCACCGAGTTGGCCGTTGGCAATGCGTGCACCCACTTCAGTGTCCACATTGCCGCCCGTCACAATCTCGTCGCTGGCGGGCATCAGATTCAACTGTCCCAGTTTCTCCTCCAGCGTCATCCGCTGCATCAACTGGTTGATAAACGCGTTCATAGACTGCTGTGCCCACGCTCCTGTCAGGAAGCATACGGCCACCAGACTCAAGAAACATCTTTTAGTCTTCATATTCTGTTAATCATTTTAGGATTATTATTTCATTCATGCTGCAAAGATACGAAAAAAACAACAAATCCCCACCGCCTGGTAGGGAATATGTGGACAAGACATCCGTCTGCACGTACGGAATAACTTGAAAGTCAAAAGTTTAACGGCTGACCTCCTCGCCAAAAAAGTGGAAGGCACAGGGTGCTACCACCACTTCTTGAACACCTGCTGCCTATTTAGGTCGATCTGTTCTCCGATACGGGGCGTCAACAGTTGCCACTTCTGGCCCTTGGCATGTTCATAGATACTGTCGAGGGGCTCCGTCCAGCAGTGATTGGCCAGAGCATATTTGAGAACTCGTAGCACAGCCACCCCAGCAGCACAGCCACTAATAACGTAGAATGATGGGAAGTCCCAACGTCCGTGCTTGGCTCATCGTCATGATGATGCTCGGTGCCTTCCTCATGGCTGTCGACAGCAACACCAAGGCCCGCAATGCCGATTACCACGAAATTCTTCAGAAGTACATTTCTAAATAACAGCCCGGTGCAGACTGGCAAGATGACCGTCACTGGCGGCCTGACACTGATGCAGCAAGCCTTCACCCATCTGGCCCACTTCTTCCCCAAGAAGATGCTGATGAAGCAGATTTGCGATATGCAACAATTGAAGCAATAGTTTCGCTAAATAAATACAATTTTTCTGCATATCCATCGTGGTGTGGCAGAAATTTTGTATCTTCGCAGCCAAAAGAAATTAGAGAATGAAGAACTTTCTATTTTTACTTGCAGCCATCGTGAGCGAGACCTTTGCTACATCCATGCTCAAAGAGGCGGAACAGTTCACACGTCTCTGCCCGTCGGTGTGGCCTATGCCATTTGGTCGGCATTTGGAATTGTGCTCGTCACGCTTGTCGGCACCATCGCGTCAATTTAATAATCAAATAGAAGATTCTATGAGAATAATACTGACTGGAGCCACAGGATATGTGGGAGAAGGAACACTGCTCGAATTGCTAAAGGTCGATGCAGTGGAGAAGGTTTTGTCTGTCAGCCGCAAAACGACGGGCATCAAGCATGAGAAATTGGAAGAGTACCTTGTGCCTGACTTTATGGCACTGGAGAAAGGTGACGAGCATTTATGAGAAAAGCAAGCAGAGAACCGAATGAGCAGCGAGAGCAGAGTCGAACTTGTTCGAGCTTTGCCGAGTCGCGAATGAGGAAGGCGAGTCGCCAAATGGATGCCACCTTCGCATTGGAGGTATTGGATAAGGCTCCATATATAACTGTTAGTTTCACACGACCAGACGGTAGTCCCTACGGAGTACCCTTATCATTGGCTCGCACAGACGATAAGACATTCTACTTTCATTGTGCCTTGGAGGGAGAAAAGTTGGATTGCATAGCAGCAAATCCGACTGTAGCATTGTCGGCAGTTACGAAATGCGCACCTACAGTCGGTCCCAAGGATGGCAGTTTTACACTCCAATATAAATCGGCAATGGCTGTCGGTAAGGCAGAGGTCGTGACAGATAGAGATGAGAAGATTGAGGCTCTTCGTGCCATTAGTCAGCGTTTCCTCCCACATCACATGGATGCCTTTGATGATGCCATAACTCGAAGTCTGGAAAGGACTGCTGTGGTAAAGATAACCCTGACAG
>JAFUAK010000291.1 GCA_017460765.1 Prevotella sp. | reverse complement strand
ATGGCAAAGGAACAATCAGGACTGAAGGAAAGGCAGAGGATAGACCTCAGAGAGCCGCGGAGATATAAGGTGATTATCTACAACGACGATTTCACGACGATGGAGTTTGTGGTGATGATACTGAAGCAGGTATTCTTTAAGAGTGAGGAGGAGGCAGAGGCGCTGATGCTGCAGGTTCACCACTCTGACAAGGCGGTGGTAGGTATCTACAGTTACGATATTGCCGTGTCGAAAGCCAACAAGGCTACCAGTATGGCTCGCGAGAAGGGGTATCCATTACGTTTGACCGTTGAACCGGAGGAGGAATAAACGTTATGGCAGAGATCAAACAGACAGAACGTGCAGCAAGGATTCTGCACATAGCGATGGAATACTGTCAGAGTGACAGGAATGAGTTCATCACGCCGGAACATCTGCTATTGGCTATGATGCGCGATGACACCTTTGTACGTGTGCTGAACATCTTCTACAGACCAGACACACTGGCAGACCGACTGTTCCGACAAATGCTGGACGTGGAGACTATTCCAGAGGGACAGGACTACGAGCCGGAGGCATCGGCCCAACTCGGACAGGTGATAGAAATAGCCTGCCAGCAGGTGGTGAACAGCAGTGCTACAGCCCTAGACATACCACATCTGGTAATGGGTATCCTGCAGTTGAAGGAGTCGTGGGCTTGCTATCTGCTGAAGGATGCTCTGGCGAGCAAGGAGAGTAACTTCATGAGCCAACTCATCTGTGCCTACGACTTTGAGAATCATCTGGAAGAAGACATCGGCACACAGAAACAGGACGAAGCATGGAAACAACTGGTGACTTGCATGAACGACTTCTACCAGAAGCACAATCCGCTCATCGGACGCGAGCAGGAGTTGCAACGGACCATTCAGGTGCTGTGTCGCCGTGATAAGAACAATCCGCTGCATGTGGGCGAGCCGGGCGTAGGTAAGACGGCTCTCGTGTGGGGACTGGCACGGATGATCGAGGAAGGACGGGTGCCTGAGCGACTGAAGGGTAGCCGTATCTATCAACTCGACATGGGAACGCTGCTGGCTGGTACGCAGTATCGCGGCGACTTCGAGAATCGCATCAAGATGATTATGGACGGCGTGCAGGCTGAGAGCAGTAATAATATCGTGTATATCGACGAGATACATACGCTCGTTGGAGCCGGTGCTACTGGGGAGGGCGCGATGGATGCCTCGAACATGCTGAAGCCCTATCTGGAGTCGGGCAACATCCGCTTCATCGGTTCCACGACCTATGAGGAGTACAACCGGCACTTCGCCCGCTCGAAAGGGATGATTCGCAGGTTCCAGCAGATAGACATCGCGGAACCTTCGCTAGACGAGGCGAAGCACATCCTGCGGCAGTTGCAGCCTCGTTATGAGGAGTTCCACAAGGTGAAGTATGAGGCTGAGGCCATCGACTTTGCCGTAGAAGCGAGTGCCAAGCATGTGAACGACCGTTTTCTGCCCGATAAGGCGATCGACCTGATAGACGAGGCGGGGGCAAGTTTCGAGTTAAGAGTTAATAATGAAGAGTTCTTCGACAAGCGAAGCGGCAAAGCCGAGCGAATAGTTTCCAAAGCGGACATTGCAGACGTATTGGCAAAGACGTGTAAGGTGGATGCACTGGCCGTTGCTGAGGACGATGACTATCAGAGGCTGGAGAGTCTGGCACCAAGGATGCTCTCGCAGATCTACGGGCAGGACGAAGCCATCCGACAGGTGGTGGAGGCGGTGCAGATGTCGCGTGCAGGTCTGTTGGATGATAACAAACCGCTGGCATCGCTGCTCTTCGTCGGACCTACGGGGGTGGGAAAGACCGAGGTCGCAAAAGTGCTGGCCAAGGAACTGGGCATTGAACTGATACGCTTCGACATGAGCGAATACACCGAGAAACATACCGTCGCCAAGTTGATTGGTTCGCCTGCAGGCTATGTGGGCTATGAGGACGGCGGTCTGCTGACCGATGCCATCCGCAAGACGCCCAATGCCGTGCTGCTGCTCGACGAGATAGAAAAGGCGCATCAGGACATCTATAATATCCTGCTACAGGTGATGGACTATGCCCGTCTGACAGACAACAAGGGTCGCAAGGCCGACTTCCGTAACGTGGTGCTCATCATGACATCCAATGCAGGAGCGCAGTTTGCATCGCAAAGCATCGGCTTCAACGGTCGCGTCAGTCGTGGAGAGGCCATGATGAAGCAGGTGAAACGGACCTTCAAGCCGGAGTTCCTGAACCGTCTGTCGGGAGCCGTTGTGTTCCACGATATGGATCGCGATATGGCTACGCTGATTCTGAAGAAGAAACTGCGTGAACTGGAGATGAAACTCGATGCCAAACAGGTGAAGATGACACTCACCGAAGAGGCTTTCGAACACTTGTTGAAGGAAGGGTTTACGCCGGAGTATGGTGCCCGCGAGATGGATCGTGTCATCGCCCAGCAGTTGAAGCCGCTGCTGATGCGTGAGATCCTGTTCGGTAGTTTGAAGAACGGAGGAAGCGTCACCATAGGAATGATGAATGGTGCATTATGCATTATGCATTGAAAAAATGGCGGTTTGGCAATTGGATGAAGAACTCTGGTTCCCAAATCCCCGCTGGGGTGAGGAGGACGGACTGGTAGCCATCGGTGGCGACCTGTCGCCAGAGCGGCTGTTGCTGGCCTACAGCAACGGCTTTTTCCCTTGTTACGCCTACCAGATGGAACGCGAGCCGCACTGGTATTGTCCGCTCGACCGCTACGTCATCTTCCCTGGAGAGATTCATATCAGCCACTCCATGCGCCAACTTCTGCGGCAGCAAAAATACGAAGTGACCGTCAATCAGGACTTCGACGGCGTGATTCGTGGCTGTTCCATGGCACAGGGTCGCAACGAGGAGAATGGTGCCTGGCTTGGACCTGACATCATCGAGGCGTTCACTCGTCTGAATCGGCTTGGCTATGCGGCCAGTGTGGAGGTGTGGAATGATCAAAGACT
>JAFUAK010000290.1 GCA_017460765.1 Prevotella sp. | reverse complement strand
CGACGCCCGGACGAAGAAGGGCGCCCTGAACAACCTGAACTACTGGATCGACTACTGCCATGAACTGCGCGACAGACTGCGCGCCCTGAACTCCCCGCCTCACGCCCACCGCTTCACCCGCCGCGAGGTGGAACTCATCGTCGAATACCTTTGTGAACCTTAAACGCCCCGTGGCTCGGAGGTGGCGAGGCACGTACCTCGACGGCCGCGACCTACGTACCTCGAAGCCTTCGACCCACGTACCTCAATGCCTTCCACGGCCCAAAGGAACGTCATCTACGACCCGAAGAGATAATCCCTTTCTATGGAAAGAGACTATCTGCACGAGTCGAAACAATTATCGGAACGAACCGAAACGATTATCTCACGGACCACTCGAAGAGACCGGCGGCGTTGTCGACGGGCAGGGTCACCTCGAGGCGCAGTGCCTTGGTCTTCACGGGGTCGAAGTTCACGGTGCAGGCAGTGCCTTTCTCCGTGGGATAGCCATCGGTACCGCTGACGGGCTGCCACTGACCATCAGCCGTCTGATAGAGGATGCGCCAGGACTGCGGTACGCGGCAACCGCCCCAAGGACCATCGTCGTACCAGTAAACGGTGGCACTCTGCACGGTCGACTCCTGCGGGAACTCATAGCCGAGCCACTCGGTGCAGTCCTTCTTCGGCCACCAGTGGGTGTAGGGCACCGAGCGATCGTTCTCGTCCTTCGGCACCAAGCGGTCGTTGATAGCCGAGAGGGCAGGCATACGCTCGGATGAACTGCTCACCTTGCTGTCAGAAGCCAGTGTAGCGGGCTGTGTGGGGTTGGTGGCGTTCAGGTCCTGCGGCAGCCAGACGCGCATCTTGCCGCTGCCACGATGACACCAGGCATAGTAGGGAATAAGCGTCAGCGTCTGGTCCTTGGTCTCCAGTTTGCCGGCCTTGTTGAAGTCGAGCGTCTGGGCATCGGTGACGAGTGTCTGGATCGGTGTTCCGGCTATCTCGCCCTTGCCGAGCGTGAACTGCGGTTCCTGATTGACGAGGGCTCCCATGATGTCGAACGCATTGTCGGGATGCTCGGCACAGTAGACCAGCGGGCCGCGCTCCACGGAGATCATGCCGCGGTCGGCCTCCACCTTGTTGATTGCACGGACGGTGCGCGGCTCCATGTCGAAATGGATCTGCACCTTGTCGCCCTTCTTCCACTTGCGGTCGATGGTAAAGTAACCATCGGCTGTGGCACAGCCGACCACGGAACCGTTCACGGTGATGGTATAGCCGAGGCGCTTGCCGTCGGTGTACTGATAGAGGTTAGAGGGGACGACCTGGTTCTTCACCCAGCCCGGGATGCGGACCTTCAGGGCGAACTGTCCGGCGGCGTTCTGGTCGATGGTCACGGCAATGTCGCCGTTCCAGGGATACTCCGTCGTCTGACTCAGGGCTACCTTCTTGCCTGCCACGTCCAAAGTTGCAGACGAAGGAATAAAGAGGTTCACGTATATACTACTTAACTCCTGACTCCTGACTCCTGACTCCTTAACTCCATAGATATAGCCAGGGAGCGAGGGGATGAAGCGGCAGATGTTGCTCGGGCAGCAGGCGCAGCCGAACCAAGGCTGACGCTGGTGCTGGCCCATCGACTCCAAGGGATTGGGATAGAAGAAGCCATTACCTTCGAGCGATACACCCGAGATCAGACCGTTGTAGAGCGTGCGCTCCAGCACGTCGTAGTACTT
>JAFUAK010000289.1 GCA_017460765.1 Prevotella sp. | reverse complement strand
TTTTTTGTATCTTTGCACCCGATAAATCAAATTAGTAACAAAATTATGGACGATTACCCGGCGAACAGTAACAAGTTTTAGGCCGGAGGATAGCAGGCAAGACCGCTAATCCTCTTGCCGCCAAATCATTTCTCGAACCCCGTACCCCCGCGCTCACGCGCCACCGTACAAAACAGGATTAGCACAATGAAGACTTATTGGAACACCCAAGGCGGACTGACCCAACTCTCAGAGTGGCAGCCCAATTGCTGGATTCAGGTGACATGCCCCACCGAAGACGACCAGCACGAACTGGAAGAGAAGTTCAACATTCCCGACTACTTCATGTCGGACATCAGCGATACCGACGAGCGTGCCCGCTATGAGTACGACGACGGCTGGATGCTCATCATCCTCCGTATCCCCTATGTCAAGGAGATACGGTCGAGGACACCCTATACCACCGTGCCCCTTGGTATCATCCACAAGCGCGACGTCACCATCACCGTCTGCTACTACGAGACCAACATGATGATCGACTTCGTGAGTTACCAGCAGAAGCGCGGCGAGGGATTCACCGACTATGTCGACATGATCTTCCGCCTCTTCCTCTCCAGTGCCGTGTGGTACCTGAAGCGCCTGAAGCAGATCTCGATGCTCATCGACAAGGCCAAGCGCAACCTGGACCGCGAGGTGAACAACGAGAGCCTGATCGGTCTCAGCCGCCTGCAGGACTCGCTCACCTACTTCCAGACTTCCATCCGCGGCAACGAGAACCTGCTCCAGAAACTGAAGTTCAAGTTGCAGATCGACGAACTGGATGCCGACCTCATCGAGGACGTGAACATTGAGATGTCTCAGGCCCGAGAGACCACCAGCATCTATTCCGACATCCTGGAGTCGACGATGGACACCTATTCGAGCATCATCAACAATAATATGAATAATGTGATGCGTACGCTGACCTCCGTCACCATCATCATGACGCTGCCCATGCTGATAGCCTCGCTCTTCGGCATGAACCTCGTCAACGGAATGGAGGAATCACGCTTCGGATTTGTCATCGCACTCATCATTTCCGTCTTCGTTTCGGGCGTTGCATGGTGGATTTTCCGCCACAAACGGCTCGTTTAGCATCTTTTAACTTTATTTTAGGCTTTATTCTTTACTTTTTTAGTACCTTTGACCCCAAATGTGATGATGCCATGCATCATAATACTAAATGGTCAATAACTAAAAAAGTTAAATGATGGACTCTCAAGACAATGCCCTCGAACAGGGCCAAAGCGAAGTAATCAAGGAAGAAGTAACCCGCAAGGTGTATGAAACCAAGGCGGAGATTCTGGAGCGTGTACGTGAGATCGCACACGGTGAGGAGGCACCCCAGAAAGACGAAGTCGACTACCTGAAGACGGCCTTCTACAAGTTGCACATCGCCGAGCGCGAAGCCAAACTGAAGGCCTACATCGACGGTGGCGGGGACCCCGAAGCCTACCAGATCACACCCGATGAGACCGAAGAGGCCTTCAAGGCCGAAATGGGCATCATCAAGGAGAAGCGCGCCAAGATCTTCAAGGAACAGGAAGCAGAGAAACAGGAGAACCTTACCAAGAAACTGGCCATCATCGACCAGATCAAGGCGATGATCACCACCCCCGAGGAGGCCAACAAGAGTTACAAGGAATTCCAGGCCCTCCAGCAGCAATGGCGCGAGATCAAGAACGTGCCTGCCGAGAAGGCTAATGAACTGTGGCGCAACTACCAGTTGTACGTCGAGCAGTTCTACGATATGCTCCGCCTGAACAGCGAAGCCCGCGAACTCGACTTCAAGAAGAACCTTGAAGCCAAGACCCGCCTGTGCGAGGTCGCAGAGAAACTCGCCGATGAGGAAGACGTAATCAGCGCCTTCCACCAGTTGCAGAAACTCCATCAGGAATACCGCGAGATCGGGCCTGTGGCCAAGGAGCAGCGCGAGGAGATCTGGAACCGCTTCAAGGCAGCGTCGACCGTCATCAACAAGCGTCACCAGCAGCACTTCGAGGGTGTACGCGCCAAGGAGGAAGAGAACCTGGCCCGCAAGACGGCCCTCTGCGAACAGGTGGAGGCCATCGCTGCCGAGGAGAACAAGGGCAGCGGCGACTGGGAGAAGCACACCAAGCAGATCATCGACCTGCAGGCAGAGTGG
>JAFUAK010000049.1 GCA_017460765.1 Prevotella sp. | reverse complement strand
GGCATCAACTGGCTGCTCGACCGCATCCCCGGCTTCTCGCGGCTCGACATCGACGCTGAGGGCCTGAAGCGGAAGTTCGGCGTGCTGGGCGAGCCGATCGTGCTCGGCGTCATCGTGGGCGCGCTGATCGGCGCCGTGGCCCAGATGGACATCAAGAAGGTGCTCTTCCTCGGCGTGACGATGGGCGCGGTGATGGAACTGATCCCGAGAATCACGAAACTGTTCATCGACGGTCTGAAGCCGATTGCGGAGAAGACGCAGGAGGTGGTGCAGCGGAAGTGGGCCGGCAAGAAGGTGTATATCGGCATGTCGCCCGCGCTGGTGATCGGCCATCCGACGACGCTCGTGGCCTCGCTGATCCTGATCCCGCTGGCGCTGCTGATGGCGGTGGCCCTGCCGGGCAACGAGTTCCTGCCGCTGGCGTCGCTGGCCGGCATGTTCTACGTGTTCGTGATGGTGCTGCCCTACACGAAGGGTAACGTGGTGAAGACGCTCATCATCGGCATCGTCACCGTCGGCATCGGCCTCTGGTTCGTCACCGACATGGCGCCCGCCTTCACGCAGGCCGCCCAGACGGTGTACGCTCAGACGCAGGATCCCGCAGCGAAGATCCCCGAGGGCTTCCAGGCCGGTGCGCTCGACTTCGCCTCGAGCCTCTTCGGCTGGGTGATCTACAAGTGTGTGAGCAGTCTGGCCTACGTGGGCGCTGCCGTCTTGACCGTCATCACCGTCGGCATGGTCGTCTGGAACCGCCGCCGCATCGTGGCATCGGAGAAAGCAAACAACTAAAAACATAATAAAGATATGAAGAAACTTATTTTGACTTTAATGCTTATGGGAAATCTGACGATTGGCTTCGGCCAGCAGAACATGTACTTCCAGAAGGCCTGTCATCCTGAGGACGTGAAGCACTACGACACGCAGACGCTGCGCGACCGCTTCGTGATGGAGAAGGTGATGGCGGCCGACGAGATCAACCTGACGTATTCGATGTACGACCGCTTCATCTTCGGCGGCGCAATGCCTGTGACGAAGGACCTGCGGCTGGAGACGCATCCGCAGTTGCGCGCCGACTACTTCATGCGCAACCGTGAACTCGGCATCATCAACACGGGCGGCGACGGCGTCGTGATCGTCGACGGCCAGGAGTATCCGCTCGGTTACAGCGAGGCCCTCTACATCGGCCGCGGCTGGCTCGGCAAGGACAAGAACGGCCAGGACATCGACACGAACAAGGAGGTTATCTTCCGCTCGAAGGATCCGCAGAAGCCCGCCAAGTTCTACCTGAACTCCGCCACGGCTCACCAGCACTACAAGACGCAGTGGGTGACGCTCGACGGTCGCAAGAACGGCAAGGTGCAGAGCCTGAAGGCCACCATCATCGGCACGAAGGACAAGCCGCTGGGCACGCTGGCCGAGTCGAACCAGCGCACGATCAACCAACTGATTGTAAATACCGCTCTGGAGGAGGGTCCCTGCCAGTTGCAGATGGGATTGACCCAGTTGCAGGAGGGCTCCGTGTGGAACACGATGCCCGCCCACACCCACGGCCGCCGCATCGAGGCCTACTATTATTTCAACGTGCCCGAGAGCCAGCAGGTGAGCCACTTCATGGGCGAGCCGCAGGAGACGCGCGTGGTCTGGCTGAAGAACGAGCAGGCCATCATGTCGCCCGAGTGGTCGATCCACTGCGCCGCCGCCACCTATTACTATACGTTCATCTGGGGCATGGCCGGCGAGAACCTGAACTACAACGACAAGGACAACATCCCCGTAAACGAACTGAGATAACGCTATGACACCCGTACAAACTTCCAAGATGTCCAACTTCCGCTGGGTCATCTGTGCGCTGCTCTTCCTGGCAACCACCGTGAACTATATGGACCGTCAGGTCTTGTCATTAACCTGGAAGGACTTCATCGCCGTCGACTTCCACTGGACCGACGCCGACTACGGTACGATCACCGGTCTGTTCTCCCTTTTCTATGCCATCGCGAACCTCTTCGCCGGAAAGTTCATCGACTGGATGGGTACAAAGAGGGGCTATCTGATCGCCATCTTCGTGTGGTCGACAGGTGCCGTGCTCCACGCCGGCTGCGGCTGGGCCGCCATGCAGATTGAAGGTTACGACTCCATCGCCGCCCTGCGCGCCGTGCAGGCCGGAAGCGACGCCGCCGTGGCCATCGCCACCGTCTCCGTCTATCTGTTCCTCTCCTGCCGTCTGATCCTCGCCGTCGGTGAGGCCGGAAACTTCCCCGCCGCCATCAAGGCCACGGCCGAGTACTTCCCCAAGAAGGACCGCGCCTTCTCGACCTCGATCTTCAACAGCGGTGCATCCGTGGGCGCGCTCGCCGCTCCCGCCACGATCCCCCTGCTGGCCCGTGCCTGGGGCTGGGAGATGGCGTTCATCATCATCGGTGTGCTCGGCTATGTGTGGATGGGCCTGTGGATGTGGCTCTATGAGAAGCCCCGCCAGAACAAGCGCGTGAACCAGGCCGAACTGAACTACATCGAGCAGGACAACGACCTCGCCGAGGCTCAGAACCGCGACCAGGTGAAGGAGGAGAAGGCCATCCCGTTCTTCAAGTGCTTCACCTTCAAGCAGACGTGGGCCTTCCTCGTGGGTAAGTTCATGACCGACGGTGTGTGGTGGTTCTTCCTGTTCTGGGCGCCCGCCTACTTCAGCGACCAGTATGGCTATACCAGCGACTCTACGATGGGTATCCTGCTCATCTTCACGCTCTATCTCATCGTGACCGTCCTCTCCATCGGTGGTGGCTATCTGCCGAAGTATTTCGTGGAGAAGCGCGGCATGAATCCCTACCTGGGTCGCATGCGCGCCATGCTGATCTTCGCCTGCTTCCCCGTGCTGGGACTGTTCGCCCAGCCGCTGGGAGCCTACAGCGCTTGGTGGCCCGCCATCCTGATCGGTCTGCTCGGTGCAGGTCATCAGGCCTGGAGCGCCAACCTGTTCTCGACCATCGGCGACATGTTCCCCAAGTCGACCATCGGCACGATCGTCGGTCTGGGCACGATGACGGGCGGTTTCGGCTCGATGGCCATCAACATGGGTTCCGGTAAGTTCTTCACCTGGGCCGCCGGTCAGGGCAGCGCCTTCTCGTTCTTCGGCTTCGAGGGCAAGCCCGCCGCCTATATGGTGGTGTTCTGCATCTGCGCCGTGGCCTACCTTATCGGCTGGTGCATCATGAAGACGCTCGTGCCGAAGTACAAGCCCATCGTGGTGGAGTAATTCAGTTGTGAGTTAAGAGTTAAGAATTAAGAGTGAAGAGTTATGATTACATTCTGCATTGTATGTTAGGCAGCAAGGTAATCATAACTCTTCACTCTTAACTCTTAGTTCTTCGTTCAAAGAAAGCCTTGCCTTTTTAGTGCTTCAAGCAACCCTTCCGACATCGCCTCGTTATCTTTGCGGGTGTAGCGGATGTCGGTGAAGATCTGGGCGAGCGTCTCCTTGTGGTTGATCTCTACGAAATGCTCGTTCTCGGGCAGATGCTCCTTATTATAATAATAGGTGTCGATGTCCGCGCCCGTATAGTCGTGGTAGGTCTCGCTGTGGACGAAACTCTCCAGGGGCAGACGGTCGGAGAGGGGAGGCTCCTCGGCGGGCCAGCCGACGGTAAGCGTGGCGACGGGCATCACGAGTCGGGGCAGTTGGAGCGTGTCGATGATCGCCTGCGGCATATAGACCGTGGTGCCGAGGTAGCAGTAGCCGAGACCCTCCTCGTCCATCAGGTTGCAGAGCGTCTGCGTGTAGAGCAGGGCGTCGGTGGCAGCGTTGATGAACGACAGGAAGTTGTCGTAGCCCGGCTCGGCCTTGCGGAATTTAGCCCAGAAACTGGTGCGGTTGAAATCGGCACAGACGGTGAGCACCACGGGAGCCTCCTTCACCATCGGCTGGTTGAAGTGGGCGGGCGACAGACGGGCCTTCATCTCCTCGCTGCGGGTGACGACGACGCTGTAGAGTTGCAGGTTGCCCATCGTCTGGGTGCGCGCTGCCTCCGTCATCAGACGGCTCAATAATTCATCACTGACCTCGCGGTCTGCATATTTGCGGATGGTCCTTCGGGTAAGAATTGACTTCATTTTTGTAGTTTTTGGGGCAAAGATACGAATTAATTGAGAAATATTCGTATCTTTGCACACAAAAATTCGAGGATATGGAAGTAAATACGCAAAAAGAGAGTATGCAGCGCATCGCCCACGAACTGGCCCAGAAGGGACAGCAGGCGGGCAAGCCCCTGACCGAGGAAGAGATCGTCCCGCTGCTGGAGCAGTATCAGGCGGCGCTCAGACCCGAGGTGACGGAGGTGAGGCCGCAGACGCTGGAGTGCGACGTGGTGCGCTTCCAGAACAACAAGGACAAGTGGGTGGCGCTCGTCGGACTGCTCGACGGCTATCCCTACGAGATCTTCACGGGTCTTCAGGACGACGAGGAGGGCATCGTGCTGCCCAAGACCGTCACGCACGGCAAGATCATCAAGCAGGTGAATCCTGACGGCTCGAAGCGCTATGACTTCCAGTTCGAGAACAAGCGCGGCTACAAGACTACGGTGGAGGGACTGTCGGAGAAGTTCAACCCCGAGTACTGGAACTACGCCAAACTGATCTCCGGCGTGCTGCGCTACCGCATGCCGCTGGAGCACGTGATCCGTCTGGTGGGCTCCCTGTCGCTGAAGGACGAGAGTATCAACACCTGGAAGACCGGCGTGGAGCGCGCCCTGAAGCGCTATCTGCCGGGCGCGGAGGAGGAAGTGAGAAGCGAGGAAGTGAAGGGTGAAGACTGAGGCTTCGTATATATGGCTGAGGGAAGTGCGCTTCCATGCCTTCCATGGGGTGATGCCCCAGGAGCAGAGGGTAGGGGGCGACTTCATCGTCGACCTGCGGGTGGGCTATCCGCTGGAGCGGGCCATGCAGACCGACGACGTGGCCGATACGCTGAACTATGCGGCGCTCTATGCCCTCGTGGAACGGGAGATGCGCCAGCCCTCGAAACTGCTGGAACATGTGGCAGGGCGGATCGCACGGGCCGTCGAGGAGGCCTTCCCGCTCGTGAGTTCCATCGACCTGACGCTGACGAAGGTGAATCCCCCGATGGGGGCCGACAGCCAGGGGGCGGCGGTGGAGATACACTGGAAATGAGAAGTGAAAAGAGAAAAGTGAAGGATGAGTAAGAAGATTGTATTATTTCTGATAACGATATTTTGTTTCGCTGTGGCGGTGAACGCGGCGAACAAGCCATTTACGCTGGTGATCGATGCCGGGCACGGCGGCGGTGACGCAGGGGCGAAGGGAGCCATCTCGCTGGAGAAGAACCTGACGCTGAAGTTCGCCCTCGCCTTCGGACAGATGGTGGAGCGCAACTGCCCCGACGTGAAGGTGATCTATACCCGCAAGACGGATAAGTTCGTGGAACTCTACCGCCGCGCGGAGATCGCCAACCAGAACAAGGCCGACCTGTTTATCTCCGTGCATATCAACGCCCTGCCGAAGGGGCGTGTGGCGCGTGGTTTCCAGACCTATACCCTGGGCACGAGCAAGCGCACGGGCAAGAAGACCGGCGTCATCGAGAATCTGGAGGTGGCTAAGCGTGAGAACGCAGTCATCCTGAAGGAGGCAAACTATCAGCAGAAGTACCAAGGCTTCGACCCGAACTCTCCAGAGAGCGATATCATGTTTGAATTCATTCAGGACAAGAACATGGAGAACAGCGTGGAACTGGCCAAGTACATGCAGAAGTACGTCTGTCAGGCAACGGGGCGCCAGAACATGGGTGCCCAGCAGGACAATCTGGCCGTGCTGCGCCTCTCGTCGATGCCCGGCTGTCTGGTGGAACTCGGCTTCATCTCCACCCGCGACGAGGAGCAGTACATGAACTCGAAGGCCGCCACGGAGCAGTATGCCCGCGGCCTGTTCAATGCCTTCATGGCCTATCGGAAGAAGCACGACAAGAATGCCCCGATCCTCTATCGGCCTGAGTCGACCAAGGAAGTGGTGGAGATTCCGCAGATCGTGCCTCAGGAGAATGTGAAGGTCGTGCCCTCGAAGAAGGAAAGCGTCAAGGAGCAGAAGGTGGAACAGCCAGTCGTTCAGGAGGAGATTGCACAGACGGTTCTGCCTCAGGACAGTGCCGAGACGAAGCCTGTGGAGGAAGCCCCTCAGCAGGAGCCGGTACAACAGGTGGAGGTGCCTGTCCAAGAGCCTGTGCCACCAGTACAGCCGGAGCAGCCTGTGGCATCCGTGCCCTCCGCACCTGTGTTTAAGGTGCAGTTCCTGGCCAGTTCGTCGAAACTGAAGGCAGGCGATGCCAGGCTGAAGGGTCTGACCAATACAGACTTCTACCAGGAGGGCGGCATGTACAAATATACGGCGGGTGCCTCGGAGAACTATAACGAGATATACCGTCTTCGCAAGACCGTCGCCGAGAAGTTCCCGGAGGCATTCATCATCGCCTTCAGGGATGGCAGCAGGATGAACGTGAACGAGGCCATCAGTGAGTTTAAGAGTAAGAGAACAAAGAAATAAGAGAAGATATGAAGAAGTTTAGCAAGGAGATCCAGATAGCCCTCGTGGCCATAGTCGGCATCGTGATATTGTATTTCGGGCTGCAGTTCCTCAAGGGCCTGACAGTATTCTCTACCGACCATAACTACTACGTGAAGTTCAAGGATATCAGCGGACTGTCGGCCTCCAGCCCCATCTATGCCAACGGCTATAGGGTGGGTGTCGTGGAGAATATCATCTACGACTACGAGAACCAGAGCGACATCGTGGCCGTCATCGGACTGGACAAACAGATGCGGATGCCCAAGGGTAGTCGTGCGGAGATTGCCAGTGACCTGCTGGGCAATATCAAACTCGAACTGGTGCTTGGTCCCAATCCCGTCGATATCCTCTCGCCAGGCGACACGATCGTTGGCGGTCCCCAGCAGGGAGCCTTGGCACTGGCTGCCGGTATGGTGCCGCAGATTGAGGCCATGCTGCCTAAACTCGACTCCATCCTCGCCAGCGTGAACATGCTCTTGGCCGATCCTGCCCTGAAGAACTCCCTGCAGCACATCGACCAGATTACAGGCAATCTGACCACGACCACCAATGAACTGAACGCGATGGCCAGCACACTGAACAAGCAGATGCCCAGTCTGGTGAAGAATGCCGACGGGATGCTCGCCAACGCCAATGACCTGACGCGCAATCTGAACGAACTGGACCTCGCTGCCACGATGAATAAGGTGAACAGCACCCTGCAGAACGTGGAGCAGATGACCGCCAAACTGAACAGCAACGACGGTACGCTCGGCTTGCTGATGCGTGATGCCGAACTCTACAATAATCTAAACGCGACGATGATGCATGCCGACAGTCTGATGATAGACTTGAAGCAGCATCCGAAACGCTACGTGCACTTCTCGGTTTTCGGCAAGAAAGATAAGTAATTTAAATTTTGTCTAAATAAAATCCTTGCGGCCATAATTTAGGTCAATACGTTGGAAAGGCTTTCGGTTTCATTGGGTTTTAAGAGGTTTTTGCCGCTCGTCTTTCCTCGCAAGAAGTAGGTGGTAATATATAAGTCGCTAAAAGTCAGGTTGTTGCATTTTTGCAAGTGGTGTTTGGGCGTATTTAAAATGTGAAACATTCTAACTGCCGAATTATAAGCGAGTTACAGAATTTGTGCACACAGGAGGCAGAATCTGACATTTGCAGAATAGAAAAAAAATAGCGAACTTTGCACCACAATTATAAATCTAAAGACCTAATCGTCTTATGTAAATTTGAAACAATCGCCGAATGAACAATAGTCATCAGGCGCTCTGGGACAACTGCCTTCATCTGATCCAGGCAAACGTTACCGAGCAGCAGTTTAAAACGTGGTTTGCGCCAATTGTCTTTGAGTCCTACTCCGAGGCAGAGCATACGCTGTTGGTGCAGGTTCCAAGTATGTACGTGTACGAGTACTTGGAGCAGTACTACGTAGGACTATTAAGTAAGGTACTCGCGCGGGTATTCGGCGAAAATGTGACGCTGCGCTATCGGATCGTCACGGATAAAGGGCATGGCATCGTGCAGGATCTCGACAGTGAGAAGCCTGCCGAGATCGAGAGTCCGCAGCCGCTCAGCGGAGGCAACAAGGCTCCCACTACGCTGGATGCCGCTACGCCCCAGCAGTTGAATCCCCAGTTGGATCCGAAGAAGACCTTCCAGAACTTCATTGAGGGCGACAGCAATAAGTTGCCACGCACCGTAGGACTCTCGATAGCGGAGCATCCGGGAAAGAGCACGTTCAACCCGTTCTTTATCTTCGGCCCCTCGGGCTGTGGCAAGACGCACCTGATCAATGCCATCGGCGTGCGCTGCAAGGAGACCTATCCCCAGAAGCGCGTGCTCTATGTCTCGGCCCGCCTGTTCCAGGTGCAGTTCACCGACTCGGTGCGTCATAACACTACCAACGACTTCATCAATTTCTATCAGTCGATCGACGTGCTGATTGTCGATGATATCCAGGAGTGGATGAATTCGCCTAAGACGCTCGACACCTTCTTCCATATCTTTGACCATCTGTTCCGTCTTGGCAAGCAGATTATACTGGCCAGCGACCGTCCCCCTGTAGACCTGCAGGGTGTGAAGGATCGTCTGCTGACACGCTTCGCCTGCGGACTGATTGCTGAGTTGGAGAAGCCGAACGTGCAGTTGTGCATTGATATCCTGAATGCCAAGTGTAAGCGCGACGGTCTGAAGATTCCTACGGATGTCATCCAGTTCATTGCCGAGACAGCCAATGGCAGCGTGCGCGATCTGGAGGGCGTGTTGAATTCGCTGATGGCCTATTCGATCGTCTATAACTCCAATGTCGATATGCGACTGGCCGAGCGTGTCATCAAGCGTGCCGTGAAGGTGGATAACCATCCGCTGACCATCGACGATATTCTGGAGAAGGTGTGCAGCCACTATGGCGTCAATCAGCAACACGTGTTCAGCAAGAGCCGCAAGCGCGACTATGTGCAGGTGCGCCAGATTTCCATGTACCTCGCCCAGAAATATACGAAGATGCCCGCTTCGCGCATTGGACAACTCATCGGCAACCGTGACCACTCGACGGTGATCCATAGTTGTAATACTGTGGAGCAGCGACTGAAGGTTGACAAGGCTTTCTCTGCGGAACTGAGCAGTATCGAGAATTCTTTCAAACTTAAGAAATAAGTAAATCCCCGCCAACTGGCGGGGATTTACTGTTATAGGTGGAAACTGATTCCAGCGATTAGCCAGCGACCAGACTGTTCAACGAGGCCGTAGTCATGGTAGGTGACGTCGAAGAGGTTGTTGGCCTCCACATAGAGTTTCCACTTGTTAGTCCGCCATGTCAGTCGGGCATCAGTCAGGAAATAGGGCTTATAGTCCTGTACGTTGCCGTCGAAGTCCGTGTAGGAGCCCACGCGGTCCTGCCATCTGGCAGTGATGCCGAGGTCGAGTTGGCGCATCAGTTGCAGTTTGAGGTTGCCGATCAGTTTGTGGCGCAGATACTCCAGGGCATACTGCGATACGATGTTCGCTTCCTGTTCCTTGTCCTGGTCGATGTAACTGTAACTGAGGTTCAGCGACTGGAGCAGGCGTTGGGCAGGGAGCAGTTGCGAGAAGTCCAGACCTGCTGCCAGTTCCACGCCCACGCTGTTAATGGTGGTGTGGTTCACGCTCTCCCAGACGGCCTCGTCGCCTTTCGAGGTGTCCATGATCCAGTCGATCATGTTCTTGCCGTGGTGATGCCATGCGGTAACAGATCCGTTGAAGTCCCCATCCGTATAGTTGATGCCTGCCTCTAAGGCCTGCATCTCCTCGGGTTTCAGGTGCGGGTCGGCGGCATATCCCTGCAGTTTGTAGTACATCTCCGTAAACGACGGCATGCGGAGCGACGTGTTGTAGGAGGCGTGCAGTTTCCAGTGGTCGCTGGGACGGTAACTGATGTCGACACCAGGGTAGACGGTCATGTTCATGTTGCTCCATGTGTTCTTCACGGCCACGAGTCCTGCGGAGAGGGTGAAGTTCCTGAACAGCAGGTTGTGCTCCAGATAACCGCTGATGTTCGTGCGGTTCACGCCGAGGGTATAGTCACGGTCCGTGCCGCTGATATGGTGCGTCTGTGAGAGCGGTTCGCCAAGGTTGCCGCTGACGAGGTCTTCGTTCCTCAGTTCAGCGCCGAAGGCCGTACGTCCTGCCGCCCAGTCGAAATAACTGCTGAGGTTCACGCCATAGACATCCGTGCGGTTGTAGTTGAATTTCATCGTCTCAGCCTGTCCGCGGTAGCCCTCGTAGCGGTCACGGTTCTGGTTCCAGTAGACGCTGGGCGCAAAGTGCAGTCGTCCCCGTTTGGTCTCGGCCTGAATGGCACTGTAGATCTTCGTGGTGTGCTCGTACTGGTCGTCGGCCTGCCATTTGGGGGAGGCGTAGAACGTGCTCGAACCCCAGCCCTTGTCAGCGATGCCCAGATGCCAGTGCACATTGACGTCATCATCCTCGTACTGGCCCTGGTAGAAGGCTTTCGAACCACTGAAGTCCGTGTTCAGACTGCCAGCCTTCGAACGGCTGTAGCCGTCGCTGCGGCTGTAGCCCGCGCTCACCTGGTTGTTCCAGTGCCCGCTCTTCAGGTTGCCCCTGCCACTCACCCGTCCGTAGCCGTAGGAGCCGCCTTCGAGGGTGAAGTCCGCACTCGTCTCCCTGGATGGGCGCGTCACGATGTTGATGGCACCCACGAGCGACGAGGTTCCATACACGCGGCCCGCTGGTCCTTCGAGCACCTCGATGCGCACGATCTCACTCAGGTCGATGGGTAGGTCCATCACGTTGTGCCCCGTCTGCGGGTCACAGATGTTGATGCCGTTGAGCAGGATGATGATCTGTTCGCTGGTACCGCCTCTGACGGAGATGTCGGTCTGGGCACCAATGGGTCCTCGCTGACGGACATCGACGCCTACGGCGTACTTCAGCAGATCGTTAATACTTTGTACGGGAGCCTGCGCAATGTCGGCACGCTCCAGTACAGTGACCATTCTCGCAGCCTGACTCTTCGTCAGGGGCGCCCTCGAGCCAGTCACGCTGACCTCCTCGAGCATCATCTCGCGAGCCGTTGTCATCGAGGCAGAGTCCGTCACGACGGGATTCGTCGCAACACTCTCCGCGGAAGCGTATGTCAGCGTGGCTACGGAGAGTACGCTGCACACCACCTCACGCCCCAGACAACTGAACAGCGAGTAGCCCTTGTTTCCGAAATGACGGAATACCAGGACCTGACGCTTGTTGAATGTTGGTTTGTACATGTGTTAAATAATCATTAATTGTCTTGCTTTATTGCAAAACGACTGCAAAGGTACAAAAAAATTAAGAAAAAGTCGTATCTTTGCAGGCGAATATTTGATAAGAGATGAAAATGAAACGACTACTGACAATTATACTACTGGTTATTCTTACGATTCCCGCCATGCCTCAGTCGCTGATCAAGCATCCGTGGCAAGGCAAGCGCGTGGCCTATTTCGGCGATTCGATTACCGATCCGAAGAACAACGGCTCCAAGAAGAAATACTGGGGATTCCTGCAGGACTGGCTCCAGATAGAGCCCTACGTCTATGGCAGGAGCGGGCGGCAGTGGAACGATATCCCCCGTCAGGCTGACTTGCTGAAGGCGGAGCATGGCGACAGTGTGGATGCCATCCTGATCTTTATCGGTACGAACGACTACAATAGTGGCGTGCCCATCGGTGAGTGGTTTACGGAGCAGGATGAGCAGGTGATGGCAGGTATCCATGAGCCCAAGCATCTGGTGGACCGCAGGCACCGCTATCCCGTGATGGGTGATTCCACCTATCGGGGGCGCATCAACAAAGGGCTCGACTATGTGAAGCGGATGTATCCCACGAAGCAGATTGTATTGCTGACGCCTATCCACCGTGCCGAGTTCTATGCCAACGAAAAGAACTGGCAGCCACGTGAGGATTATAACAACCAATGCGGCGAATATGTCGATGCCTACGTGCAGTCAGTGAAGGAGGCAGGCAATCTCTGGGCAGTGCCTGTAATCGACCTCAATGCCCTTAGCGGACTCTATCCGCTGATGGATGAATATGCCCAGTATTTCAAGAATGCCGAGAACGACCGTCTTCATCCGAATGATGAAGGACATGCCCGCATGGCGCAGACCTTGGTGCAGCAACTGCTGGTATTGCCTATATATTAATAAGGTTATAGGCTGATAATCTGGATATGCTTGCCGTCGATCTTGATGGCACCCTCTTCCTGCAACTCGTTCAGACAGCGTTGCAGGGAGAATTTCTGTATGGCAAACATGCTGGCGATAGCCTGGCGTGAAAGGGGGAGGGTTATGTCGTTCGACTGTTGCTGTTGCTGTAACTCTTTCAGATAGATCACCACTTTCTCCTTGACGCTCATGGAGAGCATTCCCACCTTTTTGGTCAGGTAGGCAATGATGTTGGACAGGATATGGATGAAGTTCATCATCAGCCTTGGGTCGGCCTGCAGCAGTTGTTTCATGTCCTGTTCT
>JAFUAK010000048.1 GCA_017460765.1 Prevotella sp. | reverse complement strand
TCTTCGATGCCCATCCGCCGTTCCAGATCGACGGTAACTTCGGCTGTGCCGCCGGTATCTGCGAGATGCTCGTACAGAGCCACGACGGAGCCGTCCACCTGTTGCCCGCCCTGCCCGACGAGTGGAAAGAGGGCGAGGTGATGGGCCTGCAGGCCCGCGGAGCCTTCACCGTCGGCATCACCTGGAAGGAGGGCGCACTGCAGGAGGCCACCATCACCTCACGCATCGGCGGCACCCTGCGCATGCGCTCGTATGTGCCCCTGCAGGGCGAAGGGCTGAAGGAGGCCACGGGCGACAGCCCTAACCCGCTGCTGGCACCTGCCGAAATCAGCCAGCCGCTGAAGTCGCGCGAACTGAAGAAGTTCAAGCCGCTGCCCGTGCCGACCGTTTATGAATATGATGTCGAGACACAGCCCGGCCAGATCGTCCGCGTCACAAAACAGTAGTTAATCCATTCGTGTTACACCACGCAAAATATGTGAGACATAGGCAAAGGTCTATGTCTCACATTTTTGCTACCTTTGCAGCCAGTAACAAAAAACTAAAAAGTATGCTACATCAAACGTCCAAAGGGATACGCTCCCTCCTATCTTTTTTCCTGTTCGGTGCCAGCCTGTCGATGTCGGCACAGACCCTACCCTATCAGAATCCTGACCTGAGCGCGAAGGAGCGCGCCAAGGATCTCTGCAGTCGCCTGACCCTCGAGGAGAAGGCCATGCTGATGCTCGACGAAAGTCCTGCCATACCGCGCCTCGGCATCAAGAAGTTCTTCTGGTGGAGCGAAGCCCTCCACGGTGCTGCCAACATGGGCAACGTCACCGTGTTCCCTGAGCCCGTGGCCATGGCCTCCTCGTTCAACCCCGATTTATTATATAAGGTGTTCGACGTGGCCTCCACTGAGTTCCGTGCCCAGTACAACCACCGCATCTACGACCTCGGCGGCGAGGATATGAAGATGCGCAGCCTGAGCGTATGGACACCCAACGTGAACATCTTCCGTGACCCCCGCTGGGGACGCGGCCAGGAGACCTACGGCGAAGACCCCTACCTGACAAGCGTGATGGGCACGCAGGTGGTACGCGGCCTGCAAGGACCTGAGGATTCGAAATACCGCAAACTCTGGGCCTGTGCCAAGCACTATGCCGTGCACAGCGGCCCTGAATACACCCGCCATGAGGCCAACCTCACCAACGTGTCGCCCCGTGACATGTGGGAAACCTATATGCCAGCCTTTAAGGCCCTGGTGCAGGATGCGAAGGTAAGGGAGGTGATGTGTGCCTACCAGCGGCTCGACGACGATCCCTGCTGCGGCTCGAACCGTCTGCTCCAGCAAATCCTGCGCGACGAGTGGGGATTCCAGTACCTGGTGGTCAGCGACTGCGGTGCCGTCAGCGACTTCTACACCTCGCATAAGAGCAGTTCCTCTCCCATTACCGCCTCGGCCAAAGCCACACTGGCTGGAACCGACGTGGAGTGCGGCTACGGCTATGCCTACAGGAGCATCCCTGAAGCCGTACGCCGCGGTCTGATCACAGAGGCAGAGGTCGACAAGCACGTTATCCGTCTGCTCGAAGGTCGATTCGACCTCGGCGAGATGGACGACCCTGCCCTCGTGGAGTGGTCGAAGATCCCCTATTCAGCCATGTCTACCAAGGCCTCGGCCGACATCTCACTCGACATGGCCCGTCAGAGTATCGTGCTGCTGCAGAACAAGGGCGGCATCCTGCCCCTGAAGAAGAATGCGGAGAAGATTGCCGTCATCGGCCCCAATGCCGATAACACGCCGATGATGTGGGGCAACTACAATGGTACCCCCAACCACACCGTCACCATCCTTGACGGACTCAAGGCCAAGCAGAAGAAACTCGTCTACATCCCTGGCTGCGACCTGACCTACGACAAGGTGATGGAGTGTCATCTGGCCACGGACTGCAGTGCCGGCGGCAAGAAGGGCCTGAAGGGCACATTCTGGAAGAACACGAATATGGAAGGCAAGCCCTTTATCACGGAATACTACACCAAACCCGTCAACGTGACCACAGCGGGCATGCATGTCTTCGCCACAGG
>JAFUAK010000047.1 GCA_017460765.1 Prevotella sp. | reverse complement strand
GTAAAAACTATAAGATTATGAAGAAATTACTAACAACCCTGCTTTTAGCAACTTTAGCAATGACAACAAACGCGCAACCCAAACTGAGTGCCACGAATATCGATGAGGTATTGAAGGCCATGACCCTTGAAGAGAAAGCCCAACTGCTCGTGGGCGGTGGCAACGACAGTTTCGTAGGCTCGGGTGCCATGCTCGGCCATCAGGAGAAACTCGTGGCCGGTGCTGCTGGCATCACCGTGGAGATACCGCGTCTCGGTATCCCTGCCACCGTACTGACTGACGGTCCTGCCGGCGTACATATCGACCCCGTGCGTAAGAACGACACCAATACCTACTATGCCACGGGTTTCCCCGTGGGCACCTGTCTGGCCTGTACGTGGAACACCGAACTGGTGGAGGCCGTGGGCCAGGCCATCGGTAACGAGACACTGGAATATGGCTGTGACGTGATCCTCGGTCCCGGTCTGAACATCCACCGCAATCCGCTCTGCGGGCGTAACTTCGAATACTACTCTGAAGACCCGCTCGTGACGGGTGTCATCGGTGCCGCCGTGACGAAGGGCATCCAGAGCCAGGGCGTCGGTGTCAGTGCGAAGCACTATGCCGTCAACTCGCAGGAGAGTGACCGTACCCGCGTGGATGAACGAGCCAGCAAGCGTGCCCTCCGTGAAATCTATCTCCGCGGCTTCGAGCGTGTCGTCCGCGAGGCTGATCCCTGGACGGTGATGTCGGCCTATAACATGGTGAACGGTGTTCATGCCCAGGGCAATAAGGACCTGCTCACCGACGTGCTCCGCACAGACTGGGGCTTCCGAGGCATCGTGATGACCGACTGGATCGGCAAGCGCGAAGGACAAGGACTCTATACCATTGACGAGGTAATGGCCGGCAACGACCTGATGACACCCGGCTATCCCGCACAGGCCGAGGATATCGTAGAGGGCGTGAAGAGCGGCAAACTGGATATCAAGTACGTGGATGCCAACGTGCGCCGCATGCTGGAATATATCGTGAAGACCCCGCACTTCCGCGGCTATCAGTTCTCGAACGAGCCCGACCTGAAGGCTCATGCCCAGATCACGCGCCAGTCGAGCACCGAGGGTATGGTGCTGCTGAAGAACACAGGCGTGCTGCCCATCAAGGATCTCAAGACCGTGGCCCTCTTCGGTGTCAACTCCTACGACTTCCTGGCCGGTGGTCTCGGCTCAGGTGCCGTCAACGTGCCCTATAGCGTGGATATGGTGACAGGTTTGAAGAACATCGGTGTCAGCACTACCCCGCAACTCACGGAGATTTACCAGAACTACGTGAAATACGCCCGCGCCAAACTGAAGGCCGACAAGAACCCCATCATGTGGTTCCTCGACACCGGTCAGCCCAAGTTTGATGAGATCGACATCACCGAGCGCTGCGTGAAGCATGAGGTGAAGGAGGCTGATGCTGCCATCATCACCATCGGCCGTCAGGCCGGTGAGGGTATGGACCGCGCCATCGAGGGCGAGTTCAACCTGACTCAGGCTGAGAAGGACATGATCTTCCGCGTGAGCGATACCTTCCGTCAGGAGGGCAAGCCCGTGATCGTCATCCTCAACAGTGGTTCCGTGATGGAGACTGCTTCCTGGCGTGACCGCGTGGATGCCATCCTCTGTGCATGGCAGCCCGGCGAGGAAGGCGGCAACAGCGTGGCTGACGTGCTCACAGGCAAGGCCAACCCATCCGGCAAACTCACGATGACCTGGCCCATCGCCGCCACCGATCATCCCTCCACGAAGAACTTCCCGCAGGAACTTGATGCCTACACCTTCCGTGAACTTATCGGCTGGGGGGCACAGATTCCCGGCAGAGACTATACCAACCACGAGGAGGACATCTACGTGGGCTATCGCTACTTCGACACGTTCCAGCGTGAGGTGGCCTATCCCTTCGGTTTCGGACTGAGTTATACGACGTTCCAGTTCTCCAAGCCCGTCGTCAAGGCGAAGGGCAAGGATGCCGTCGAGGTGAGCATCACCGTCAGGAATACAGGCAGCGTGGCCGGTAAGGAAGTGGCTCAGGTCTACGTCCAGGCACCGAAGGGCCGTCTGGAGAAGCCCGCACAGGAACTGCGTGCCTTCGCCAAGACGCGTGAACTGCAGCCCGGTGAGAGCCAGACACTCACGATGACCATCCCCGTGCGCGACCTGGCCAGTTACGATGAGGCCAATAGTCAGTGGCTCACCGAGGCAGGCACCTATACCTTCCGTATCGGTAACAGCAGCCGTGACATCGCTGCCACGGCCCAACTGAAGATTGCAGAATATACGGAGAAGACGACAGATGCCCTCGCCCCCAAGCAGGCACTGAACCTGCTCAGGCAATAACCCGCACCATCAATCCGTAGGGATATCCTCCTTGGCAATGGTGACGAGGGCTTCGTCAGTGATGTCATCGGAGGAGGCTAGACGTGTGTTCTGACGGAAGATGACCTCATTGAAGAGGAGTTTCATCTCCGAGCGTCCGCCCTCGGCATGAGAACCGAAGTAGCCTACAAGCGTCTCCTGGGCATCATCGGCCAGTTTCATGTTCTTCTTACGCAGATAGAGCATAAAGAGACGGGACAATTCTGCTGGTGTGTAGTCGTCGAACACAAAACGGTCGTTGATGAACTCTGAGAGCACGGGCAATTGTTCCTCCACCTGTTTCCACTCCGATGGCGAGGCATCGATGATATAGACCGTCTTGCCATGCTGAGCCAGCATCTCATCGATAAGCCTGCGCTCTGCACCCTCACCGGTGAGAGTGGACAACAACTGACTGGCAGGCAGGGTTTTCATGCCGTCGGGAGAGATGATGCCGATATCGGAAAGCACCTGGTTCATGGCCTCACGGAACTCGTTCTGTCCCGTATCGGGATGACCGATGAAGGCGAAGCAGATATTGAGGTTCTGGAACGGAGTATGCGTCAGTTCTGCACGACGACGGTTCAGTTTGATCTGGTTCAGCAGGTTCTCCATCTTCTTCTTGGCACTCGCAGCACCGACCAGTCGGTCGAAGGCCTGCATGAGTTCTGCCGTGGTGGCATTGGCCTTGGCCTGCTGACCGGCAATGTCAACGAGTGTCAGCGTACGTAGATCGTCGGCTGAGCACTGCTGCTTCTCAAGCATCGGGGCCAGACGGGCACCCTGACGCTCCTTGGCCTGTTTGAAGATGTTCACCACCGCTCCGGCATTGCCGAACGACTGTGGGTTGCGCTGGTCGTAGACCTGACGGAAGTAGGCCGACAGTCCCTTCTCGGCACCCTCATCGAGTTGCATATTGTTCTTCTTGAGCAGGTTGCGGAAGATCTGTTCCAAGGCCTCAGGACCGTAGTCATCGAACTGGATGGTGCGGAATCGACGCTCCAGTCCGGAGTTGGTCTTCAGGAAGTCTGTCATCTCCTTGGTGTAGCCGGCGAGGATACAGACGAACTTGCCTGCGTCGGCAGTCAGTCGCTGCAACAGCGTATTGATGGCCTCCTGGCCGAAACCGCCGTCGCCACCCTTGTTCAGCGAGTAGGCCTCGTCGATGAAGAGCACACCGCCCATGGCAGAGTCGATGACGTTGGAGGTCTTGATGGCTGTCTGACCGGTATAACCGGCCACGAGATCCTTCTCCGTGACCTCTACGAGATGACCGCGTGAGAGGACGCCGAGGGAGGTAAGGATATCGGCCACAAGACGGGCCACGGTGGTCTTGCCTGTCCCCGGGTTACCCATGAAGATATAGTGAGGTGCCTCACGGTGGGGTGTCTCGCCCGTCAACTTGGCTCGGGCCTCGTCGGCACGGAAGGACTCCACCATCTGGCGCAACTGGGTCTTGATATTGTCGAGGCCTACGAGTTGATCCAGTTCGGCCAGGGCCTCGTCGGCAGAAAGGGCCTTGCGCTGCTCGAAGGGGATGTCCTCAGGCCGGATGGTCTGGTAGACCTCTGCCGTACGCTCCTCCTTCGGCAGTTCACGGATACGCAGTGAGAGACGGGCCTTGACCGTCTCCAGGAGTTTGGCCATCTCCCCGGCATTGCCCCAGTTCTTGTCCTTCACAGCGAGCATCTCACTGACCTTGCGGAAAAGTACGGGTTCGGTATCACCGGCCAGACTGAAGCCCTGGCGGGTGGCCATCTGCGTGAAGATCTTGACGAGTTCCACGGCAGAGTAGTCGTCAATATGGATACGGTGGGTGATACGACGGGCAATACCTTCGTTGACGCGGATGAAGTTATCCATCGGCGCAGGATAGCCTGCGAGCACCACGGCAAACTTACCTGCATCATCCTCCATGCGCTTCATCAGTACCTCGACGGCCTTGGTGGCCTCAGCATCCTTTGTGCCCGCATCGTTGACAGGGGCAAAGGAGTAGGCCTCGTCGATGAAGAGCAGTTTGCCCATGGCGAGGTCGCAATACTTGGCCATGTTCTCACCGGCACTGTTCTGATACTTACCTACGATGTCCTTACGCTCACACTCCACAATATCGGGCGAGGAGAGCAGTTTCATGGCGTACAGGATCTCACCGAGTTTACGGGCCACAGTAGTCTTACCCGTACCTGGACTACCCGTGAGGATGATATTGAGTTTCATGGTCTGCTGTGTCTGCAGACCGAGTTCGAGACGCTCGTCCATATCGGCCTTCTGTGTGGCAATCTCGCGCACGAAGTCCTTGACAGCCTGCATGCCCACGAAGTCACGGTCGAGTTGGGCGACAATCTTGTTCACGTCGAGTTCCTTGAGGGCCTCGGGGCCTTCTATATCGGCACGGTTAAAGACATGGTCGTCTGCCCTGCCCTCGGTGAGGAGTCGCTCACGATGGCGCTCCACGGCCTCCTGGAAGGTGGACATCACCTCACGGGCATTGCCGAAGTTCTTCGTACGACGCTTGTACATCTTCTCGAAGAACTTACCCACATGCTCGTCGGCATCAGCATCGAGGGTATAGCCCTCTTTCTCCACCTTGCCACGGAAGATGCCCGTGAGTTGTTCGGGCGTATAGTCAACGAATTCCAGACGACGGTTGAAACGGGAGGCCAGACCGGAGTTGGCATCGAAGAAGTCGAGCATCTCCTTGGTATAGCCGGCAATGATACAGACGAACTTGCCGCGCAGTTCCTCCACAGGTTTCAGCAAAGTGTTGATCGCCTCCCGTCCGAAATCGTTTCCCTCACCGGAAGAGAGGGTGTAGGCCTCGTCGATGAAGAGGACACCGCCCATGGCGGAGTCGACCACCTGACGCGTCTTCGGGGCAGTACCACCGACAAACTTCGCCACGAGATCCTCGCGGGTCACTTCAATCAACTGTCCTCCAGGCAGTACACCCAGCGCACTCAGCATGTCGGCAAACAGACGAGCCACGGTGGTCTTACCCGTACCAGGATTGCCCAGGAACACATACTGGTCGCGGAAAGGCGGGAGGGCCTTCGGATCGTTCTTCTCGATACGATACTGCTTGATGTTCTCGACGATACTATGCATCTCATGCTTCACGTCATCGATGCCGACGAAGGCATCCAGACGCGAGAGAATCTCGTCAGGTGTCTGCTCCACGAAGATGTTGCCGGAGATATCATCGGGCTCCACCTTTGCGGTGTGCCCGTTCTCCAGACAGCGCTTGTAGACGCCGTCAGCCTTCTCCGTAGCCTCGTAGGCATTACGGAAGGTCACCTGACGGTGCTTCACCAGATAACGGAAATAGCCCAGCAACTTGTCATCGGCCTCACCTTCAACGGAGAGTCCACGCCGTGAGAGTTCACGCTTACAGATGGCGTGCAGTTCCTGGGCGCTGCAGTCGTGCAGTTCAAGCACCTTGGCAAAACGGCTACGCCCGCTCTTCTTTTTCTGGAAGTAATATTCCACCTGGTTCTTCTCGCCAGCGAAAATGACAATCGGGTAAGTATACCAATCGGCAGTGAGGTCGCGCTCCCAGTCTTCCATCATACTCATCAGACGGTCGATGGGCGTGATCCGTTCAGTATCTGTCATCAGCAGGTGGCAGTTGTCGATCACAAGGAGTTGGCCCTTCATATCGTCGAGGCCACGCTCTGAGAGACTGTTGATCCACTGGTTATACTCCGAGGCATCCACCTTCTTGATACGGGGATTAGCAACGATGCCATTGGCGAAGAACATCTGGTGAATGAGGTTGATGATGAAGGTCTTACCCGTACCGCTGTTGCCCAGCACGAGCATATCCATCTCGGGACGCTGCTTCATTCGGCCCTCGCGCTTCGATGAATGATAGAAGGCCATCAAGCGCTGTACCTCTTCCAGCAGGGCTTCCTTCCCTACTGCCTCGGCCAGGAGAGCATCGACATCAACCTTTGGCCGTTGTGCCTGTTGCTGTGGCACAGCAACGGGCTGAACGGTAGGACTGACGGGGGCACCCTCAGGCTGGCGGGTGCCACAGATGGTACAGAATCGGGCATTGTCGGCCAGTTCATGCTGGCACTTGATACATCTTTTCATATTCTCGTCGTATGAGTCATTAACGGTTTAACGGACGCCAGTCGATGGTCATCTCCACGGATTCACCAAAGGACTTGACCAGACGATTGCCCTCCTCGGCATGGACGATCTCACGACCGTCGAGTGAGTAGTTGTCCACCATCTTGTCATCCTGGAAATTGTACTCCTGACTGTTCTCGATATGGTGCTTGGGACGGCTGTTCTCCAACAGGGTCCAATCTATGTAGAAGCAGCCCGTGCCACAGCCTCCCGAACTGCCCACGGCCTTCGGGGGGAAGAAGTTCAATTGGCGCTTGTAGTCCTTCGCGGCAATCATCTGCCACTGCCCGTCGTAAAGGGCATAAACGGCCTGATAGTCATCGTCTTCGGAGCCGAGCATCAGTTCGGGTGACCCGTCACGATCGATATCAATGAGGGCATAGCGGCTGACGGGCTGTTCACCGTCCATCATCGCCTGATCCTGATAGGTATTCCACATCTGCTGGATGTCTTCTATCTCCACACGCTCACGCCCCGGCTTCATACCGTCCCAGGGATAGATATGAGTGATGCCGCGACCGGCATTGATGAAATACTCCTGCACCTTCATGTCCTTGCCATGCTGGGGGAGCGAGATGGTGATGAAGCCCTTGGGCTCGTTGGGGGTGAAGAGATCGGCCAGGGCCTGCTGAGGTCTCAGGATGCCCGTAGCAGGGTCGTAGTCGTAGAAGGCGGTAAAAGCCCTCACCTCAGAGGCGTGCTGCATGAAGGCCACGGCGAAGAGTTTATGTCCGTCGCTGCGCTTCCACACGCAAGCCTGCATCACCTCACTGGCCTGATCGTCGCTGCCCTCGGCAAAACTGACGAAGCCATTGAGACGATCGACAGTGATAATCCACTGCTGGTGGTCGGCAGGACGCTTGGCATCCTTCAGGAACTCTGTAACGGAATAGGTGGGCCACGCCTTGTTGAAGGCCTCCACCAACTGGATGATACCACCATTCTGTTTAGCAGCAGGAATGCTCATCGTGGTCCATGACTGGTGTACCTGGTCGATGGAAAAGCGGGTCTGTGCCGAAGCCGTCAAGGCCATCAGGGCACTCACAAGCATCAAACTAAGTCTTCTCATATCTCTCATCCTTTTTATTCTTCCTCACCTTATTCTTCCTCACCGATAGGCGTGAAATACTTATAAGGCTCATACGCCTCGGGCAACGACTTCAGATAAGCCTCGCCTTCTTCCTTGGTGGCCTCCTTACCATTGACGGTGCACTCGTCGATCTCGCCATAGATCTCCAGTGCCCAGAAACGATGCACCACCTCACTGTTCTTGAGTTCATAGACCTCGGTATGCATGGAGGGCCCTCCTGCCGAACCGGAGATGACCACATAGCCCTTGCCGCCAGTCGCCCGACGGAAGGATACCTGCAAGCGTCCGTTCTCCACACCCACCAGACTGATCTTGCCGTCCTTCATGGTGAAGATGGCTCCATGCTTGTCATCCTTGTCGCGGAGCCAGAATTCCTCGACACCATCCTCATCGATATCGATGGTCCTGTAGCGCGTCAGATTATAGTCCTTGTTCTCTTGAGCGTCCGCCTCCAGATACAGTTTGCGCATCTGGGCGAGATCCTTCTCCCATAGCGGGGTGTTCTCATCGATCAGGGTATGGTAGCAGGCATATTGCTGCTGGATAAGTTTCTCATTGCGGATATAATACATGCCCACCGTGAGACTCTCAGGAGCCCCATGCCAGTAGGCGAACTCCGGTCCGTTGGGGCCTTCAAAGGCCACCAGGCTGCTTTCGATATACTGACCCTCGTCATCGGCATTCCAAGTGGGGCCGTACTGATCGTCGTAGCCGCCTTCCACGGGGAAAGAGTATATCTTGTCTCCGTCGGTAATCACTTCCAAGGCCAGGGCATACTTCCGCTCATAACCCTGACTGTCGGGCTTCACACCGGGCTTCTTGTATTCGCCCTTGAACTGCACGACACCATAGACATAGCGATCGCCGAACTTCTGCGACTGTACGGAGCGCTGCACCTTCATGCCATACTCCTTCTCCAGTTGCTGGATGACAGGTGCCGGGAAGGGCTTCTCGGCATCATAGGGAGACAGGAGTTCACAGGAGAGTGGCTTACGGGTTTTCAGATAACTCTCCGTCACCAGAAGGTGCATACCACCCAGTTGCTCTTTATATTTCTCCGCATCCGCCGGATTGACAAGGGCATACTGAAGACCTGGCGAGGGAATCGTCGGACGGCCATGCAGTTCTCCGGGATACATCTCTTTGCCGTTGGGATCCTTCAACTGTTCACCGCTATACTTGACATCCACGGTCTGGCCGTCAGACAACAGTAATTTTGAGTATTGGTTAGCACGGAAACGGGCACGCTCCTGTATGGCCCATGCCAGATGGTTCTCCTCGAACCACTCCATCGCCTCGTTCTTCTCATACTCCGCCTTGTCGGGCTCCTCGAAGCCCGTCCAATAGACAAACATCATATAGTCGGGCGACAGATAGTAGAGGAACAATGGTGGCGGCGTGGTATCCTGTACCTCGTCGAGCACGCTATCAACGACCAGGGAATCGACACCCTCAACGGCACCGGTCTGTCCCTTGTTCTTACAACTGATCATCACTGCCATCGCACAGACAGCCCAAATCAACAGTTTCTTCATCCTGTATTATAGTTTTCTTGTTTGTTACAACTACTTAAATGAGTTCTGCAGGTCCTCCAGCGTCAGTTCCGTCAGTTCCTCCTTCGACAGATTCTTTCTGCCCGACAGTCGGTTGGCCTGTTGCTGGATGGCCTTCTCAAAGATGTTACGCGCAAAACGGGCATTACCGAAGTTACGGTCCTTATGCGCCACGACATAGTCGAAGGCTTCCTTCAGATAGTCGGATGCCTCGTCGTCAAGAACATATTGGTTCTTGCGCATATACATACAGAAGATATCGTAGAGTTCACCGCCGGTATAATCGGGGAAGTCGATATAACGGGTGAAGCGAGACTGGAGACCCGGGTTGGAGTCAATGAACTTCTTCATCTCGTCACGATAGCCTGCCACGATGACCACCAGACTATCGCGATAGTCCTCCATACGCTTCAGCAGGGTGGCAATGGCCTCCTGACCGAAGTCATTAGTGGCATCCTCGGGCACCAGGGCGTAAGCCTCATCGATGAAGAGCACGCCGTTGATGGCCTTCTGGATGACCGTATCGGTCTTGGGAGCGGTCTGTCCCACATACTGGCCAATAAGTCCGGAACGGTCGGTCTCCACCGTATGTCCCTTTTTCAGGACACCGAGGTCCTTGTAGATACGTCCCACAATACGGGCCACGGTCGTCTTACCTGTACCAGGCGAGCCATAGAACACCAAGTGATAGGAAACCTTCGACTTCTTCAGGCCCTGTGCCTCGCGCTGCTTCTGCACTCTCACGAAGTTTGCCAGCGTGCGCACCTCCTCCTTGACACTCTCCAGACCGATCAGTTCATCAAGTTCCTGGTAGGGATCGCCCTCCAACGGCTCGTTCACTACGACGGAGTCCTTCTTCTCCGCCATGCTGTCGGTCTGTTCGGTCGTTGTGGTATAGGTATCTACATCGACCTCATACTGGTCGATATAATAGGTAAACCACCCGAGCAGGACAAAGATAACCAACAGGACAATACCTGCCGTCTTCAGTTTTCTGTCGCTGATTTCAAATTTCATATCACTTCCATGTTAAGCATAAAACGTATACGATATATGGCACCCCATAGCAGAGGGCATCCTGCCAGTCAGCCGTACCCGGACAGAGTCCTGCTGCCTGCAGCAGTTCCGAGGTGAGTCCGATCAGAGGTATCAGACTTCCCCAGGCCAGTCTTACGGACATTGGCTGACTGCCGAACAGGGCATCAGCCAGCAAAACATAAGAGGCAGACCACAAACCTCCCGGCAGGTTATAGACAAAGAATTCGGGCATGGTCGTCACCGAGGCACGCAGACTGTCGACACAGCCCATCAGTCCCAACGCATCAATCAGCCGGAACATCAGCAAGCCCGTCGTGCGCTGCAGCAGATAGATACTGCCACCGGCCAATAAGAGAACCATGCCCGAAATCACCCTCATCCCTTATACGTTCTCCAGATTCTGGGGTTGCTGGGGTACAGGCTGTACCTCAGGTGTCTTCGTCCTGGCCTTGGCTGCCAGTTCTTTCAGTTTATCCTTACCCTTGAAGGCAAATACCCAAATGAGGAAGCCAGCCAAAACGAGCAGACTGATGCCGAGCAACGGACGATAGAACAGCCATGCGATGGCGATGACGATGAGTGACCAGGCCACGCCGACCACAGAACAGACCACACCGATACCCCAACCGAAGATACCCGCGATGAAGGGCACCACCTTGAGAATGGTCTCAATGAACCCGAAGATACCCTTCAGACCACCGATCACCATCAGGATACCGACGATACGGAAGATCCAAAGGAAAGTATTGTTGGCCGACTTGGCATCGTCGATGATCTCGTCTCCCGTCTTCTTACCCATCACAAGGGTCTGGAAGCGCTTGCCGTTCTTGGCCTTGTAAGGCTTGAAGGTATCACCATCGACAACAGCCATCACCGTCACCTTGGCAGGTACGATCTTCTCGAAGGTCACACGGACATCACCCACCTCAGGAGAGCCGGGCACACGACCGAAATAGAGCACATTGCTGGCCTGGTGAACATATTCCAGATCCTTCTTGTTCTCGGCATTCTCCATCTGACGGTTGAGGGAGTCAGTGACAGCCTGCAGCGAGTCGATCACTGCCAATGCAGAATCGGAGAGCAGGGCTCTTACAGAATCAGGAATGGCCGGCTGCTGGACGGGCTGCTGAACAGGCTGCTGAGTGCTCTTCTGCACCCCATAGAAGCGCTCATAGGCCGCCTGGGTGCTCTTATCGAACTGCTGCAGCAGATCCTCGGCAATGGCCAAATCCATACCTTCGCGGGAGGAGATGCTGTGAATCAGGCTCTCGTTCAACTGATAGGCACCGAAAGAGACGTTCTCAGCATACTGCTCCATCGGCTCGTAGGTTGTCAGTACCATGTTCTTCTTCTGGTAGGCGGGATCCTTGAAGCCTGCCGACTCCACGGGACGGCTCACCCACTCCTTCGTATAGGTGTAGGTAGTGGTTATTTCTTCCTTACCACCCAGTTTGTCTTCGCGCTTCTCCTGAGCATGCTCTACCCACTGGTAGTACTCCACAGAACGCTTCATGGCAATGGCCTTAGCACCGATGCCGAACTGGGCATCCGTCAGTGAGTCTTCTGTCGTAGCCATAGCGGTACCGCAAATCAGTTCTCCGTCCAGGGAGGCATCCTTCTTGTTGGGGTTCTCCATCTCCACGTAGGCACCACCGGCCTCGTCGAGCATCTTCTCTGTCTTCACTGCCCGGCCTTCGTTCCACCAAAGTAATGCCGTACCTGCAATAAACAGCAGGAAGCCACTGCCTATTGCCTTAAATGAGTTTCCTACACGTGAGCCATAGCCCACTGTTGTCGTTTCTGTATAAGCCATAATGATTAATATTTATGATTAATTGATATTTGGGTTATCACCGTACTCAGGTTTTCGGTTGCAAAGATACGACTTTATTTTCAAAAAATAAAGGGATTACGCCACTTTTTGTGGTGTAATCCCTATTTTATCCTGAATGAATCTGCTAACAGTCCTCATCCTCTTCCCCGAAAAGCATGTCCACAATGGGCAGTTGCCGGTTGATGGCCGAGTGGAAGGATATGAGCGTCTGACTGCTCGCCAACCCCAAGGGCTGGAGTTTGTCGTGGATAATCGTCAGCAGATGATGGTTGTTTACGGCATAGAGTTTGATAAACATGTCGAAGTTGCCCGTCGTATAATGACACTCCACCACCTCGGGTATCTCCTTGAGTCTCTCCACCACCTCATCGAAGGTGCCGGGATCCTTCAGGTTCAGTCCAATATAGGCACAAGTCTCATACCCAATCTTCTCTGGGTCAATTACATATTGCGATCCCTTCAGCACACCCATAGAAGTGAGTTTCTGAATACGCTGGTGGATGGCTGCGCCACTGACATTACACGAGCGCGCTACCTCCAGGAAAGGGATTCGCGCATCCTCGGCAATCAGTCGGAGGATCTGCTTGTCAAGTTTGTCTATCTTACTCATATTCATCTTGTTTTAAATCCGTAGCACTGTAATTGATGCGGAGGGCATAGGCCTTCTGCAACGCCTGCTTCACGTCGCTGATGATGCCCATCGGCGTATGACGGTCGGCTCGCAGACTTACTGTCAGGCGTTCCGCATTTTCCGGAGACATCGTGGCACGCAACCGTTCGATATGGACGGGAATCTCTTCTGGAGTCACCAAATCGCCATTTAACTGGACACGCCACTCCTGTCTCCTGTCTCCTGTCTCCTGTCTCCTGTCTCCTGTCTCCTGTCTCCCTATATAAATATTCACCACCGACGACTTATTGGCCAGTTTCTTCATCTCCTTGCCCTGAGGCACCTCGTACCGGACCTTCACCTCGTCGCTGCGCATGTGAGTGACTATCATGAAGAAGAAGAGCACGGTAAAGATGAGGTCGGGCATGGAGGCCATATTCAGCGACGGTACGTTATGCCGCCTCGTACGGAATTTGCTCTGCATCGGTCTCATGACTCACCTCCTTTCCGGATGGGCGTCTCACTGATACGCTGGGGATAGTATTCATTCACGGCCGAACGTTCGTCGCTGCTACATTGGTCATAACGCTTTCCGAAATGTTCTTGGGCATAGCGTTCGCGCAATGTCTGATAGGCGTTCACAATGGTGTTCTGCAAGAGGAAGTAGGCTTCATAACTCGTCTGACGATCTGCCTGAATGGAGATCACATGACCTGTGCGATTCACGGAGGCCATCGCCTTCACGGCATCAGCCAACTCCTTTATGCTCACGGCTTTGCCATCACAGGTCAACTGATTCTTTCCGTCCAGTTCCACCTGCAGCACGAAATCCTTATTGATGTCCGTCGGCTGCTGCTGTTCCACAGGAGGTGGTGCCATCTGGCGCAACAATCCCTTCTCCGTGTCCATCGACGAGGTCACGAGGAAGAAGATCAGCAGCATGAAAGAGATGTCTGCCGTCGATGTGGTGTTCAGCTCCGGAATCTGCTGACGATAGCGCTTACGAAACATCCGATAATGAGCAGGATTGAGGTATAGATAAACATATCCGTGGCTTTCAGCCAGAACACGTCGGTAAACTGCACACCGTTGGTTACGACAGGAGAAGAGGATCCCAAGAGGAAGGTCACCACGAGACAGACCACCAGCAAGATGGCCACGCACCACCCTATCTTACCGGCAGGAACACCGTTGATGATATCATCGCCCTTCCGACGCGTACGCATGCCGTGCCATACGGAGAAGCCCGTGGTCACCAAGGCGGCAGCCAGCATCAGGTACATCAACCAGAGCATCAGGTCGGCAAAGAAGGGCGATATAAAACTATTCATAACTTTTCACTCTTCACTTCCTTATAGGTGGTTATCATGTCAAGCAGGGTAATGGCCGACTCCTCCATTTGGGCTGTCAGCCTTTCTATCTTCGAAAGGATATAACTGTAGAAAAGTTGCAGAATCAGGGCCACCACGATACCGAAGATTGTGGTAATCAGCGCCACCTTCATGCCCTGAGCCACAATGGTGGGACCGATGTCACCCGCCTGCTGGATCTGGTCGAAGGCCATCACCATACCGATTACCGTACCGAGGAATCCCAGCGAGGGAGCCATGGCGATAAAGAGTTTGATCCACGAACATCCTTTCTCCAAGTTTGCTGCCTGCAGACCACCATAATTCGTAATGCTCCGTTCGATGGCATCAATGGGCTGATGGATGTGCAGGAGCCCCTGATAGCATACCGAGGCCACAGGACCACGGGTATTCCGACAGAGTTGCTTGGCTCCCTCCACATCGTCTTTCTGCAGGTGAGCCTCAATATCTTCCATCAGTTTGTAGGATTTGATCTCAGAGAGCGTCAGATAGATGATACGCTCGATGCAGAAGGCCAGACCCAGCACAAGGGCCAGAGCCACCAACGACATAAAACCGACGTTACCGTCGATGAACTTGGTCTTCAACTGCTTGTGGATACCACCTTCCTCTGTCTCGCCGATATCAGCATCGTCAACGAGCATCGTCTCCACGAGGGCACTATCCACAACGGTACTATCCACAAGGGCACTGTCCGATAAAGTCTTGTCTTGGGCTTGGATGGTCTGCGGTATGCTCAATAAGCAAACCATCGAGAACAGAATCATCAGTCTTTTCATCATGAAAAAGGATTTCTGCGGAGAGAGGGGGATTCGAACCCCCGAATCGCTTTTGACGATTACACGCTTTCCAGGCGTGCCTCTTCAGCCACTCGAGCACCTCTCCTTTTGTTAAGCGGATGCAAAGGTAACGATTTTACCGCAGAATCCGCTGATTACACAATTATATTTAATATTTTTTCGCAGTTCGCATTGGTACGCTCAGCCACTTCCTCCTCACTGACACCATAGGCTTCAGCCAAACGGCGCAACACAAAAGCCACGAAAGCAGGTTCGTTGCGCTGGCCGCGCATAGGCACAGGGGCCATGTAGGGAGCATCGGTCTCCAGAACGATACGGTTGAGCGGCACCACCTCAGGAAGGACTTCAGGCAGATGTGACTTCTTGAACGTCAGCACTCCACCGATACCCAGCACAAAACGGTCGAACTGCAACAGTTCCTTCGCCTCCAGGGCATTACCCGTGAAACAGTGAAACACTCCACCTGGCAGGTCTTCCCTATATCTCTTCAGGATGGCCACCATCTCATTCTGTGCCTTCCGGCAGTGGATCATCAGCGGCAGTTGCAACTCTACCGACCAGCGCACCTGTTCCTCGAAGGCCAACAACTGTTCCTGCTCGAACTCCCGGCTCCAATAGAAGTCAAGGCCCACCTCCCCGATGGCTATTGCCTCCCGCGCCGCTGGGGCAATAGCCGCCAGTGAGTCCGCCCAGTCGGCGCGTACTTCTTCAGGATGGAGGCCAAGCATGGGGAAGCAGTAGCCGGAATAGCGACGACATACCTCCAGTACCGTATCACACGACTTCACGTCGATGCCAGGCACGCCGATGGCACCGGCCCCCGCCTCCCTGGCACGGGTAACGACAGCATCGAGATCCTCGCGAAACTCCTCGCCATCGAGATGACAATGTGTATCTATGAATCGCATCAGTTCTGTCGATGCATCATCGCGGCCGCATAGGCCTTCAGTTCTGTCTTACGATCCTCGGCAACACTCACCTTGTCCATATACTCATGGGCCAAGGCATAGCAGGATTCTATCTTCTGTTCGCAGAGTTGGCGGATGCCAATCTCGTCGTAGAGCCTTGTCACGGCCTTCACCTTCTCGTTACGGTCGAAGTCAGTGGCCTGGATCCAACCCGTCAGTTCCTTGCGCTGGGCCTCGTTGGCACGATTCACCGCATTGATGAGCATATAGGTCTTCTTGTTCGAAGTGATGTCGCCACCGATGTTCTTGCCAAACACCTTCGGATTGCCATACACGTCGAGCAGGTCGTCCTGCAACTGGAAGGCCAGACCGATCTGTTCTCCAAACCGGTAGAGGTTCTCCTGATCGGCCTCGGAGGCACCGCCCAGGATGGCACCGATCTTCAGGGCACAGGCCAGCAGCACGCTCGTCTTCAGACGGATCATCTCGATATACTCGTCCTCCGTCACGTCATTGCGTGTCTCGAACTCCACGTCAAGTTGCTGTCCCTCATCGATCTCAAGCGTCGTCTCCGTGAAAAGTCCGATTACCTGCTGGAGTTTGTCAGCCTCGCACTGTCCCATGCGCTGAAAGGCTTGCAGCAGCATGGTGTCGCCAGACAGAATGGCCTGATTGGGGTTCCACTTCTTGTGCACCGTCTCATGACCGCGCCGCATATCAGCATTGTCCATCAGGTCGTCATGCAGCAACGTGAAGTTATGGTAGGTCTCCAACCCGACGGCCTGGGTCATGATCCGCTCGGGATCCTCCTTGTAGAGGTTATAGGCCAGGAGCATCAGCACTGGCCGTACGCGCTTACCGCCCAGAGAGAGCACATACTGGATGGGATCATAGAGACTGGAGGGCTTGCGGTTGTAGGCCAAACCGTCGAGCGCCTCGTTCACTTTCTTCAATAACTCTTCAGACTTATACATATTATAATTAATAATTCATAATTCACAGGTTGAATACGATGGGGATGCAGACCTTCGTGCGGCAGGGCTTCGCGTTCATCATGCCCGCCTGCCATTTCGGCATCATCCTAAGCACGCGCAGCACCTCCTGGTCGCAAGAACTTTCCAGATGCTCGGTCAATTCCAGATCGGATACCGTACCATCGGTGTTTACGATAAACTGTGCCACCACCCTGCCCTTTACCTTACGTTTCTGGGCAGAAACAGGGTATTTCAGGTTCTTCGTCAGCCACTTCATGAACTCCGCAGCGCCACCAGGGAACTGTGGCAGATCCTCCACCACACGGAAATCCACGGGCTCATTGTACATGTCCACCACCTCAGGCTGGGCTGTCTCGTCGGGCTGTATTTCGGGTTTCTCCTGAGGCTGTTCCACTGGCTGTTCCGGCAGCAGTTCCACGTCTTCTTCCACCAGGCGCAATTCCTCCGACTTCGGAAGTTCCACCCGTTCTTCCTGAGGCAGCATCATCGGAATCTCGTCCTTATCGCGTTTCAGGGGCGAGAGTTCCATCTCAGCCTCCAGATCCTCATCGTTGTCGAAGAAAGTCCATCCACTGTCGGAACTGTTCCACTCCAATGTGACGAAGAGGGTCGCCAGCACCACGACCAGTCCCAGCAGGAACCCTTGTGCCTGCCTTCCTTCCAGATCTGCCTCGCGACTTTTGCGCTCTTCCATAATAAAAACGCGATTCCTACGTTATTTGTTTAAACGTCTGCAAAGTTACAAATTAATTGAGAATATAGCGTTAAGAATTAAGAATTAAAACCCAAGAATTAAGAAATATTTCGTATCTTTGCGCCCAATTTGAGAAAAATGAGTAAAAAGAGTTGGTTTGTCGAGAAGTTTGAGTACAAGTGGTGGCACAAGTTACCGCTACTATTCATCGTACTTCAACTCTCAGCCCTCAACTATCGACTCTCAACCCTCTCTGCCCAGGAGAGCCAGACGGCCTACAACTTCCTACGCCTGCCCGTCAGTGCCCATGTGGCAGCACTCGGCGGCGAAAACATCTCCCTCATTGCAGACGATGCTACACTTATTTTCCACAACCCCGCCCTAATCAACGATGTCAGCGACCGTACCATCAACCTCAACTACATGACGTATATGGAAGGTGCCAAGACTGCCAGTGCCGCCTTCGTGAAGGCTGCCGGAGAACGGGGGACTTGGGGCGTGAACGCCCAATACATGGACTACGGTTCGATGAAGGAGACCACTGCCGACAACGAGGACCTCGGCACCTTTTCCGCCCGTGACATCGCCATCGGTGGCACCTTCGCCTACGCTCTCACCAACAACATCAGCGGCGGTGTCACTGCGAAGATTATCTCTTCCCATATCGCGGGCTACAGTTCACTGGCTGTCGGTATCGACCTCGGCGTCAACTACTTCGACGAGGACCACGATCTGAGTATGTCTGCCGTAGCCCGTAACCTCGGCGGACAGGTTAAGGCCTACGACGACGAGTTCGACCGCATTCCCTTCGATCTGCAATTAGGTGCCACCAAACGTATCGGTCACTCGCCCTTGCGTTTCTCTGCCACGCTGAGCCGACTGACGGACTGGAGTCAGGGGCTAGGGCGACATCTCGCCCTTGGAGCCGACATCCTGCTGGGCCAAAACATCTACGTGGCAGCAGGCTATAATTTCCGCCGTGCCAGTGAAATGAAGATCAGCGACTCAGACGGTGACTCTGCCCACGGTGCAGGTCTTTCACTCGGAGCAGGTCTCTCCCTGGAGCGCTTCAAACTCCATGTAGCCTATGGCAAATACCACGTCAGCGCATCATCAATTATCATTAACATATCCTACGCATTATGAAAAAGATTACCATTGCCATCGACGGTCACTCTTCGTGCGGCAAGAGCACCATGGCCAAGGACCTGGCCCGTGAGGTGGGTTACGTCTACGTCGATACTGGAGCCATGTACCGCTCCGTCACCCTCTATGCCCTGCAACACGGACTCTTCAATGCCGACGGTAGCGTGAAGGAGGCTGAACTTGAAACCGAGATGCCGAACATCCACATCACCTTCAAGTTCAATCCTGAAACGAGCCGTCCCGATACCTATTTAAATAATGTACGCGTGGAAGACGAGATCCGTTCCCTCGAAGTTTCCAGCCACGTAAGTCCTATTGCCGCCATCGGCTTTGTGCGCACCGCTATGGTCGCCCAGCAACAGCAGATGGGCAAGGATAAAGGTGTCGTGATGGACGGCCGTGACATCGGCACCACCGTCTTCCCCGATGCCGAACTGAAAATCTTCGTCACCGCCTCGGCTCAGGTACGCGCCCAGCGCCGCTACGACGAACTGAAGGCCAAGGGCATGCCCGCCGACTTTGACGACATCCTGAAGAACGTGGAGGAGCGCGACTATATAGACTCCCACCGTGAGGTGTCACCTCTGCGCAAGGCCGACGATGCCATCGAACTCGACAACTCAAACATGACCATCGCCGAACAGAAAGCGTGGCTGCTGGAACGCTTCAAGGAGCGCACAGCGTAAACGTTTTTGTTCGATTTACGTAATTTTCTCATCATTTTGTCGGTTGGTTACGGATTTTTTGCTACCTTTGCAGCCGTAACCATTAGAACCGAATAGAATGATGAGAAAATTACTCGTAGCAACAGTGCTGATGCTCGGCACGACAACCGTCCTCCATGCAGGCGGTCTGATGACCAATACCAACTACCACATCGCCTTTGACCGTATGTTCGCCCGTGGTGCATCTACAGAGATTGACGCCGTTTTCAGCAATCCTGCCGGACTGGCCTGGACCCACGAGGGCTTTCAACTCTCGCTCAACCTCCAGAAACCCTGGCAGCGCCGCGATATCGAGGTCGACATTCCAGGATACCTCAGTTCAAACTTCAACAAGAAGTACGACGGTGTGGCCTCGGCTCCCATCGTGCCCGCCCTCTTCGCTGCCTATAAGAAAGACAATTGGGCCTTCTCCGCGATGATCGGTATTGTGGGCAGTGGCGGCTTCGTGGAGTACGACGAGGGCATCCCTATGTTCGAGGTACCCATCCGCGCCAAACTCGCCGCCGGCGGCGTGATGCCCAAGGACTATGCCTATATCTCCAACATCAAGGGCAAACAGTATATCTATGGCGGACAACTCAACATCACCCGCAAGATCAACGACAACTTCTCAGCCGCCGTCGGCATCCGTGCCAACTACTACGACGGCTATAACCGCGGATACGTCGAGGCCATCAGTCCTGCCAGCGTGGGTCCCAGTGATCTCATCAACCTGCGCCTCGACTGCATCCAGCGCGCCTGGGGCTTCACGCCCCTCTTCAGTTTCGACTACCACGACGACCGTCTGACCATCTCCGCACGCTATGAACTGCGCACGAAGATCAACACCAAGAACGACACGCAGGAACTGTCGATCTACATGTATGGTCAGAGTGGGGTCACCGATGTCAAGGCCCTGGCCCAGCAGATGGGTAACGAGACCACCGTCGCCGCCCTCGCGCAGTCCGTCGGCGAGGATATGGCCGGTAAGGTGAAGGCCTACCTGCCCGACGAGGAGGTGCGCTACGACATGCCCTCCCTGCTCTCCTTGGCCGTCGGCTATAACTTCACCCCACAACTGCGCGCCGCGCTGGAATACCACTTCTTCGACGACAAGCACGCCCGTATGTACGGAGATCGCCAGAAGACGCTGGAACACGGCACCCATGAGTTCCTCGCCGGCGTGGAGTACGACATCAACGACAAGTTCACCGTCAGTTGTGGTGGCCAGCGCACTGACTACGGTCTCAGCGACGGCTATCAGCAGAATACCTCCTTCGCCTGCGACAGTTATAGCGTGGGGCTTGGCGGTGCCTGGAATATCAACGAGAAACTGCGCCTGAACGTCAGTTACTTCTGCTCACTCTACAGCGACTACGACAAGACGCAGGACAAATACATGGGCACGCCCTACACCGCTACCGAGACCTACAGCCGCACGAACCACGTCATTGGTGTCGGCCTCGACTATAAGTTCTGAGGTCTTTATCGCGTCAGCGAGAACTTCAGCGAGAGGCCGAAATCACGGGTGGTGGTGGGATAACTGCTACTGGAGAGTAGCGGGGTGTTAGTCTGCTGATCGTAATAGGCCGTCAGGGTAAGCAACCGGCTCAAGGTGTAGTCAGCCATCAAGGAGATTTTCAGTGCACTATTACCACTGGAGGCAGAGGATACACCTGAGGCGATGTCACGTGTGATGGAGGCCTGATTACGGAACGAAATGTCGAGACGCAGGTTCAGGTCGTGGTTCACGCCGCTCTTTGACGTTGAAGCGGACTGCGACTGCTTGCCGTTCTTATCGCCGTCATTCTGCTGACCGTTCTTTTTCTTCGGATTCTGTGCCTGCTTCACCTTGCGGTTCACCGTCGAGTTGAACAGTTGGAAATCCTTGATCTTATAGCCCAGTCCGATGACCCAGTCACGGCTAAGGGCTTCGTTTAGTTGCACGCTTGTCATGGAGAGATTCATGACACGGGTGGTGCGATATTCAATCTTTGCCGTGAGGTTGTTTTGGAAGGTGGCATCGACGCCGAGCAAGGGCGAGAACGACTCGTTGATGCTGACGGTAGAGACATTATACATTGACGAAGGCTGCAGGCCGCCTGTAGTCTGGTTGGTGATAAAGCCCAGCCCGTCCATATATTCCTGCCAGGCACTGTAGGAGGCATAACTGCCCACGCTGTAGACACTCTTGTAGGCATGGTTGATGTTCAGGCTCTTGAGATAGTCACGGATACCCTTGAGCTTCGACAGACCGCTGTAGCGGATGGTCCAGTTGGGCAGCATGCGTGTGATTGCCGGGAAGATACTGAGCGACTTGCCGGCACCAACGGTATAGGCCGAGAGGAAGGCTGGCACCATCACGTCGGCACTATAGGGATTCACCTCGCTGAACGTTCCTGGCGCATTCGCATACTGGGCCTGTACCCGCTGCTGGAATTCGGAAATCAGACTGCAGAATTCGTCGAAAGCATCCGACTGGTAGCCGTTAGAGGCATCGCCCATGCTGGCAAGGGCCCCACGCAGGGAGATGGTGGTCATGTTGAAGGAACCGCTACGGGTGGTGGGCTGCCCGGCATACATATACTGGATGCTCTTGGCACGGTTGTCCGTACGCGAGGCATTGAGGTCGATCTTCAAGTCGCGCACAGGCTCAAGAACGGCACGCATCTGCAAATCGCTGGAACTGTTGACTGTCGCAGGTTGAGCCACGTTGTCGTTCATCAGCAGCCAGTCGTTGTCAAGCGCTTTGTCGATATAGTTGTCGCCAATCAGGCCGAAGGCGAAATCGAGACCTGGCGACATCACACTGCCCGTTCGCTGTCCGAACATGTCACCCACATTAGGCATGAAGCCAGGCAGCAGCATGTTGTACTGGTGACGGTAACTCAGGTTGACAGAGCGCACCATCATCAGGAGTCGCGCCACACTCTGGGCAGGCTTGTACCAGGCCATCTCCTCCCACGGCTTCTTGGTGCTTATGCTGAGTTTGATCTGCACGGTGTCGAGGTTCTTGATAAGTATCTTGTTCTCGTCGATTACCTTATATTTCAGTTCGTAGGGTTTACCGTCCTTCGTACGGGCAGAGACGATAAGGCGCTTGGAATTCTTGTTGTGGGCGATGGTGAGAGTGGTATCGGCCCTGAGCGTAATCTCGCGCTGATAGGTACTCGACTTACTCGTCTTGACTGGGTCTTTAGTATTCCTGGATGTCCTTGAGTTTCTGGAATTCCTGGAACTGGAGACGGCCTTCTTGAAGCGCTCGTTGGCCTTCTTGAGGAAGGGCACGTGGTTGTAGAGCGTCTCCATGTTGAAACTGCCGTTGATGTTCAGGCTACGGTTGCTGGTGATGGTGTTGCCAAGCGAGGAACCGTCAGTACGCTTCGTGCCGCGTACCCAGGAGTAGCGGGCATTATAGGAGGCATCGCTGTTCACCCAGTCGAAGATGGGCAACTTATTCAGCGGCAACTGATAGGAGGCTGTCACCTGCTGCTGGTAGTCAAGGGGCACGCCGAGGTTCTTGATACTCGTCCACACGGAGTCCTTCCAAGCAGAGTACTGGTCGGGATAGAGGTCCTTGTTCACGGGGGTGTAGGGTTCCTCGATCTCTGCATGGGTGACCGACTGGAAATTGAAGTGCAGGTTCTTGGTGAAGTCCCAGCGGAGGGAGAAGTCACGGTTCCAAAGGAACTGCTCGTTGAACGTCAGCGGCAGATTCTGGTTCTCCAGACTCTCCAGGTCGCGCTCCTGCAGTTCGTAGTAACTGCGTGACAGTTCTGAGTTCAAGGTGATGCTCTGCGGCAGGTAGTTCAGACCGATGGCCTTGGGGAAGTTGAGCCACTTCGACTTGCCCTTGAGGTCCTTGAAAGGTTCCCACGTCTTATAGACAGGTGAGTAACTGTAGTTCAAGGCCCCACGCCACTGGTCTTCCTTCTCATAGACGGTGGTCTCGCCAGAGGTATAGCGGTGGGAATGGCTGTAACTGAAGGAGAAGTTGGCTGGATCATAGGGCATCGGACGACGCTTGGTCTTCAGGCCCCAGCGCATGTTGGAGAGCGAGAAGTTCAAGTTAGTGGTCTTGGTGACGGCAATCGACTCGATGCTATCGCGCTCATGCTGGTCGGCAACAGCGTCGAGGGCATCGTCGAGACGCATGTCGGAGTCGAGCGGATTGTAGCGCGGACGGGTCTCCTCTTTCGTCAGCGAGTAGTAGAGGGGGATGCTTACCTTCGCCTTGTCGGGGAAGAACTTGCCGAGTTCGAGTGAGGTCGTCACGCTGTACTCTTTCTGCGTATCCGTTGAACGCTGCATGACACCCTCTTCCAGTCCGCCGAAACCGTCGCTGACATAGCGTCCTGTCAGGTTCACCGTTCCGAAGTCAGAGAGTTGCACGTTCATCGTACCCGAGGCAGCCCAGCCACCCTCGTTGTTGGTGTCGAGCAGACGCAGTTCGTTGACCCACACCTCACCCGACTTTACCTCGCTGGAGATGTTGCGCACACCGATCATCATTACCTTCACCTCACCAAGTGAAGGATTACCCATCACACTGACCTTGTTGTTAGGGCGGTCAGGATCGTAGTCGGTGAAGAGTTGGCTGAAGGAAGCCAGGCCCTGTCCCTTTGCCTGATTGCGAAGTTTCTTCAGCCACGTAAAGATGTCGAGGTTGATGTCGAGCATGTTCTCCTCGGGCCACACCTGCCGACGGTCGGCGGTGGAATATCTGCTGTAGTCGCTGCGGTCGGGGGTCAGTTGCAGGGGAATCTCGTATTCGTAGTAGTTGTTCTTGTAGTCGCTGCCCACACGGATGAACACAGCCAGTTGATTGTCCTTCAGACTGGTAACGTCAGGATCGAGGTGGTTGGCATGCACGAACATCTGCAGGCGTCTGTACTGGCGTAGGTCGATGGTGGTATTGCGATAGACGGCCTTCGACTCGTTGTGCTGCAACTCCTTCACCACCATGTTCAGGGCCTGTTCGTTGTTCTCCACGAGTTGTGGCTGCGAGGGGTCGGTGACGCGTGAGATACCTGGCGGCAGCACGTAGTTCACGGGCTTCTTGTCATTGTTCTCCTCAATGTTCACGGCACTCACCTCCAATGTACCGCCTTCCGCACCGCCTGTGCCGAGGCTCTGCTTATAGATACGCCACTCGCCGCGCACCAGGTCGAGGGAGCCGAAGCGCAGCACGATGGGTTTCTGGAAACCTGTCATGAACATACGCATGAAGCGGATGCTGGTGAGGTCACTGATGCTGCCCTCCTTGCGCTCGTACTCCGTCAGGGGGATGCGGAACTGGTACCAGTTGACACTCGTGGTGTCGCCGTTACGGAGTTTCACGCTGCTGGTACGCATGTCGGTGATGAAGCAGTCGGCTGGCGGTGCCCCGTTGCGGTAGGCATCGAGGATCTCGGGCGAGATACGCACCTTGTACTGATAGTAGCGCTCAAACTCGCTGAGGGTGTAGTCCTGATTGATATCCTCCACATCGGGACCGCTCTTGTAACTGGTGTCGTACGACTCCGTCTGCTCGTCTGTATCAGGAGAGTTGCCCTGGGGGTTGTTGATCAGTTTATAGCGGTCGAGGATGCTGCGCTGTTCGTTATCGTAGTCCGAGCCGCGGAAATAGTGGTAGTCATCGTTAGCGGGGTCGTTGCGCCAGGCCTGTATGATGCTGTCGTTGGTGATCACACCGCTGTTCACAACGGTGTTGAGCCATTCCTGATAGGCTCCGTATTCGCGCTCCTCATCGTCGTTGAGTCCGTTAAAGCCTACATCCTGCAGACGGCGTGAGCCACTGGTGGTGGCGAAGGCGTAGGTCTGCGTGGCCTGCTGGGGAATCTTACCCCACTGGGTGGTGGTGAAGGAACCCGTACCGTCGACAGGCATGCCACTCTCGTAGAACTTCTTGCCGTCGCGCAGGATATCCTCGCTGATCTCGCCAAGGTTGAAGTAGAGGTCGCCGCTGTAGTCGGAGGCAGTACCCTGCTGACGGGTGTAGATGAAGGGGTCGAGCAGCCAGAACTCGATATATTCGATGTTGGCCTGTTCGAAGTCTGTGGTCTCCAGTTTGCGCATCATACCGCCCCATTTCGTCTCGGGCTGCTGCAGCGTTCCGTCGCTGTTCAGGTCGTGCGTCAGGTTGTAGGGGCCGCGCTCCTGGGGATAGTAGGCCAGGTTCAGAATCGGCAGCGTCGAGGTGGCGCCGTTGTAGGTGCTCTGGTCGCGGTTCGGATAGAGTTCCTTCACATAGACCTCGCGCACATAGTGGTTCGACAACTGGTCCAGGTCGCTCTTGATGTGGCTCGGCGTCAGCGTCGAGGAACGGCGGGTGAAGATGGGGTCGACATTGTACCAGGCCAGACGGGCACGGTTGAAGCCGCTGGTGACACCTGTCTTGTCGGAAGACTCCGTAAAGGTCGACGGCACGCTGGAGAGCGTCCACGACTTCGGATTGCTCACGTCGATATAATTCTTTGCATTCTCGAAGTCGTCGATGTACGAAGCGTTGTCCTGCGTACCGCTGGCCGTACCCGCGATGAGTTGGGCGAACTCACCTGTGAAGGTGATGTGCGACGGTTCCTTCACGTGGAGGAAGGGGATCTTGTTGAGCATCGACGTGAGCCACTGCGACTCCTGCTTCCAGTTCACGTTCAGGCCCCAGAGGGTATTGCTCAGCGGCTCGGAGCCCATCGCCACCTTCGAGGTGAGGGCCTGTTCGGAGAGGTGCATCAGCGTACCGCCGATCTGGAAGTTCTTCGTGAAGTCGTACTCCCAGTTCACGCCCATCATCGTCTTGCGCTGCATGCCGTAGTCCGTGTTCGACTCCAGCGACACGTTGACGTTCGTACCTGCGTCGATGATGCTCTGGTTCAGGATGGTCACCTCCCCCGCTGAGTAGTCGACGGAGTAGTCGGAGCCTTCCTGGAGCACCACGCCGCCAGCCGTCACGACGACGGAGCCCTGCGGCACGTTATAGGCACCGAGGGAGATGACATTGGCTGAGGAGCCCTTGAACTGTCCCACGAGGATGAACTTGTCGCGCTCGGCGTTCTGTTTCGCCACCGTCTTCGTGGAGTCGTAGAGTTGGGTGAAGGCGTACTTCTCGGCCTCCGATGCCGACAGCCCGCCAGCCATCAGTTGCTGTTGCAGATAAGTGCCGAAAGGCTCTGATGCAGGAAGGAACACACGGCCGTTCGACACGGTGTAGCCCTCCACGAAGTCGAAGTAGCCGTTTGGATTGGTCTTGTTGTTATTGTCCAGACGGTCACAGCCCAGGAGTTTCAGCAGCGTCTTGCTCTTCACCTGCTGTTCAGGGATATAGGTCAGGTAGACGCCTGCCGTATCGCTCTGGTACTTGATGTCGAGACGGAACTTGGTCTTCTCCACCGTCGAGGCGAGGTAGTACACGTTCTTCATCATCAGTCGCCAGTTGCCCTGTGTCGGATTGTTCGACGTGTTCTTCAGCGACTTCACGAAGAGGGCCTTCGAGGTCTCCGTCAGGTCGCTGGCGAACTCACCCACCTGATAGGTCACGCCGCCCGAGGTGAACTCGTAGGCCACGGCCAGCACCTGGTCGGTCTGAAGGCCCGTCTTCAGCGACACGTAGCCCAGCGCCTTGTTCACCGTGTATTCCGATGAGGTGAGCAGACGGGCACTCGACAGTTTCTCGTAGTCTGTACCCACCTCGAAGCCGGGGATGGCTGCCAGCACGGTAGCCGTCTGGTCGATGTCGCGGGCTTCGGCAAAACTGCTGACGAGTGTCTCATACTCATTGTTGGCGGCATTGCAGGGTACGGCCTGCCCTGTGACTCCCCAGTAGGGGTTATGCACCTGTGTGTTCTCGCCCAAGTCGGTCAGTGCCACGATGTTGCGGGAGTTAGCCGTCGTACCCGTCTTGTTCGTCACCCAGATCTCCACGCGGTTGATCTCGATACCCGTCATCAGGTCGGGCAGTGTCGACATCGCCTGGTCGTAGTGCTCACGGAAGTAGTGCGAAAGGAAGAAGTGTCGGTTCTCCTCGTAGTCGGCCACGTCAAGTTCGAACGGGGTGGTCTGCGTACCGCCCTTGGAGGATACGCTCTTCGTCGATGACTTCTTCTGCGAGAGCACCGTCTGGAGTTTCAGTTTGCCGAACTGCATGTCTGTACGGATACCGAAGAGGCTGCTGGCACCCTTCACGAGCGAGTTGTTCGAGGGGAAACTCACGTTACCCGCCTCCACGAGTTTGATGATCTCGTCTTCCTTGCCCTCGTATTTCAGTTTCAGGTTCTGCGTGTCGAAGTCGAAGGTGGCGTCGGTGTTGTAGTTCAGGTTCATGTTCACCTTGTCGCCCACTCGACCGTTCACATTCAGGTTGATCTTCTCGTCGAAGTCGAAACTGGTGGTCTTGCGGTTACGGATGGGCAGCGAGGGGTTGTCGATGTTCTTCATCGTCACGCCGAGTTTCAGTTCCGCCGTTCCCTGCGTCTTGATGCGCACGCCGCCAGGGCCGAATATCTTCTCTGCCGGACCCAGGTCGAAGTGCATGTCGGAGAAGGAGAACTTGTCCTCACCCTTGTTTTCGATGTGCTCCGTGTTCTTCTGACGGAAGAAGTCGCGCAGGGCGCGCTTCTCGCTCCACTCCATGTACTCCTCAGGAGTCATCAGCACGGGGGCATTCAGGTAGGAGTCGCCAATCTTCGAGCCGATATAGTAGACGTTGGCCGAGTCATCGTACTCCACCGTCTGACGGATGTTGTCTGGGCGCTTCAGGTCGAGGGCACTCGAGTCGAGATCCTCCACCAGCACGGGCGCCGTCTTCTGGATTCGCCAGCGCGCGCGTAAAAGAGAGTCGGGGATGGTCTCATCCTCGACGACAGGCTGCTGGGGTGGTGCGGCCAGCGCCGCCACACTCAACAGGACCATCAACACATACACGACTCTCTTCAAAACCTCATTTAATTTGTTTCAGGGCGAGTTTCACGACCTGCTCCACAGGGGCAGTAGGCTGCTCCTGCAGAATCTGGAGCACCACCTTCTGACTCGGTGCTGGCGCAAAGCCCAGCATCGTCAGCGCACTTACCGCCTCGTCCTTCACCTGATTGTTTACGGGCGCCTGCACACTGCCGCCAGCAGGTATCTCCTCGGCAATGCCCAGCGTCACGATCTTGTCCCGCAGGTCCACGATGATACGCTGCGCTGTCATCTTGCCGATGCCCTTCACGTTCTGGATCATCCTGGCGTTGCCCGTCGAGATGGCGCTGCACAGTTCGCTCACGCTCATCCCTGAGAGCATCATCCGCGCCGTGTTAGCACCCACACCGCTCACCGTAATCAGCAGCAGGAACATCTCCCGCTCCTTCTTGTTCACGAACCCGTAGAGCAGATGGGCATCTTCGCGAATGGCCTCGTAGACGTAGAGTTTCACAATCCTGCCTCCCGACTCCTGACTCCTGACTCCTGACTCCCTGCAACGCAGAATACGTGTTCAGCGAGATGTTCAGCCCGTAGCCGACACCTGCCGCCTCTACTGTCGCCAATGCCGGGGTCAGTTCGGTCAACTCCCCCTTGATGTATTCTATCATAAATTTTATTGTTTAATTACAATTTTTCTTTTTTCACCTCTTATTAAACGCACGGGAGTTACAATTTATTGTATTTCGGCCCTGAATCCTTGCAGATTGTCACAAAATGAAAGATTTTAGATATTTTTTCTGCCATTTCGTTAGGTTATTCGCCAAATTCGCCGTACTTTTGCAACCGCAAACCAGAAAATAACCATCAAAAGATAATAAAAATATGAAGAAAATCAGAGCAGCCGTCGTAGGTTACGGCAACATCGGACAGTATGCCCTCCAGGCCCTGGAGACGGCACCCGACTTTGAAGTGGCAGGCATCGTGCGCCGCAACGGCGCAGAGAACAAGCCCGCAGAACTCGCCCAGTATGAGGTGGTGAAGGACATCCGTGAACTGAAGGACGTCGACGTGGCCATCCTGGCTACCCCCACCCGCTCCTGTGAGGAATACGCCAACCAGATCCTGCCCCTCGGCATCAATACCGTCGACTCCTTCGACATCCATACCAACATCCGCGGCTACCGCGAGCGCCTGATGAAACTCAACCAGGAGACCGGCACCGTCAGCGTCATCGCCGCTGGCTGGGATCCAGGCAGTGACTCCATCGTACGCACCCTCATGCAGAGCCTCGCCCCCAAGGGTCTTTCCTACACCAACTTCGGCCCCGGCATGTCGATGGGCCACAGCGTCTGCGTACGCTCTAAGAAGGGCGTGAAGAACGCCCTCTCGATGACCATCCCCCTCGGTGAGGGCATCCATCGCCGCATGGTGTACGTAGAACTGGAGGACGGTGTCAAACTGGAGGATGTGACAAAGGACATCAAGGCCGATCCCTACTTCGCCAGCGACGAGACCCACGTGTTCCAGGTGGAGAGCGTCGACGACGTGCGCGACATGGGTCACGGTGTGAACCTCGTGCGCAAGGGTGTCAGCGGTAAGACGCAGAACCAGCGCCTGGAGTTCAACATGTCTATCAACAACCCCGCCCTCACGGGACAGGTACTCGTCAACGTCGCCCGCGCCTCGATGCGCCTGCAGCCCGGCTGCTACACGATGGTCGAGATTCCCGTCATCGACATGCTCCCCGGCGACCGCGCTGACCTCATCGAGCATCTGGTGTAACAAGTTCCCAGCCAAGGACCGATCTATCTGTAGTCTTTCAACGTCCGCCGACATACCTACCGAAGTGTATGTCGGCGGCTTTTCTTTTCTTTCAGGGGAAAAAATACCCAAAACCGATGGCTGATTGGAGTTTTTTGCGTAACTTTGCAGCCAAAACCGACAAGATGAACAAGACAAATATCGCGATTTTCGTATCAGGCAGCGGAACGAACTGCGAGAACCTGATCAAGTACTTCAAAGGCTCAGAACGCGTGAACTGTGCCCTCGTGGTGAGCAACAAGGCGGATGCCTACGCCCTTGTGAGGGCAGAACGGCTGGGCGTGCCCACAGCCGTCACGCCAAAGGCCGACCTAAACGACCCCGACGTGATGCTGCCGCTGCTCAAACGCTACGACATCGGCTTCATCGTGCTGGCAGGCTTCCTGCCGCTGGTGCCCACGTTCCTGATCGAGGCCTTCCCGCGAGCCATCATCAACATCCACCCGGCGCTGCTGCCGAAGTACGGCGGAAAGGGCATGTGGGGACACCACGTGCACGAGGCCGTGAAGGCTGCCGGAGAGACGGAGACTGGCATGACGGTGCACTGGGTGACACCCGTCTGCGACTCAGGCGAGATCATCGCCCAGTTCCGCACGGCCCTCTCACCCGATGACACCGTCGACGACATTGCCCGGAAGGAGCACCAACTGGAGATGGAGCACTTCCCAAAGGTGGTAGAAGAGGTTATCAAAAGCGCCGCGGAAAATTAATCCGCAGCGCTTTTCAGTATCTCAGAGAGTGTCGGATGGATGTGCACCATGTCGGCAAGTTCGCCGAGGGTGGTATGCTTGCACATCAGTACCGAGACTTCCTGCACGATGTCGGCGGCATGGGCACCGTAGGCATGACAGCCGAGAATCTCTCCATCGGGTGAAGCAAAGAGTTTCAGCAGTCCCTCGGTCTCCCCCATTGCCAGGGCCTTGCCGTTGGCCCGCCAGAAGGACTTCTTGCAGACGTAGGGAATGCCCTGCTCTTTTAACTGATCCTCCGTGGGGCCGACACAGGCAGCCTCAGGCTCCGTAAAGATGGCAGCAGGCATGATGTCGAAGCGGATACCGTCAGTCTTGCCCAGGATATGGTTCACGGCACGTACTGCCTGCATCTCTGCGGCGTGGGCCAGCATCTGACGGCCGTTTACGTCGCCGATGGCGTAGATAGAGGAGAGAGGAGAGTGGAGAGAGGAGAGTTTATAGTTGTCGTCGACGGGGATGGAGCCGTTGGGGGCGAGGGTGACGCCAAGCGTTTCCAGACCAAGTCCATCGGTACGGGGCTTGCGGCCCGTAGCCATCAGGATCACGTCGGCATCGATGTCGGCAATGTTCTCCACGGCAGTCTTCATCCTGAAGGTAATGCCGCGTTTCTCAAGTGTTTTGCGCAGACGCTTGGCTATGTCGCTGTCGAGGGCTGGCAGACACTCTTTCAGGTACTCGATGACCGTCACCTCTGAACCGAAACGGTGGAACACGCTGGCAAACTCCATGCCGATGACGCCGGCACCGATGATGGCGAGGCGCTTGGGAAGGTGTTCCAACTGAAGCAGTCCTGTAGAATCTACCACACGAGGATCGTCTGTGCCCTTGATGGGCAGCCACTTGGTCTCTGAACCTGTAGCGATGATGATGTTATCGGCAGTATAGTCGCCAACCGTATGGGCATCGGTGAAGACACCCTTCTCGCGAACGAGGGTGATGTTGGGATGCGAGAGGATGCCCTCGACACCCTGACGGAGTTGGGGCACCACCTGAGCCATCCGCTCACGGGCCTCTTCGAAGGTAGCGGAATGGACGTAGGCCTTCGTGGGGATGCAACCCACGTTCAGACATGTGCCACCCACCTCGGCACCCTCGAAGATTACCACCTTCAGGCCCTGCTTAGCGGCGTATTCAGCGGCGCGGTAACCTCCAGGCCCCGCACCGATAATGCACAATTCACAATTCATAATGCATTGCACGATATGTGGTGACAGGGTGCTTCGCGGCGAGGACATCATCCACGCGTCCGATAGGCGTCAGGTGCGGTGCCGACTTCACCTCGTCGGGATTCGTCTTGGCCTCCTCGGCAATCTGGCGCATCACGGCGATGAAGCCGTCGAGCGTCTCCTTCGACTCGTTCTCCGTGGGCTCAATCATGAGGCTCTCGTGGAAGAGCAGCGGGAAGTAGATCGTCGGCGCATGGTAGCCGTAGTCGAGCAGGCGCTTCGCCACATCCATCGTGGTGACACCCGTACTCTTATCCTTCAGGCCGTCGAACACGAACTCATGACAGCACAGGCCGTCGATGGGCAGTTCGTAGACATCCTTCAGGCTCTCCTTGATATAGTTGGCATTGAGCGTGGCCAGCGGACCCACCTCCTTGACGTGCTCCCGTCCGAGAGAGAGAATATAGGCATAGGCACGCATCATCACGCCGAAGTTGCCGTGATAGGGCGAAACCACGGGGAAGAACGCCTGCAAGCCCTCGCGCACACCGACGGGACCGGCACCAGGACCGCCACCGCCATGAGGCGTGGAGAAGGTCTTGTGGAGGTTGATGTGCATCACGTCGAAGCCCATATCGCCAGGACGGCAGGCTCCCAAAATGGGATTCTGGTTCGCCCCGTCGTAGTACATCAGTCCGCCGCAGTCGTGTATCATCTTCGCAATCTCTGGGATATGCGTCTCGAAGAGGCCGAGGGTGTTGGGGTTGGTCATCATCATCGCGGAGATATTGGGACCTTCCAGGGAGACCAGGCGTTCCAGGTCTTCCAGGTCAACCTGACCATTTGCCAACGATTTCACCTCGAGGATCTCCAGGCCACAGACGGCTGCCGAGGCGGGATTCGTACCGTGGGCCGAATCGGGCACAATCACCTTCTTGCGCTGCAGGTCGCCACGCGAAAGATGATAGTTGTCGATGGTCATGAGGCCCGTCAGTTCACCGTGGGCACCTGCGTAGGGCTTAAAGGTGAAGTGGGCCAGGCCCGTCAGTTCACAGAGTGAGCGCTCGAGCAGCGACACCACGGCCAGAGCCCCCTGCACCGTCTGGGCGGGCTGCTTCGGATGGAGGTTCTGGAACTGCGGCAGGGCAGCCATCTCCTCGTTGATCTTCGGATTGTACTTCATCGTACAGGAGCCGAGGGGATAGAAGCCCGTATCCACGCCGAAGTTATTATTAGAGAGGTTCGTGTAGTGGCGCACCACCGTCAGTTCGTCGCATTCAGGCAGGGCGGCCTCTTCCTGGCGTCTCATCGCCTGAGGGATCTCATAGGAGCCGAAGCGGTTCTTCGGCAGACTGTAGCCCTTGCGGCCTTTCTTAGAAAGTTCAAAGATCAGGTTTCCGTATAGTCGATTGTTCATAAGGCTGCCATTTTAACGAGTTGATCGATTTCTTCCTTCGTACGCTTCTCAGTGACGGCAAAGAGGAAACCGTCATCGAGGAGCACGCCGCCGAGGATGCCGTTGTCGATGAAACGCTGGTAGAGCGTCTTGGCATCACCGTCGTACTTCACATAGAACTCATTGAAGAAGGGCTTGTCAGGATAAGCCAGACTGAAGCACCCTGTATCCAGCAGCCCATCACAGAGATAGTGGGCCCCAGAGTAAGACAGCGCTGCTGCCTCCTCCAGTCCCTGCTTGCCCATCAGCGACATATAGACGGTCACGAAGAGGGCCATCAGGCTCTGGTTGGAACAGATGTTCGACGTGGCCTTCTGGCGGCGGATATGCTGTTCGCGGGCCTGGAGCGTCAGCACGAAGGCGCGCTGGTCACGGTTGTCCTTCGTCATGCCGACAATGCGGCCAGGCATCTTACGGATGAGTTTCTCCGTGCAGCACATATAGCCGACATACGGGCCTCCGAACGACATGGGGATACCCAACGACTGGGCGTCGCCCACGGCGATGTCTGCACCCCACTCGCCTGGTGTCTTCAGTACAGCGAGGTCTGCCGCCACACTGTTGATCACCAAGAGGGCCTTCTGTTCGTGACAAGCCTCGGCAAGTCCCGTGTAGTCCTCCACGATGCCATAGACATTGGGCTGTTGCACGATGACACCAGCCACGCCGTCGAGAGTTGACAGTTGAGAGCGGAGAGTTGACAGATCTGTCACACCGCCCTTCATGGGGACTGTCACCAGTTCGATGCCATGATGCAGGGCATAGGTGTCGAGCACCTGACGGGTATCGCCATTCAGCGTCGCCGACACCAGCACCTTGTTCACCTTCTTACCTGCAGCCACCGTCATCATCATGGCCTCAGCAGTAGCCGTCGTTCCGTCGTACATCGAGGCATTGGAGATATCCATGCCCGTCAGTTCGGCCATCATCGACTGATACTCAAAGATGTAGTGGAGCGTGCCCTGCGATATCTCTGCCTGATACGGAGTGTAGGAGGTCAGGAACTCTGAGCGCGACAACAGGGCAGGAACAACGGAGGGCGTATAGTGGTCGTAGACCCCATAGCCTGCGAAACAAGTCAGTTGCTTGTTCTGCGACCCAAGGCGTTCGAAGAGTTGGCGCACCTCCAGTTCGCTCATCTCCGAGGGGATGTTGTAGTCGCCCTTGAAGCGGATGGCGTCAGGAATCTGGGCATAGAGCCCGTCGAGCGATGTCACGCCCGCCTTCTCCAGCATCGCCCGCAGGTCGTCTTCTGTATGTGGGAAATACTTGTAATCCATATTATTTGGCGCAGAAAGATTCGTAGGCAGCAGCGTCCATGAGGTTGTCGAGTTCTGACTTGTCGGAGAGTTCCACCTTGATGATCCAGTTCTCGTAGGCATCCTCGTTGATGAGTTCGGGCTGATCCTCCAGGGCCTCGTTGACCTCCACGACAGTACCAGTGACGGGCGACATCAGTTCGGAGGCAGCCTTCGTGCTCTCCACGGCACCAAACTCCTCACCGGCTTCCACCTCGTCATCCACTTCGGGCATGTCAACATAGACCACAGCACCCAGTGCGTTCTGGGCATAGTCCGTAATACCGATGAAACCTACATTACCTTCTACTCTTACGTATTCGTGCGACTCCGAGTAGTAGAGTCCTTCCATTACTTTTGCCATAACTATTTGATTTTACTATTTGACGATTTACGATTTTACTATTTTTTGTAACTCTTGTTATAGAACTGTTTCTTCACCACCTTGCCAGGGAACACCTTCTTGCGGATCTGGATCTCCACCTCCGTATCGAGTTTGGCATACTGGCTGTCGATGAGCGCCATGCAGACACTCTTATCGGTAGAGAGCGTATGATAGCCCGTGGTCACCTCGCCGATGGGCTGTCCGTCCTTCAGTACGGTATAGCCGTGACGGGGGATGGCCTTGTCGAAGAGTTCGATGCCGACGAGTTTCTTGGCGGGTCCCTCAGCCTTCTGCTTAGCCAGTGCCTCCTTGCCAATGAACTCCTCCTTGTCGAGTTTCACGAACATGCCCAGACCCGCCATAATCGGTGTGATCTCCTCAGAGAGTTCGTCGCCATAGAGCGGCAGTCCCACTTCGAAGCGCAGGGTGTCGCGACAGCCCAGTCCACAGGCCTGAACACCGGCGGCGATGAGTTTGTCCCAGCACTCACGGATAAAGTCGTGAGAGCCATAGACCTCGAAACCATCCTCACCCGTATAGCCAGTGCGGGAGACGATGACATCGCCAACAGTCTTACAGGTATAGAACACCAACTCCTTGCAGGGCAGGCCTAATATGCGCTCCATCGTATCCTCCGACTCTGGTCCCTGCACGGCGATCTGGCCGTAGAAGTCGCTGCGGTTCTGCAGGTCGATGTCGAAGCCTACTGCCTGCTGCTGCATCCAGGCCCAGTCCTTGTCGATGTTGGCGGCATTGATTACGAGGAAGAAGTCCTTCTCCCCCATCTTGTAGACCAACAGGTCATCCACGGTACCGCCGTTCTCGTAGCACATCATGCCATAGAAGATCTTGCCCACGGGAGCACCCGCCACATCGTTGGTGAAGATGTGCTGCACGTAGCGCTCCGCATCCTTACCCTGCACGGTGACCTCGCCCATGTGTGAGACATCGAAGAGGCCGACATGCTCGCGCACCGCCGTATGCTCTGGGGCGATACCTGCATACTGGATGGGCATCTCGAAGCCGCCGAAGGGCGACATGAAGGCTCCCAATAATACGTGCTTGTCATAGAGACAGGTACGTTTGTCCTTTTTCTCTAATTCTTGTTTAATTGCCATAGGTTATAGTAACAAATAGGTTTATAATAATTTGATAAAGTCTTCTCGCAGATAGGTCTGTTCCAGGTTTTCGATTTCCTCCACCTCCTTGGGCGTGAGCATCCGTTCGTCCGTACAGAGCGTGTCGCGGATATGCATCTTCAGTTGCTCAAGGCTCAGCGGCGTATGGTCTTTCAGCAGGGTGATGCGCTGGCGCACGCTCTCGATGCCCTTCTTCTGCAGTTTCTCCTGACTGGGCGTAATCGCGTTGAGCATGTGCGCCATGTTCGTATCGTAGAGCATCGTACTGTGGACGATACTCCGGCCCCCCACGTGATAGCAGGCCGTGCCGCACACCTTCCTGTCGCCGATCATGATATCGTTATGACTGGTGCCCGTCGCTGCCACTCCCGCCTTGCGGAGCACCAGCAGGATCATGTTGACAAACCTGTTGAAGGCAAAATTCACATTCTCCTCCGAGGTGACGTACGACAGCATCAGGTTGTCCATATCGGCATAGACACAGCCTCCCCCACTCTTGCGACGGTAGAGCCTGATACCATGTTCACGACAGTAGGGCACGTTCACCTCGCTCTCCAGCACCTGGTTGCGACCGAAGATCACACTCGGCTCCACCTGCCAAAGGAAGAAACTGTCGGACTCGTCGAGACGACGCGCCACGTATTCCTCCATCGCCAGATAGAATGACAGGCGACGTACCTCTGTAAATGGCAAGACGATATACTTCATGTCTTAGGCAACAGGTTTACAAGCCGCTTTGCAAGAACTTAAGTTCCGCCTCCAGCATCTCCAGTTTCGGCATGGGATAGCCTGCCTCGCGGGCTATCTGGATAGGACGGCTGTAGATATAGTGGATCTCCATCTGACGGTGGAATTCAAAATCGAGTTTCATCGAGGGCGAATAGGGTGTCATGTTATCCGTCATCTCTATCATCTTGTCGATGAAGGTTTCGTCGAGGCCTGTGATTCCCTGATGACGGGCGGCACCCACCACCTCCTCCATCAGGTCGCGGATAAGCCGACGCGTAGCAGGGTTCTTCAACAAGAGGTCGGTCTGCGTGTTCAGCGCCACCGTCATACCGTTGAAGGGCATATTCCATACGGCTTTCTTCCAGCGGGCCTCCTGATACTCCACGGTGCCAGCCTGCACCCCCGCAGCGTTGAAGTCATCCACCAACTGCCGGAACAGGGCCTCGTCCTTGCAGGAATAGTTGCCGAAGTTGATCTGGCCGTAGCATTGGTGGTTCACACGACCGGGCTCCGTCTTGGCCGAACAGATAAAGGCCAGTCCCGCAGCCAGTTGCAAGTCGGGGAAATGCTGCTGAAGATCCGGCTCCAGACCAATGCCGTTCTGAATCAGCACCACTAATGTATTCTGATGGATCAGGGGGCGGAGCATGTCAGGCAGCAGATGGTTGTTCGTCGACTTCAGGCAGACGAGCACCACGTCGCACTTGGGCATCTCAGCCGTCGAGGCATAGGCATTCACCTGTTCCAGATGGAACGATCCGTCGCAGGAATCCACCTGGAGACCGTGCTGCCTTACATACTCATAGTCGCGGTGGAAGAGAAAGTGCACCTCCTGCCCGCTTCTCGCCAATTTGCCGCCATAATAGCCGCCAATGGCCCCCGTTCCGATAATTCCGTATGTCATCTATTGGGTCGATTTTAAATTTATCGCTGCAAAATTAGTGAATTTTTTTGTAATTTGATAAAAAAAACATATCTTTGCACCAAAATATGAAAATATAGTGGAAAAAACAGAATTTACACTACTCAATAAGAT
>JAFUAK010000288.1 GCA_017460765.1 Prevotella sp. | reverse complement strand
GAACCCGTTGAGACGGAAATCTTCCGCAGGGCGCAAAGCGTCATTGAAACCATTCGCAAGAACAACCGTTCAGGCAAAGAGACCAAGGAGTTCTACCAATGGGTTGACCAATACGTCAGCGAACAGTACCGTCAGCGTTTCGGTCTGTCAGGCATTTGATTTATTCAGACTTCACCTCGGAGGCTTCATAGTTGATTTTCTTGAAACCGGCTATGATGGCCTCCACGTTGGTCTTGTCGGCATCGTACTCGATGGTGACGGTCTTGTCATCGAGATTGGTCTTGATGTCCTTGATGCCCTTCTCGAAGCGGATGTTGTTCTTGATTTTCTGCTCACAGCCCGTACAATGCATCTCCGGATTGGTGGTCAGCACGACGGTCTTGATGTCCTTGGCGGCACAGGTGGCTGCTACAGCCAGTGCCATCAGTAATACTTTTGCTCTCATATTCTATAAATAATAAACAGTCAACTATCAACTATATCTTCTCCCAATTAATCCTTGCCCCGATGTAGAACACGCGCCCATGGACGGGCCCGTAGATCATCGTGGCATCAAAGTCCTTGCCCCAGGGATTGTCGGCCCCGATGATGGCATTCTTCTGCTTGAAGCCCGTCAGGTTCTCGCCACCGGCATAGATGCTCCAATGGCGGAAGAAGCGTGTCACTTGGGCGCTCACCTGCTCGTAGGCCTTGAAGTGCTCGTCCCAAAGTCCGTTACCATGATTATCCGGCAGACGGCCTCCACCATTCAGTTGGAGTGTGGCATCAAACTGCCATTTGCCAAGTCCTGGGGCATACGAGGCCGTCAGCAGTCCCTTGTATCGGCTGTTCATCGGCTTCTGGCGCAGTTCGCCGTTGTAGGTGGCCTTCACGTCGTTCCATCGCCAGGCGGCTGTCACGTTCAGTTTGGGCAGCACCTCGTAGGTGGCGTCTATCTGGATGGTGTGCGAGAATGACTTGTCGCCGTCGCCCATCTTGTGCACTTGACCCATGTCGTAGTCGATGATGGCCTGCTGCAGGAAGTGGGTATAATAATACTCCGCGTTCAGTTCCAGCGTACGCTCGCCAACGGGAATTTTCATTTGGGCGCTCAGTCCGTAGTTCCAGGCCTTCTCCTGGCCGATGTCCCCGTTGATCCTGAGCATGCGGTTGCTGGCCAGCAGATAACTGTTCTCTGCCAGGATATGCGGCGTGCGATAGCCCTTGCCGACGGAACCGCGCAGGGTGATGATGTCTGAGGGCGAATACTTCACGTGCATACGTGGCGTGACGAATGAGCCCCAGAGGTTGCTGTGATCCCATCGCAGCCCGCCCATCAGCGTGAACTGCTCACCTATCTTATAGGTATATTGGGCATAGATGCCAGGCGTGGTCTCGTCGGTCACCTGCCCACTTGTGATACCATAGTCGAGATAGGGTGGATACCAATGATTCTGATCGTCTAGCCAGTCATGGTTCAGACTGATGCCTGTCGAAAGACTATGATGCTCGTCGAAGTCAGTTTCGAACATCAGCGAGGCATAGCCGTTGCGCTGATCGGCATCGTATGGCGTATTTCCATAGAGACTGCGCTCGTGGTGAATCGAGCCGCTCAGGATGAGGGCGATGTTCGTCATCCGCTCCGGATTCAGGATAAAGGCGTTCTTGGTGAAGGCCTCGTAGCGCTCATTGGTGATGTCGATGAGGTAGGGGGATTGTGCATTGTGCATTGTGAATTGTGCATTGTGCACGTTCTGCCCGCCCTCGCGGTGCTCCTTCAGTCCTTTCACGGCTGCCTGGAACATATAACTGTCGCTCATATAGGCCACGCGGCCCATTAGCGACCCCTGCCGCATCTTGGGCATGTCGGCGAAGCCGTCGTCATTATCGTCGTGGGCCTTGTCGAGTATCTCGTAGTGTCCCAGCAGGGCCGCACTCCACTTGTCTGACAGGTGGAGATTGGCACCGAGGTTAGCCTCCAGTTTCTGATCGCTGTTCAGATAGACATTCGCATTTGCCCAGGGTGTGGCCTGGGGTTTCTTGAACTCTACGTTGATCTGTCCTGTTATCGACTCGTAGCCGTTCTTCACCGATGAGGCTCCCTTCGACACCTGTATACTCTGCATCCAGGGCCCTGGGATATAGCCGAGGGCATAGGGCGAGGCCAGACCACGATAGTTGGGGATATTCTCGCTGAGCATCTGCACATAGGTGCCAGAGAGCCCGAGCAGTTTGATCTGTTGTGCGCCCGTGGCGGCGTCGGCATAGTTCACGTCGACAGACGGGTTCGTCGTAAAACTCTCACCAAGGTTGCAACAAGCAGCCCTGAGCAGTTCCTTCGAACTGATCAGTTCCGTGTTGCCCAGTCCGCTGGTCTTCACCCTGCCGCCGCGATGGGCCGATACCGTTACTTCGTGCAGCGCGTGGCCGTCGAGGGTATTCACCTCCGACGAGTCTTTCTGCTCCTGTGCCCACCCTTGGAGTGACAACAGAAGCATGGTTGTTGTTAGCATTGATACTTTCACGGCTGCAAAATTACTATATATCTCGTGATAACTATCCTATTTCACGAATTATAACATACTTTGGGGATACAAATACCAAACATATGTGATGTGCATTCAGGCTGAGACGGCATCCTGCACGACGAGTCCTGCCAACATGAATCCGAAGATGGCGGTGATGTGGGCCAGCGTACCGTTAATCTGCGCCTTCGATGAGCACCACTCGTGGTTGAGCAGGCTGGGGTCGCCTGGCCCGTTCTGGGCCTTGGGGCACATGCATTGAGCG
>JAFUAK010000287.1 GCA_017460765.1 Prevotella sp. | reverse complement strand
ATCGTCCGTTGGTGCTGCAAAACGCCCTGCTGTTCAAGATTCACACATTATAAACCAAGAAAGAAAAGGATGAATATATGGAAAGAGAAATAGAAATCAAAGAAATGAGTCAGGTGGTCGTACGCTTCTCGGGTGACTCTGGCGACGGTATGCAGTTGGCCGGAAACATCTTCTCTACGGTCAGTGCCACCGTTGGTAACGGCATCTCTACATTCCCCGACTATCCTGCTGACATCCGCGCCCCGCAAGGCTCGCTGACGGGTGTCTCAGGTTTTCAGGTTCATATCGGTGCGGGCAAGGTCTATACCCCTGGTGACAAGTGCGACGTGCTCGTAGCCATGAACGCTGCCGCCCTGAAGACGCAGTACCGCTATGCCAAGCCGCAGGCCACCATCATCATCGACACCGACTCCTTCGGACCGAAGGACTTGGAAAAGGCACAGTTCAAGACTGAAGACTACCTGGGCGAAATGGGTATCGACCCCGACCGTGTCATCCAGTGCCCGCTGACCACCATGGTCAAGGACTGTCTGGCCGACACTGGCATGGACAACAAGGCCATGATGAAGTGCCGCAACATGTTTGCACTGGGTCTGGTGTGCTGGCTCTTCGACCGCGACCTGAACCTCGTGGCCAACTTCCTGAAGGGCAAGTTTGCCAAGAAGCCCGCCATTGCAGAGAACAACATCAAAGTGGTGCAGGCTGGCTACGACTATGGTCACAACACTCATTCGAGTGCCGTCAACGTCTATCGCATTGAGACCAAGGAGAAGACTCCTGGACGTTATATGGACATCACGGGTAACAAGGCCACGGCCTACGGCTTCATAGCCGCTGCCGAGAAGGCTGGCCTGAAACTCTATTTAGGCTCTTACCCCATAACCCCTGCTACCGACGTGCTCCACGAACTGTCTAAGCACAAGTCGCTGGGTGTGACCACCGTGCAGTGTGAGGACGAGATCTCAGGTTGCGCCTCAGCCCTCGGTGCCTCGTTTGCAGGAGCCTTGGGCGTCACCTCCACCAGCGGCCCTGGCATCTGCCTGAAGAGCGAGGCCATGAATCTGGCTGTCATCATGGAACTGCCCCTGGTAGTGCTCGATGTGCAACGTGGCGGTCCTGCCACGGGTCTGCCCACCAAGTCGGAGCAGACCGACCTCTTGCAGGCCCTCTTCGGCCGTAACGGTGAAAGTCCCATGCCCGTGATGGCAGCCACCAGTCCTGCCGACTGCTTCGATGCTGCCTATCAGGCCTGTAAGATAGCCTTGGAACACATGACACCAGTCGTGCTGCTGACCGATGCCTACATCGCCAACGGTTCTGGTGCTTTCAAGTTGCCCGAAATGGCTAAACTCGACGTCATCAATCCTCCATACGTTCCCGAGGAACTGAAGGGACAGTGGACACCATACATGCGTGCTGAGAACGGTACCCGCTACTGGGCCGTGCCCGGTCGCGAAGGCTTCACCCACATCCTCGGAGGTCTGGAGAAGGACTCGAACACGGGTGCCATCTCGACCAATCCCGAGAACCACGACCTGATGACCCGTCTGCGTCAGCAGAAGATTGCCAACATCCAGGTGTCCGACCTCGAGGTCGACGGCGATGCTGATGCCGACCTGCTGATCGTGGGCTTCGGATCTACCTACGGTCATCTGCACTCGGCCATGGATGAACTGCGGGCCAAGGGTTACAAGGTGGCTCAGGCTCACTTCAAGTATCTGAATCCGCTGCCCAAGAACACCGCCGAGGTACTCTCTAAATATAAGAAGGTGGTGGTGGCTGAGCAGAATATTGGTCAACTCGCTGCCTATCTCCGTATGAAGGTCGACGGCTTCGTGCCCTACCAGTTCAATCAGGTCAAGGGCCAACCTTTCGTCGTCGAAGAGTTAATCAACGCATTTGAGGACATTTTAAAGAAGTAAACAACTATGGCATATACAGCACAAGATTATAAGAAAGGACAACCACGTTGGTGTCCGGGTTGCGGTGACCACTTCTTTCTGGCATCGTTCCACAAAGCATTGGCAGAAATCGGGACCGCTCCCGAGGACATCGCCGTCATCAGTGGTATCGGCTGCTCCAGTCGCCTGCCTCACTACATGGCTACCTACGGCATGAACACCATCCACGGACGTGCCGCTGCCATCGCTACAGGCGCCAAGGTGGCTAACCCCAACCTCACCGTCTGGCAGGTGTCAGGCGACGGCGACGGACTGGCCATCGGCGGTAACCACTTCATCCATGCCAACCGTCGTAACATCGACCTGAACATGATCCTCCTGAACAACCGCATCTACGGGTTGACGAAGGGTCAGTACAGCCCCACCTCTCCTCGTGGTTTCGTCTCGAAGTCCAGCCCTTATGGCACAGTAGAGGACCCATTCCGCCCCGCAGAACTCTGCTTCGGAGCCCGCGGACACTTCTTCGCCCGTTGCGTGGCGACTGACGCTAAGGGAACGGTGGAGGTGCTGAAGGCCGCTTATGAGCACAAGGGTGCCTCGGTGACGGAGGTATTGCAGAACTGCGTCATCTTCAACGACCACTGTCACGACATCGTCTACAACAACGAGGGTCGTAAGAAGAACGCCATCTACGTGCGCCACGGCGAGAAGCTCGTCTTCGGCGAGAACTCGGAGTTCGGACTGGTGCAGCAGGGCTTCGGCCTGAAGGTGGTGGAGATCGGCAAGGATAGTTACACCCTCGATGACGTACTCGTGCATGATGCCCACTGCGAGGACAACACCCTGCAGTTGAAACTCGCCATGATGACGCTGGAGGATGGCTTCCCCATCGCCCTCGGCGTGATCCGCGACGTAGAGGCCCCCACCTACAATGAGGCTGTGCACGCACAACTCGCTGAAGTCAGTGCCCAGAAGAAGTACCACAACTTTGCGGAATTGTTAGAGACAAACGACACGTGGGTCGTAAAGTGAAAAAATTCTTTTTTCTATTCACTGCAAGTTTCTTAAATATAACTGGGAAATGAGTAAAATCAAGACTATCGGCATTCTGACATCGGGTGGTGATTCTCCTGGAATGAATGCAGCTATACGCGCAGTAACGCGTGCAGGTATTTACAATGGGTTCAATATTAAGGGTATATACAGAGGCTACGATGGTCTCATCAAAGGTGAGGTAAAATCCTTCTCCACGGAGGATGTCAGTGGTATCATCACCAGGGGCGGCACCATCTTAAAAACTGCTCGAAGCAAAGATTTTATGACGCCAGAAGGTATGCAGAAAGCATATGAGACCTGCCAGAAGGAGGAGATAGACACCCTTGTGGTAATTGGTGGCAATGGCTCACTCACTGGTGCCCGCAACTTCGGTATGGAGTTCGACTTTCCTGTCATCGGTCTGCCCGGCACCATTGATAACGACCTTTACGGTACTGATTCTACCATCGGATACGATACCACGATGAATACCATTATGGAATGTGTAGACCGTATCCGCGACACGGCTAACTCGCATGAGCGAATATTCTTTATCGAGGTGATGGGCCGCGATGCGGGTTTTCTTGCACAGAATTGCGCTATTGCCTGTGGTGCAGAGGCCGCTATCGTTCCTGAGGAAGCGACAGACGTAGACCAGTTGGCACAGTTCATGGAACGTGGTATCCGTAAATCGAAGAAATCCTGTATTGTCATTGTATCGGAAAGTCCAAAATGCGGTGCCCTGTTCTATGCTGACCGTGTGAAGAAAGAGTTTCCTGAATTTGATGTGCGTGTATCTATCCTCGGTCATCTTCAACGTGGTGGCACACCATCGGCCCGTGATAGAATTCTAGCATCGACTACAGGTGTCGGTGCTATTGAAGCTATCAAGCAAGGCCAGCGTAATGTTATGGTGGGAGTCCGCAACAATGAGGTCGTCTATGTGCCATTCAGCGAGTGTAGCCGTACCGACAAACGCTTTGACAAGCACCTCATCACGGTACTCAACGAACTAAGTATCTAAGCAATGATAAAGATGCGAATTCACACTTTGTGATGAAAAGACCGAAGATTAATATATTGTTGTGTGACACATTCCCTGGACTTTTGCCGCCAGAGATTCCCTCATATGCGTCAATGTTCAGGGAAATGTTCCGTGCTGTTGATGGTTCCTTGGAATTTGAGGTGTTTCCTGTCATGGCGGGTGTCTTACCCAAGGAATTGAAGAAAGACGAATTATATCTGATTTCAGGAAGTAATAGTTCCGCCTACGATAGTGACTCTTGGATTCTGGAACTCATGCAGTGGGTAAGAGATGCTGCGTCACTCCATATCAAATTGGCTGGGATATGCTTTGGGCATCAGGTCATAGCTCAGGCGTTAGGGGGTGAGGTCAAACGCTATGCAGGAGGCTGGGGTATAGGTATTCGTGAATCAGTCATCACAGACGAAATCATGCATTCATATTTCCCAAATAACCGTCTGCGCCTCTTGTATAATCACCATGACCATGTGACTGTTCTTCCTTCTGATGCCATTGCTATCGCCCACAGTGATTTTTGCCGGTATGAGGGATTCCGGATAGACCATCATATCCTAACTTTTCAAGGACACCCAGAATTCACGTCAGAATATGAACTTCACTTAATCAGAAACCACGCACAAGAGGAAGATGAACACGTCAAGAGTGAGGCTGAAAAATCCATTAAGCATTGGAACCATCAAGGTCATGCCGCTGCTCAATTTATTCTTCACTTCTTCAACTTGATATAAGCCAAGAAATGCGTATTTCAAGTCTGAAACCAATGCGATTCACTTGACATTCGCCGCTAAAAGCACTACTTTTGCAGCGGATAACAACCGAAATGGTATTAGATTTAGGTAAAAAGATTGTTTAATTTAGAAGAAAGGATTGACTATGAAAGAGATATTGAACATTGCACTTGTTGCACATGACTCAAGAAAGAATGAACTGTTGGACTGGGTGAGATTCAATGCTGACCTGTTGTCAAAGCACCATTTATATGCGACAGGCACTACGGGCAGGCTCATTGGTGAACTTGCACTCGGAACAGAGGAAGAACCGGAATATCCGTTTAAGGACAAGGTGACACGTCTGTTGAGCGGACCACTGGGAGGCGATCAGGAGATAGGTGCCATGTTGGCCGAAGGTAAGATAGACATGCTGATATTCTTCTGTGACAACCTTGCTGTACAGGGTCATCAGAACGACGTGTCGGCCCTGAGCCGTCTGGCATCGCTCTACAATATTGCCTTTGCCACAAACCGTACTACGGCAGACATGCTGCTTACCTCCACCTTGCTTGGAGATGAGTCATACACTCGTATTGACCCTGAGTGCATACAGCATTATGCCAACAGGAAATTGTAGATATATCAGGCAAATTATTAAAGTACTGCGGCAAATGCCAATTGGTAATTGCCGCAGTATTTTGTTATAAGTTATTGAACCACTTTACATTGATTCCTTTATAGCCTCGGCCCACGCTTCTTCTTCCGTTGCATCCGTCGACGGAACTCTTCCTCGGCTGGGTCATAGACGGGATTCGTGGTGTCGAACAATCCTAATGACGGTATTCCTATTGACGGTTCGTTATGCTCTTGTCGATCATAATAAGTCTCTTGTCTTGGCTGTTCCGTTTGGATTTGACGTGTCTGTCTGCTGATAGTCCTTGGCTGTTCCTTTTCCGCATTGGAATTCAGTTTTGACATGATTGTTGCTAAAGACAGCCCTCTTCTGATTTGCGAAGCCTTGAAGGTATAGCCGTCTTTCATGAATCGCATGCCCTGAAGGTCATTGAGGTCTTTGCTGCCTTTTCGCTTCATGACCAATTCCACTTCTACGCCATTCGCTTTGAGGTGACTCACGAATTCCGCCCATGACTTGCAGCGCAGTAAGGCTGTACCGACAGCATGGTAAATCTCATATTTCGTTCTCTCCGTTCCTCTTAATCGCTCGGTTTTAGTCCTTCCCTTGCCATTGGAAAATGTCAGTCCATACTTCCGTTTAAGTAGTTTTGTAGTCAGTTCATTCCGTCTAAAATCGTTCTGGTCAGTGATAGTCTTGCCCTCGTAGTTGATGCGGTTATAGACCAGATGGCAGTGGGGATTGCTGTTGTCGAAATGGCGCACAAGGAGAAACTGGGTGTCCTTGATGCCCATCAGTTCCATGTACTCCCGTGCAATCTTCGCCATCATCTCGTCTGTCAGTTTGTCCTTATCCTCTGGCAGAAAACTCAGGGCGATATGACCTACTGGCTTGGAGATACTGGGATTCATCTGCTGCTGGAATTCAAAGCTGTCGATGATGTCCTGTATCGTGGTCAGTAACACGCCATCGGAGGCAAGGATTCTTGCATCTTCCTTGCCTGTCACGTAGTGGACGCAGCGGCTAAATGATGCTGCCTTCATGATTTTTCCTATCATTTTTTCTTCTTGTTGGTGCCTTGTTTGTATTCTCTAATCACATTGGTAATCTCTCCAAGCAGTTTGTCTATTGGGGAGTATAGGTAGACTATGCTGTCCTGATGAGCCATTTTCGTCAGTTGGTTGAGGTTGTTCGCCATGCCTACCAGTGTTCGATACTCTTTCACGTCTGCCTCAGTACGGGGCTGCACGACCTCAGACT
>JAFUAK010000286.1 GCA_017460765.1 Prevotella sp. | reverse complement strand
AGGATAAAAATTGCTAGCATTAAATGTAACAATTACTGGCATTAATGGTAGCAAAAATGAATATTGCCAACGAAAATTTGGTGAATTAAAAATAAAGTTATATCTTTGCCGAAAATAAGGTGAAATGAGAGCAGTCATACAGAGAGTCAGCCACGCCAGCGTCACTATAGAAGGCAAAGTGAAATCCAGCATCGGAGCCGGATTCCTCGTGCTTTTGGGCATCTGCGAAGAAGATACAAACGAGGATGTCGACTGGCTGGTAAAGAAGATCGTCGGCCTCAGGGTGTTCGACGATGATCAGCACGTGATGAACCTGCCCATCGCTTCTATCGACGGTGAGATCCTCGTAATATCGCAATTCACGCTGTTTGCGAGTTACAAGAAGGGCAATCGCCCCTCCTGGTTGAGAGCAGCCCGCCACGAGATTTCCGTGCCGTTATACGAGACTTTTTGCGCCCGTCTCTCCGAGGCTCTCGGCAAACCCGTCGGCACCGGTGAATTCGGCGCAGATATGAAAGTTGAACTACTCAACGACGGCCCTGTTACGATCTGTATGGACACTAAGAATAAAGAGTAATAACCACTAAATAGACAACAATTTATGGAGAATCTTAGACAGTACATCAACTACGCCAACTTCGCAGCCCTCGTGTGCTACATTATCGGGCGCATCATCGGTAGCGGCGTGCTCTGCTGGTTCGGCCTGGCCATCATGGTGATCACGAGCATCTACACCATCATCCACTGGAAGGAGAACGCGAAAATATCAAACTATCTTGCCGTGGCCTTCCTCGTGCTCGTCGGACTGTCAATCTTCGGACTATGAAACGGTATCTGAGGGAGATCGAACTGGCCGGCATGATCCTGCTGGCTATCGGTGTCGTCATTGCCATCACCGCAGGCTATCAATACGGTGCCTGGCCTTGTGGTATCGGCATGCTGCTGTTGTTGATTCCTTTCCTATACAAAGCCTTCCACTGGAAAGAATACGAACGCGAGAATAAGCAGTATATCGTGATCATATTGATCTGTATTTTATTGTTGTTCCTACAAATGTTGAGAGCAAGATGAGCATCAAAGAAGCACAAGAAGCGGTAGACCGCTGGATTAGGGAATATGGCGTTCGCTACTTCTCAGAACTGACGTATATGGCGGTGCTGACGGAAGAAGTAGGCGAACTGGCGAGAATCATCAGCCGCCGCTATGGTGATCAGTCGTGGAAGGCCAGCGATCCGCAAGGCGAAGACAACGGCAAGACGGCTATGGGAGAGGAAATGGCGGATATACTCTGGGTGCTGCTCTGTCTGGCTAACCAGACGGGCGTCGATCTGACGGCAGAACTGAAGAAATCCATCGAAAAGAAGACCAATCGAGACTCCCTCCGCCACATCCACAACAAGAAATTATTAGCGTAAAAACAATAAGACTATGGCAGAAAAGACGATTGAAAAGGGCCGAATTGAAGAGGCTCTGAGCAAGTACAACCTCGAAATCAGCGATGAGGAAGTGAAAGAGGCAGTTAAGAAGATTATTGCCGAGAAAGTACACGAGAACGACACCAAGGAAGTGAAGCAATTCCTGATGGGCAGCGTGGAACTGACGACGCTGAAAACCACCGACTCCGACGAGAGTGTGATGGCCTTCACGGAGCGTGTAAACCAGTTCGACGAGGCCTACCCTAACCTACCCCACGTAGCCACCATCTGCGTGTATCCCAGATTCGCCCGTACAGTGGCTGAAACACTCGAAGTAGAGGGCGTGGAGATTGCTTGCGTATCCGGCAGTTTCCCATCGTCTCAGGCCCTCATTGAGGTAAAGACTGTGGAGACGGCTCTGGCACTTAAAGACGGGGCTACAGAAATAGATATGGTAATGTCGGTAGGTGCCTTCCTCTCAGGCGATTACGAGACCGTCTGCGACGAGATCCAGCAGATGAAAGAGACCTGCGGCGAACAGAAGATGAAGGTAATCTTGGAAACCGGTTGTCTTAAGACTGCCAGCAACATCAAGACGGCCTCCATCCTGGCTATGTACAGCGGAGCAGACTACATCAAGACTTCTACCGGCAAACTCGAGCCTGCGGCTACGCCTGAGGCTGCCTACGTAATGTGTCAGGCCATCAAGGAATACTACGATGAAACGGGCATTCAGATCGGTTTCAAGCCTGCTGGCGGATTGAATTCCGTGATGGACGCACTGATCTACTACACCATTGTAAAGGAGGTGCTGGGCGAGAAATGGCTCACGAATCAGTGGCTCCGTCTGGGTACTTCCCGCCTGGCCAACATGCTGTTGAGCGAGGTCACGGGCGAAGAAGTAAAATTCTTCTAAAAAAACGATTATCCCCAGCAGTTTTGCTGGGGATAATCGTTTTTATAGATTCCGGTTGATAGCATATTCCAAATAGGCAGAATAGGCATCGTTCAAAGACGGGTCTTTAATGTTTTCATCTATATACAAGCGAACATCATTTGCTATTTCATCCATCTTCTGTTGGGCATATTCTATACCGCCATACTCTTTAGTAAACTCCACCAACACAGCGATTTCATCGGCGTTGATCGTACCTGCTTTTACCTTGAGAGCCAACGGCATCATCGACTCGTAAGGCGAATGATTAAGAGCATAGATCACAGGGAGCGTCAGTTTTCCCTCAGCCATATCTGCACCCGTCGGCTTACCAACCACATCTGAATCGAAATAATCGAAGATATCATCACGAATCTGGAAAATCATGCCTAAATTCCTGCCAAAGATTTTCGCTTTTTCAACATCTTCTTTGGAAGCCCCGACAGACAAGGCCCCTACTCCTGCACAGGTCTGGAACAAAGAGGCTGTCTTCTGATCAATTACCTGATAATAAACCTGTTCCGAAATTTCCTTATTGGTAATATTCTGCAACTGTAGAATCTCACCGGCAGCCAGTGTCCGACCCAGTTGAGAAAGATCGTGTAAGATTTCCTTACTGCCTGCAATAGACACATTCAGGAGACAGGTAGAGAGGATATAGTCGCCTACCAGGACAGCCACCTTATTACTATAGGCAGCATTCAGCGACGGCACACCACGCCGTTCATCGCTCTCATCGACCACATCATCATGAGTAAGGCTGGCCGTATGCAGTAACTCCAGAGCAACGGCAGAACGAAGGGTTACTTCGGAGATCTGGCCGTAGTTCTTCGCCGAGAGAAGTGTCAGCATCGGACGCATCTGCTTACCGGAACGCTGACGAATGTGATTCAGCGCCTGGGAGAGCAATCCGTCAGAGTGAGACATCGCTTCAGAAAAAAGACTCCTGAAGTCCTCAAATTCCCTCACAATCGGCGATTTTATACGTTGTAGATAGTCCATTCCTTAGAATTTTGGGACAAAAATAAGAAAAAATTGCGTGAATCAAAAATAATTTTGTAATTTTGAGCGGAAAATTAAGAAAGTTATGCAGAAATTATTCCTTTTAGACGCTTACGCGCTCATTTACAGGTCATATTACGCCTTTATCAAAAATCCGAGGATCAACTCGAAAGGTCTGAACACCAGTGCCATCATCGGCTTCTGCAACACCCTGAACGAAGTGCTGCAGAAAGAACAGCCCACGCATATCGGTGTGGCCTTCGATCCCCACGGTCCTACCTTCCGTAGCGAGGCCTTCCCAGAATATAAGGCGCAGCGCGAGGAGACACCTGAGGACATCCGCAAGGCGGTGCCTATCATCAAGGATATCCTGAAGGCCTATAATATCCCAATCCTCCAGGTGGATGGCTACGAGGCAGACGACGTGATCGGCACCCTTGCCAAAAAGGCTGATTCCATCGGCGTGAAGACCTATATGCTGACACCCGATAAGGACTACGGGCAGTTGGTGACGGAGAATGTCAACATCTACCGTCCGCGTCATGGTGGCGGCTACGAGGTGATGGGGCCGAAGGAGGTGACGGAGAAATACGACATCACTACCCCACTCCAGGTGATTGACCTCCTGGCACTGATGGGTGACTCAGCAGACAACTTCCCAGGCTGTCCCGGCGTCGGCGAGAAGACAGCAGCCAAACTGATCAGTGAGTTCGGTAGCGTCAGTCAACTCATCGAGCGGTCGAGTGAGATCAAGGGCAAGTTACGCGAGAAAGTGGAGGAACATGTGAAGGACATCGAGATGAGTTACTTCCTGGCAACCATCAAGACCGATGTCCCCATCGAACTCAACATGGACGCTCTCCAACTTGTCGACCCCAATGAGGAAGAACTGGGCAAACTGTTCACCGAACTGGAGTTCAAGAGCCTTGCAGACCGAATTCTTAAAAAGAATCAAAAACCGCAAAAAACCGTGAATGCACAACTTGATCTCTTTGCAGAATTTCCAGCCGACGGGGCAGATTTGAGCGAAAATTCGAGTTTTGAAAGCCTTAAAACGACGAAACACGATTACAAACTGGTTGAAAATGAGGAAGATTTAAGAAAACTGCGTGATTATTTCTTGACAAACGAAATTTTAAGTCTGGATACAGAAACGACCTCAACGAATCCAATCGACGCAGAATTGGTGGGTTTGAGTTTCGCCGTGAAGGAATTCGAGGCATTTTACGTCCCAGTTCCTGCCAATCGTGAAGAAGCGTTGCGAATTGTTAATATCTTTAAAGAGGTGTACGAGGAGCCGAAAATCCTGAAAGTCGGACAGAATTTGAAGTACGACCTTGAAGTACTCCGCAACTATGGCATCGAACTGAAGGGCAGGATGTGGGACACGATGATTGCCCACTACCTTATCCAGCCCGAACTGCATCACAACATGGACTACATGGCGGAGATCTATCTGAACTATCAGACGATCCACATCGACGAACTCATCGGCCCCAAGGGTAAGAACCAGCGCTCGATGCGCGACCTCCCACCCTCTCAGGTCTATGAGTACGCTGCCGAGGATGCTGACATCACCCTCCGCCTGAAGAACAAACTGGAGCCCGAACTGAAGAAGTTTGAATGCGAAGATCTGTTCTACGACATCGAGATGCCCCTGATGCCCGTCCTCGCAGAGATGGAGATGAATGGTGT
>JAFUAK010000046.1 GCA_017460765.1 Prevotella sp. | reverse complement strand
CGGCTGCTACCCAGAGCCTTCATGTCGATACCAGGGAAGGTCTGGTGACTGCCATCGTATTTCGCCTTGACAAAGCAGTTGAACTTGCGGTTGTACATCTCCTGCAGTTCATCGCGCTTGTCCTTGGGCAAATTGGTAAGGTAGTCCGTAAAACCCTCGCGGATTTCCTGAATCTTCGAGCTGGCCAACTGGATTTTCTCCATGTCCGGCGCCTTGATGTCGTTGCCGTTATCATCGGCACCGACACACTTCTGGATGTCAGGAGTGGTGTCGTGAAAGGCATGCTGTAACAGTGCCATACCGTCGTAGTCCTTATACTCGCCACGCACACAGTATTCCTCGCGTATTTTGAGGTTATAGCGGTTCTCGGCCTTGATAGAGTATTCATCGATATGCTCGGCATAGTGAATCTCCATCTTTGTGTCGAAGAGCTTGCCGACATATTCCTCGTAATACTCGGTGGGAATCCAGCGCTCACCGAACTGCAGACCGATGTCATCAAAGGCAATCTGCTGCGGTATGGCCTGTTCGAGTGCTGCCTTGGTCTCCTGCAGGGCAGGAACAATCTTGGGGTCATCGGCATGTTCCTGAGCCAGTTCAATGGCATCGTTCACATAGGCCAACTTATCATAGACATTGCCAGAGAGAGCCTTGCTGCTGATTTCGTAGCGGCCATCGGGCATGTAATAGATACGTCCTTTCAACTCATTGACCAAATCGCCCTGCGTATGGCCAGTGATACCGGCCATATACTCCAAGTCCACCTGACCATAGCGGTTCAGCGAGGCAAAAAGGGCTTCCTCGGGCGTATCAACATGGCTGATCTCGTAGGCGACAAAGGACACGGGACGCTCGAAGATATCGGCCTTGACAAAGGTCTTGTCAACGGCATTCTCCAGCGTCAGCACGTCACGGCCCTTGCTGTCGTTCATGATGGCACGGGCATTCTTGCGCTCGTTGAGATAGCCGAACTTCTCGACAAACTCGTCGTAATACTGATTCAGCTTCGCACGGAGTTCCGGCTGAGCCTCACGCGACTGTGCCTCGGTGTCATAGAGTTCTTCGTAGGCATCGCGAATCTGATAGTAGAGCTGCATGCGCTGCTCATCCTTGGTGAGTTCTTTGGGCTTTTCCTCCTGCTGAACTGTTGGCTGTGCCTGCTGCACTTCCTGACTGTCCCACATGGAAAAGAGGTCGAGCTGGACAGGGGCACTCTGCTGCACCTGTTGTACCTGCGGCTTCGCCTGAACCTGCTGCACAGGATCCTGCTTCTGCTCCACGACTTTAGGGGCATTTGCCTTATAATAGTCCACAAAATCCCTATACAGGTCACGCTTGAAATACTCCGTAAGGAGTTGGGCAATCCCCTCCATACCGCCGTCATGGGTGCATACCAATGTCGGCTTGCCGTAGGGGTCGGTGCCTTTCTCCATCTTCGTGGCCACGATAGCCTCTGAGTCAGGGGCCATCATCGACTTCCACCAATGACAGTTCATGGAGATGTCCGTCCAGTCCTCGCCGCTCATCGCCTTAAAGCCTGTGTTCACGTCGCAGAAAGCCTGTGTGTCGGGATCGAGCGACATGTCATAGCCCGTGTATTTCTGGAGGACTACCAAGTCGGAGCCTACATCCGTTCCTGCCTCGTCACGGAACATCCCGTCGGGCAGACGGAAGGCTCCCACCAGTCGGGCGTTCTTAGCCAACTCCTCGCGGATGGGATTGTTCGACGGTGAATCCATGAATCCCCTGGAGGTGATGAACGCCACAAAGCCGCCCTCGCGCACCTGGTCGAGGGCTTTCAGGAAGAAGTAGTTGTGGATGGTCGAGACGGCATAGCGTTTCGCATCGTTGCCACTCTTGCGATATTCATCATCCATCACCTTGATGTCGCCGAAGGGAATATTAGATGTCGCAACGTCAAATGTCCCCTTCAACTCTGGCTTGATGGTCTCAAAACCGTCTATTGTAACACTATCGTGTGGGTTCAGAGCCTTCAGGATGCGACCGGTAAGCAGGTCTTTCTCAAAGGCACTGACCCTCACATAGGGATACTCGCCCTTGAAGGCATCGCCGAACTTGCCGATACCTGCCGAGGGGTCGAGTATCGATCTCACCTCCACACCCGCGTCCTTCATCACCTTGGCGATTGCACCGATGACAGGCGCAGGGGTGTAGAAAGCGGTATTCACCGACCGCTTGATGCTGTCCGTCAGTTCCTTGGCCTCCTTGTCGTCACTGGCACCCTCACGGATGGTATCAAACAGTTCCTTGGTCTG
>JAFUAK010000285.1 GCA_017460765.1 Prevotella sp. | reverse complement strand
CACGAAAGCAGCACAAAGTGGTTTGCAATCAATGCCTGTACATCGAATGCGGTAGGCCTACTACCATCTCTTCGGAAGTTGCTGACTGATTCCACTGAAAGAGCCACTTCCAAGTGTCATTTCATCATCGTGACACACTGTTGGCTGCAAAGATACGAATAATTCTGCAATCTTGTATCGTTTCGGGCGTAAAAAGTGCGAAAAGCGGGCGATTCACCGCGTCTGCTGGATGGCGTCGCGGCACTGCTCCATCAGCCAACGGGGGGTGGAGGTGGCTCCGCAGATGCCGACGGTCTGGATGCCGTCGAGCCAGGCGGGCTCGATCTCCTGGGGATCCTCGATGAGGTGGCTGTTGGGATTCACGCGCAGACACTCGTTGAAGAGCACCTTGCCGTTGGAACTCTTGCGGCCGCAGACGAAGAGGATCAGGTCGTGCTTCGTGGCGAACTGCGAGATGTTCGGCATGCGGTTGGCCACGGAGCGGCAGATGGTGTCGAAACTCTTGAACGTGGCCTCGGGCGAGATGTGCGACTGGATATAGTCGATGATGCGGTGGAACTCGTCGAGCGACTTCGTGGTCTGCGAGTAGAGGTAGATGTCGCGCGAGAAGTCGAGCGTGGTCACCTCGTCGAAACTCTCGATGACGATGGCGTTCGACTGTGTCTGGCCGACGAGGCCGAGCACCTCGGCGTGGCCCTTCTTGCCGAAGATGACGATCTGCCCGTCGCCCGCCTCATACTGGCGCTTGATGCGCTTCTGGAGTTGGAGCACCACGGGGCAGGTGGCGTCGATGATCTCGATATTGTTGCGGCGGGCCAGTTCGTAGGTCTCGGGCGGCTCGCCGTGGGCGCGGAGCAGCACCTTCACGTCGTGGAGTTCGCGCAGGTCGTCGTGGTTGATGGTGATGAGCCCCATCTGGCGCAGGCGCTCACACTCCATGCCATTGTGCACGATATCGCCGAGGCAGTAGAGCGTCGTGCCCTGTGCCAGTTCTTCCTCGGCCTTCTTGATGGCGGTGGTCACGCCGAAGCAGAAGCCACTGCCTTCATCAATCTCTATCTGTATCATTTCTTCAGCAAATTAAAATACTCATCGAGCAGGTCCTGGGCGGCGACGAAGGAGGTCTTCTGGCCGGCGAGGACGGTCTGCTCGGCGGGAGCGAGTTGCGACTTGATGAACGGGTTGTTGTAGAAGTTCAGGCGCAGGTGCTCGTTGATGCTCTCGTACATCCAGTACTTCGCCTGCTCGTTGCGGCGGTAGTCGAAGTAGCCGTTGGCCTTCACGAAGTCGATATACTGGTAGATCATGTCCCATACCTCCTTCACGCCCGTGCCGTAGAAGCCGCTGTAGCAGAGCACCTTCGGCGTCCATCCGCTCTCGGGCAGGGGGAAGAAGTGAAGGGCGTTGCGGAAGTTGGTGGCCGCCATCTGGCAGCGGTCCACGTTGTCGCCGTCGCACTTATTGATCACGATGCCGTCGCTGATCTCCATGATGCCGCGCTTGATGCCCTGCAGTTCGTCGCCCGTGCCAGCCACCTGGATGAGCAGGAAGAAGTCGACCATCGAGTGGCAGGCCGTCTCCGACTGTCCGACGCCGACAGTCTCCACGAAGATGTTGTTGAAGCCCGCCGCCTCACAGAGGATGATAGTCTCGCGCGTCTTGCGAGCCACGCCACCTAAGGATCCTGCCGACGGACTGGGGCGGATGAAGGAATCGGGATGCTGCGCGAGTTTCTCCATGCGCGTCTTGTCGCCGAGGATACTGCCCTTCGTGCGCTCCGACGACGGGTCGATGGCGAGGACGGCCAGACGGCCTCCCTTCTCCTTCAGCACGTGGATGCCGAACTCGTCGATGCTGGTCGACTTGCCGGCACCGGGCACGCCGCTGATGCCCACGCGGATGCTGTTGCCGCTGTAGGGCAGACACTTGTTGATCACCTCCTGGGCCTTGGCCTGGTGGTCGGGATTGACACTCTCGATGAGGGTGACGGCCTGCGAGAGGATGGTGACATCGCCCTTGAGGATGCCTTCCACCATCTCGGCGGCAGAGAGTTCACGACGGCGGAAGCGGTTGCGCTTCAGGTAGGGATTGATGATGGCGGGCTGTTCCACACCGCTATTCACCTGCAAGCCTGCATATTCTGAACTGTTCTCGGGATGTTCCATATCTATTTTTTGATTGTAATGACTACTTTGGAGTGGTCGGGATCGTTGGTGATCATCAGGATACGGGGACGGGTGCGCACTTTGGAAAGATCGTCAGCGTAGCCTGTCACCTTCAGCGTGGTACTCTGGCCCGGGTCAATCGTGCGCTTGCCCAGCGTCACCTTCAGTCCGCCGGTGAACATCTGCAGCGAGGAGATGTTCAGTGCGCTCCGTCCTGTATTGACAAGAGTGATATCGGCGGTTTTCTTCGCCTTGCCGCCGAAATTGGTGAAGTCGATGTCGGTGGCGGAGATCTGGAGTTGGGGCGCCAGGTCCTTCTTCGCGGCATCAAAGTCCTTCAGGTCGGGCAGGAGGATGGCCGATACACCCATCTCATTGTCGGTGCTGACCTTCTCGCCCAGTTGCTTGGCGATATAGACGGAGGTTTGCGTCAGGCCGTAGTCGCGCAGTTTCTCGGAGTCGAGCATCACGGAGATGGTACCCGATCGCCCTGGTGCCAGCGTCTCCGGCTTGACGATTGCGGAGAGATAGGGCGGCAGATGCATCACGTTGGGCGTCATCTTCGTCGTACCGTTGTTGAGGATGTGGATCTCCTGCACGGGGGTGTCACCCTTGTTGACATCGTCGTACTCCAGATCCGACTTGTCGAGCAGCAGGTCACCCATCGTCACAGGATAGTCGCCCGTATAGTCGAGCATCTCTGCCAGTACGACACCTGTCATCGTGAGGTAGACGGGATTCTTGGAGCCGTTGCTCTTCACGGCGGCCATTTTGTGGAAGTGGCCGAGTTGGCGGGCATCGTAGGTCATCTTGATGGTGAACTTATCCCCCACTCCCACCTCCTTGGGGAACTCCACGGCGGTACAGCCGCAGTCGGGCTTGACGCTCTCGATGACGAGTCGGCGCAAGCCTTTGTTACGCAGTTCAAATGTAGCCGTGACTGGCTGCTGATAACCTGTGCGTCCGCAGTTGACAGTGGTGTTGGTGACTGTCAGTTTCTGGGCGGTCGCAGTGGAAGGCAAAAAGGCAAAAAGGTAAAAGGGTAAAACCCATTTTGCCTTCACCTTTACCTCATACATTATTCTTCTTATCATGCTATTTACTTTTTTACTCTTTTACCTTTAAGGTCTCTGATTTGGTGACGGCGTGGAACTCGGGCGAGTAGGCGCACTGCACGGTACAGGTGCCCGTCTCGTAGGTTCCTGCGCGGTCGATGAAATATTCGTTCTCGATGACATGCTCTCCCTTCGACAGCATGTCGAAATAGTAGTTCGTGCTATTGTCCTTCGGCGCACAGTAACTGCCACTGTGCCACCCACTCAACTGACGGACGGGCTCCATACAGGCTGCCCGCTTATCGACCACCTGCACGAAGTCGTAGTCGCGGTCGGCCGTGATGGTGATACGCACACGGATGCGGTCGCCGACGGTCAGTGGAGATTGGAGAGAGGAGAGAGGAGAGTGGAGAGAGGTCAGGATCTCGCGCTTGATGGTGAGACCGCTGCCGCTGTCGGCGATGTTCTTCGTCTGCTGGAAGAACTGGGCATAGACGGCGCCCCAAGAGGTTCCCTCGGTGGTCTTCTCCACCGCGAGTTGACGGCTGGAGGCAGGCACGCTGGTCTTCACATAGCCGACGGCTGCCGTCTCCTTGGGCATATCCAGCGGCTTATTATCGACCTTCACCGTAGCATTGGCCTTCGAGAGACGGAGACTGTTGCCGCTGAGGAATGCATAGACGGCATTGACGCTGTTGATGGGCGTATCCCAGGCCTGCGTACGCTTCTCCTGCAGGAGCCAGCGCTGCATCTCCTCGATGGTCTGACGGTCATCGGGGGCCAGCCGCGACAGGGCCTCGATGGCGACGGTCTGCGTGGGTATCTTATAGTCGTACCAGGAGTAGCCTGCCCGCGGGGTGTCGTAGTAGCGCCCCATCTCCTCAGTGAAGACGGTGTACTCCTTCAGCGACTGCACGTACTCGGCTGCCCGCTTGGGATCGCTCTTGGAGAGGATCACGGCGGTGAGCGCCTTCTCGTAGATAGACTGGTTCTTGATGCCCTTCTTCAGGAGTTTCAGCAGGTAGTTGTTGGCCGCCTGCACCTCCGATGGGAGTTCGCGCCCGTCGAGGGTAGCAAGATAGAGCCATTCGAGGGCCTTGAAACTGGGGAACGAGACGTGGAGGCCTTTCTTCTCCTGCTTCTTCATCTCGTTGACCTCCTCCACGATCTCGCTGCCCATGAACCCGAAGGCACTGGAGAGCATCGCCTCCGTGCGCTGCTGAGGACCTGCCATCGCATTGAGACGCACGAGCATCTCACTGACGGCCACCGTCATGTAGAAGGAGCCGGGCATATCCTTCCACCACGTCCAGGCACCATTACCCAACTGCAGTTTGTTGAGTTTGGCAATGGTCGAACTGAGGCGGTTCTGCATCAGGTTCTCGTCGAAGAAGTCTGCCAGACGCTGCTTCTGCTCTGCCTCACGGTCGGCATCCAGCACCCACGGGGTCTCGTTGAGCACCAGTTCCTTCAACTCCTGGTTCTTCTCGAGTGTACTCTCCAGCGAGGTGCCGTCCTGTTTCCAGAGGGCAAAGGCGGTCTTGGCCTGCGGATTCTGGTCGAGGATATACTTACCCAGGGCATTGGCGTAATAGGAAGCGGCCTGCGAGATGGCGTTCTCGTCGCTGACGGTACCCAGCGCGGGCAGGGCCTGTATCATCAGCCACGCGGGATCGTTGGTGTATTCGAAGGTCAGTTTGCCATCCTTGGCATCAGCGGGGATCATCGCAGCGAGGTCGATCGTCTCCGTACCAGCATGGTGCTGGGTGATGGGCCGTGTCACGGTGACACGCTCCGAACTCGGCAGGATGGGCAGGTACTGCTGCTCGCCGTCCGAGAAGCCCTTGCCGCTGACGGTCATCTGACAGATGAGAAGTGAATAGTGAAGAGTGAAGAGTGAAGAGTTGAGATCGAAGGAGGCGGAAGTCGTTGAGCCGGCCTTCAGGGATACTGGCTGCGACTGCTGCCAGACCACAGCGTCGGTCTCAGGATCGATCAGTTTCAGGGAAGCCTTTCCCGACAGATCCTTCTCACTGGTATTGAAGATACGGGCTGCAATCACACCCTGATCGCCTTCACGGAGGAAGCGCGGCACGTTGGGCTGTATCATCACGTCCTTCTGGGCCACCGTCTCACCCTCGATACCGCCATAGTACATATCCTTCGTATGGGCCAGACCGAGGAATCGCCATGTGGTCAGACTCTCCGGCAATGTGAACTTCAGGGCCACACAGCCGTCCTTGTCCGTCGTCAACTGGGGATAGAAGAAGGCGGTCTCGTTGAGGTTCTCGCGCACCTGCACCTCTTCCCCGCCAGCATCGAAGCCGTTATCCTCTTCAGCCTCGGCAGTAGTATTATTATCCATGACCGCCACTTCTTGCAGGGCTTTTCTCTCCTTCATCATCATCGGCTCAGGCACGGCAGCCGCCTCATACATCACGGCTCCTGCATCGAAGGATTTCAAGACGGCACCCCGTCCGAACCTGTGGAAACTGCGGTAATAGTAAGAAGGATAGACACTCTTGTCGAACGTGCTGAACTGCAGGTCCTGAACGGTCAGGTTGTTTCTCGACAGACTGCCGCTGGCGTGTATCCCGTAATAGGTGGCATAACTCCACGAGGCACTGGGAATCGACAGCCACAGGTAGGGCGAGAGACTCCACTCATGCTTCGCCAACTGGTCGAGGCTCTTGTCGTAGAGGGTAGCCATCAACTGGGCATCCACGGGGTTGCCGTCGGCATCCTTCACCGTCAGCGTCCACTCCTCCTGCTGCCCGGGCTGCAGACGGTCGCGGAAGGTGCTCCACTCCAGACGGAGCCGCTTATCGGGCAACGGGCGCTTGATCTGTGCCGAGTGGGTGTAGCACTTGCCGTTCTTCACCCAGGCGAAGGTCAGTTGCAGGCCGTCGCCGTACGCCTCCTCGTAGGTTATCTTGAGGTTGAACAGACGGTTCGTCCTGTCGACGGCCCCCTGTTCGATGATCTGGGCACCTGCAAAGACACTGTATACGATATGCACGTCGCTGTCGGAGGAGCCCACCTGGATAGTGACGGGCTTGCCGTCGCCGGGGAACTGCTCAGCCGACTGATAGAACCAGTCGTCGGTCTCCGTGGCGGGCTGCTGGTCGTCGAGTGAGAACAGCACGAAGTCGCGGGTGATGGTGTCGCCCTCGCAGACGGCCTCCAGCGTGTGCTTGCCGCTCTTCAGTTTGTCACTCAGGGCCACAGACTGATGGGTACCAGCCTTCTGCCATTCGGCACCGTCGATACGGTATTGCACCTCGGCATCGATATCCTTGCCCGCCGCATTCAGCAGGTGGAAGGTCACCTTGGGCTGTTCTTCCACCAGCACCTTATCTTTCATATCCACGCTCAGCGCCTGCTTGCGGTTGCCGAGGGGCAGGGAGAGTTGTCCGCTGTGGGTCTCACCGGCAGTATCCGTCACATCGGCTGTCACCACGAAGTTGTAGAACATCGGATAACTGGTCTCGGGCAGCGTCAGCGGCAGCGTCACGTCGAAGTGACCGTCCTCATCCGTCACGGCCGTGCTGTTGAATATCTCATCACCACCCGTGCTGTAGCCCAGCGTGCTGCTGTCCCAGTAGCGACTGTACGACCACCACCAGAACGCCGTGCGGCGCACCACCTTATAACTGACCTTTGCGCCCTGCACGGGTACGCCCGCATAACTCATTGCCGTGCCCTTCACCGTCAGGGTATCCCCGGCGGCATAGGCCTCCTTCACTTCAGGGAAATCGACATGGAACGTCGGACGCTTGTATTCCTCCACGCGGAACGTCTGCCGTTCGTCATCCACCTGAATGGAGAACAGACCCGTCAGCCCCGATGACGGCAGGGTGAAATCGACGGCACAGACTCCGTACTCGTCCGTCAGAGCCGTTTTCTCCTCCACCATCTTCCTGTTGGCGTCATAGAGCCTGAAGGTGACGTCCTCCTGCTGGCTCACCGACTGGTGGATGCCCTTCTTCACCTGATAGAGCAAGGCAGAGGCATGCACCGTCTGTCCGGGGCGGTAGATGGCCCGGTCAGTATAGATTTCCGTACGCCTTACCAGACTGCTCGGCCTGTAATAGTCGTAGCGGTTGCTGCCATCCAGGCACGGACAGGCCTTGTCGCTATCCGTATAGGCAAAGACGCGGCGGTTGCGGGAGATTCCCTTTGTCTTGAAGATATACTCACCCTTCGCATCCGTCTCGCCATACGATGTTTCCTTCTCGTTGTAACTCACACGTTCCTCGATACGCAGATGGGCACCGGGGATGGGCTGTCCCGTTGTAGCACTGACCACCACATAGCGCACACCCTCACCTGCCGGCAGGCCCTGGGCAATGGTGTAGACATCCGTCACGTAGTACAGCCGACGAATCACGCTGGTGGATGGCACCGTCTGGAACTCCACCATATACACGCCCACGGGCAGCCCCTTCAGGGTGATGGAATCCTCAAAGATCTCGTAGGGCTGCTTTCCGACATACGTATGCTGCTCGTCGATGACGATATCCGACAGCAGGGGCTTGATTCTCTGATAGCCCTTATCATACATGGGCGACTCGTCGATATCGCCATTGGCGTTCACGCGCCAGACTTTCATCGAGAGCGACGAGAGGTTGCGCAGGCGCTCCAACTTGACCGCCTGCGACTGTTGCGGCAGGACCACGGGCTGGTCGTAAGACAGATCGTACTGCGGATTGGTCATCTCAGCCTCCTTGTTGCGCAGTTCGTTCATCCTGGGCCAACTGCCCCACCTTGCCAGTACATCCTGGATATAATTGTAGCGACGGGCCGTCCGGTCATCGTCATAGCCTCCCACATTCCAATAGTGCTCAATGGCTATCTCACCAGCCTCGGGCAGGTCGCCATAGGTCTCGAAGAGGGAGTCGATTTCCTCCGCAGAGGCATATCGGTAGACCTGGGCCGCCGTAATACAGGCCGCACGGCGGTTACCCGCCTTCACATAGTAGTCGTGCAGGGCTACATACTCCTCGAGTTCATAGCCCACGACACTCAGCAGGTCGTTGTCGAAGACCCCGGCATCGACGCCCCTGACGACGAAGGGCGCATAATCCTTATCCTTCACGCGGGCCAACTGCCCACAGAGAGCGGGTGTCAGTTCGGGCTTGTCCACCGTCATCTGCAGCGCACTGTTATCCTGACAGATGCGGTAGAGCACGGTCTGATAGATGACCTTGAGTACATCGTCCTGCGCCTCTTCGCTCCGCTGGCGGATACGGTCCAGAGCAGGGCGCAGCGAGTCGGGGGCAATCTCCGCCATCGCCTGGGCACTCTGCAGTTCGGCCTTCAGCAACTGACCGTAGTCCCTGCCCTTCTCGGCCTTCTTCACGATCTGCTGCAATACGTCATACGCCGTCTTGGGCAGGTCTTTCTCCTCTGCCTCCGCTACTTTCTTCCAAAGGGAAGAATACGACTGTCCGAACAAAAACAATGGCATCATCACTGCTATGATTAGAATGAGACTTTTCTTCATTTTACCGTCCAACGATTGGTTTAACTATGCAAAGATAAGGAATTAATTTGAATTCCATCTGGAAATTATGAATTATTATAGAATCTTTGCATCCTCTCATTCCCAGCACTCGATGTCTTTCTCTATCTCCGGCAACTGGCTGCGATGGAACAAGGGTTCCCTGATGCCGCTCCTTTGCTGCCGCCGATAGTCGTCGAGCAGCCTGAACACATATTTCCCCAGCAGTACGATAGCCACCAGGTTGCAGGCCGTCAGCAGCGCCATGCAGAGGTCAATCACGCTCCACACCACCTCCAGCGTCGTCCAAGCGCCGAACATCACCATCACGCCACCCGACAACAGCCGGTAGACCGTCATCGCATGCTTGCTGTCCGTCATAAACCTCACGTTGGCCTCGCCATAATAGTAATTGCCTATCATCGACGAGAAGGCAAACAGGAAGATGGCCACCGCCACGAATATCGGCCCCCACGAGCCGACCTCTGCCTCCAGGGCCGACTGCGTCAGCATGATGCCGTTCAACTCCGGCGAGGTATAGAGGCCGCTGATCAGGATGATGAATGCCGTACACGAGCAGACCACCAGCGTATCCGTAAACACGCCCAGCGCCTGAATCAGCCCCTGTTTCACGGGGTGCGACACTGCCGCCGTGGCAGCCGCATTGGGAGCACTGCCCTCACCTGCCTCATTGCTGAACAGTCCGCGCTTCACGCCGTTCATGATCGCTGCGCCCAGAGTGCCACCTACGGCCTGTTCCATACCGAAGGCACTCGTCACGATCACCTTCAGCACATGGGGCACCAACTGGATATTCATCACGATGATCACTACCGACAGCACGAAGTAGCCCACTGCCATCACCGGCACCAGCACAGAACTCACCCTGGCGATACGCTGGATGCCGCCAAACACGATCACCAGCGTCATCACCATCAGCACCACGCCTACCAGCAGGTGGTTCCAGCCGAAGGCCCCCTCCATCGCCCCGCAGATCGTATTCGTCTGAACAGAATTGTTGGCCAGACCGAACGAGACGGTGATCAGCACGGCGAAGAGCACCGCCATCCATCGGCAGTGCAGCCCCTTCTGGATATAGTAAGCCGGTCCACCGATAAACGAATCCTTGTGAGGCAACTTGAAGAGTTGCCCCAGCGTCGACTCCACAAAGGCCGTGGCAGAGCCCACCAGGGCCATCACCCACATCCAGAACACGGCTCCGGGTCCTCCCACGGCGATGGCCGTAGCCACACCGGCCAGGTTGCCCGTACCCACTCGCGAGGCCAGCGAGACGGCAAAAGCCTGAAACGACGAGATATGCTTCTCGCTGCCCTTCGGCTTCACCGATGCGTCGGTCAGCAGCCTGAGCATCTCACCTACCATACGGAACTGCACAAACCCCGTGCGCCACGTAAACCACAAGCCGCATCCTATCAGGGCTGCGATGATAGCATAGCCCCATAAGACATCATTCACTTGGTTAAGAATCTCCAACATAATATACAAATTTGCTGCAAATTTAAACAATTATTCCATTCTACCAAACAAATTAGTAAGGAAATTCAATGCAAAGTGATCTTGAGATGTACTACGGCCTGCGACTGAGATTGAACTTGGCAACTGTCAATTCCGACGATTCCCGCCTTGACGGCGGCTCT
>JAFUAK010000284.1 GCA_017460765.1 Prevotella sp. | reverse complement strand
TGGATGCTCGCCGCTATCCTCGTCATCAGTGACACGGCAATGATGTCCTGCTTTTCTGGCGACAAGAAGAGCACAATGGTCAGCCCTGCCGAGCCCGACTATAGGGAATCTACGCAGTGGTACATCACCGACCGGGGGGCCGCAGCCGACGTGTTCTACGTCATTTCGACCGAGACGGGCGACTATGTGCTGCCCAGTGGTGAGGTGTGCCACTATGCCGACACCTACAGCGACAGCCTCCGGGCACCGCTCTATAGTGAGATGCTGGGCGTGGATACGCTGGTGAGCGGACGGCTGAACTTCTTCTCGCCCTACTATAGGCAGTGCTCGCTGCAGACCTTCCAAAGCGACAGCCTGACAGCGGCACGGATGCCGTTGGCAGTGGACGATGTGCGGAGGGCTTTCAAGTATTATCTGGAGCACAAGAACAGCGGTCGCCCCTTCATACTGGCAGGATTTAGCCAGGGTGCCCACATCATACTGGAACTGCTGAAGGAGATGGATGACGACACCTACAAGCGGATGATTGCGGCCTATGCCATCGGCATCACCATCGCGGAAACGGGGCCTCACATCGAGCCCGCCAAGGGGGCTGACGACACGGGTGTCACCATCTGCTACAACTCCGTCCGAGACACGGGCTGCACCATGCGCGGCTGGAAGAAGAGCAGCGTGGCCATCAATCCCGTCAACTGGCGAACGGACAGCACCCGTGCCTCGCTCATTACCGAGCCATCGCCGCTGCTGCCTGTAGCCGAGCAGAAGAAGGACACGATGACCATCCACCTTGACACAGCCACCGGACTGCTCATCGTGGAGGGCTTCGCCGCCCAGGACTACATGCTGCCGTTGTTGGGCGTGGAGGGCAACTATCACACCCGCGAAATCTGGCTCTATCGCGACCAACTCCGCGAGAACATGGCGCTCAGAGCCAACAGGAAAATAGGACATTAAACTAAGGTATATATGAAACAGAAAAAACTATGGATGCTCGCCACCCTCGTTTGCGGCGCAAGCATATTCACCTCGTGCTCCAGCGAGGACGACCCGGTGACACCGCCGCCGGCTTCGAGTGGGGTGGTGACTGGACGACTCGCAAAGACTACCAGCATTTTGAGTGGATAGAGGAATAACGAGATAGAAATCGTCTGCCGCGTTTGCAAATCTGTCTGAAACTGTTTTCAAATCTGTCTAAGTAATAAAGATATGAAGAAACAAGCATACCACACGATCACGCACGCGTACGCGCACGCGCAGGAGAATTCAAAATTGCCTACACTTCCTACACTAACCCTGCTGAGCCCTTTGTACATCGGCGTTTGAGCTTAGTGTAGGATTCCCGTTTTTAGTGTAGGATAGTGTAGGATAAGGCCCGATTTTACAATTTATACTCAAAAACTATCGATTTTTAGTAGGAATCGGCCAGAATTAGTATTAACAGTAAATTTTGTCCCAGGCCCTGGGACAAATGTTAGAGTTAAGTCTGGCAAATGTCCCAGGCCCTGGGACAAAAATTAGTGCTTGTCTGAGTGACTTTTCCTGACACGAAGGGATAAATATCTCTTGAAACTATTTGCGATTTCGCGGAAAAGTCGTATCTTTGCAGACGACATTTAATAACGAAGACGATGGAAGCAACAACTGCAAGACGACGCACACGCCACCCCATGAGTTACTACCGCGAAATGGTGAAGGACATGGACGGCGGCCACCAGGTCATCGTCTTCAACCCGAACACTCGCCAGCCCCGCATTGTCGGCACCAAATGCGTCGGCTGTCACCTCTGCCGACTGGTCTGCCCCACAGGTGCCATCGGCGTTACCAAGCGAATCAATAAGAAATAAAGTATATATGAAACAGACAATCAGACTCTGGATGTTGGCCGCAGCGATAATTCTCGGCCTGGCCGCCAGTGCCCAGCCAGTCCAGAGTACCATTACACTCCAGCCCAAGGTAGGTATGAGCATCGCCCGCATTTCAGGAGACAATGTCAACTTCAAGCCCGGCTTCTCAGGAGGTATCGAGGCGCAATATCAGTTGAAATCCTGGCTTGGCATCACTGTCGGGGCGATGTACGTTCACCAAGGCAGCCGTATTGACGTCTATTGGCCAACCGTCGATGCCACCCCCGAACTGGAAGTTAAGACTGAGTGCATCAATATTCCCCTGATGGCTCGTTTCTATGTTTGGCGGGGCCTCTCCCTCGGCATTGGCGTGCAGCCTGGTTTTATGGTGAAGGGCCGTGCCAAGTTCGTAGGAGAGGAGGATGATGCCAAGGACGGTCTCAACTCACTGGACATCGCCATCCCTGCCAGCATCGCCTACGAACTGCCCTTCGGCCTGACAGCCGAGGCCCGCTACTGTGGCGGACTGGGCAACGTGTTCAAGGGCAGTTACTCCACAAATTCTTCCTACAAACTTGACCAAAACCACAATCAGGTCATTGAAATAACCCTCGGATATAAGTTTAGATTATGAAACAGATGAAGTCAGCAACAATCCTCATCCTCGTGGCCCTGACCTTCAGTGCCTGCTCCCATGAGATAGAGTACATCACCCCTGCCCAGCAAAGGCAGATCAAATACGAAGCCGCCTTTTTGCAGACCTTCCGCACCAACATTGATCCTAAGAATGACTGGGGCTTCGGCAACACCCGCGTCGCCGATGACGGTGGCGAGGCCCGCTCTCGCAGCACCGTCGCCCGGGCGAAAAAAGATCCTGACCAGACGGTCTACTACTCCGGTCGCGTCTTCTGTGAAGACCTCGGTAGTTCTGCCGACTTCGACTTCAACGACGTGGTGTTCGATGTTGATATCTTTGGCAGCGGACGTATCGAGATTGAAGTGCTAGCCCGTGGCGGCACCCTGCCCGTCAGCGTGGCCGATGTGCCCATTACGATGGGCCAGATGACTAACACGGGTGTCAATACAGACCCCCCGCAGCGCATTGACATCCCTGCCGCCACCGCTAAGGTCAATGGCTGGCTCGACGTGGTCGACATCCCCGTTGTGGTGCGCCAGATCCAGGCTGGCGAGGTCGACACTTACGAACTGACCGCCAAGGTCGGTCAGGTGCCTCAAAAGATATGTACCCACAAGGGCGTCCTGTGGCCTCTGGAGTACACACGCATCGACCATGCCTATCCTCAGTTCAAGGAATATGTGGCTGCCTGGCAAACCGACTGGACTACCGAGGTTTATCCGGAGAACCTGTACCGTGACTTTTAAGACAACAACCAACAATTAAAAAAAACACATTATGAAACATTCTTCCAAACTTATGGCGATACTCCTCATCCTGCTTATCGCGCTCGGTCTTGCATCCTGCGCAGAGGTTGACAACCCCATCGACCGCAATCCTCTTGCAGGCCAGGTGAAGGGTATGTGGTGGGAACAATACGACGCTGATGGCACGACCCTCCACGGCGATGACTATACCCGTATCATCAACTCACTGCTGCTCAACGATGACGGCACGGGCTATGCCTGCACCATGTACTTTGATAACGAGTCGGGTGCTGCCGTCTTCATGCTGGGCGGCTACACCCTGCAGGGCGGCATCAAATTCAACTATACCACCACTGCTGACGGCCGCATACATCTGCAGTTCAACGCTGACGATCCCTTGAACCAAGAATATGCCAAGGTAGTCCAGTCGTGGACTATCACCTACGCCGACGGGCATATCAACTGCACCGACGGCACGGACAGCCACCAACTTGACCCTGCTACTGACGACCAGAGTGCCTGGCTACAGAGCCTCTTCCACCATTATGCCGGTGGTGCCTCGGCAGTGGACTACAACATCAACGACTACCGCATCAAGTTAGGCTCCGACGTCTGCGACCCCATTACCGCCGACAACTGGCGCGAGCAGGGTTCCATCTTCCTCTATGTGGGAGGCAACGGCAGCGACCAGAGCATCCACGATACTAACGGTCGCACAGGCTACACGCAGGTGAACCTGCCTTGGGCACGCTCGACGGTGCAGTCAAACCTGCCCAATGGCTTCTGTGATGCACTCACGCCGGAGAACGGCTGGCAGTGGGTCTATAACCTCTGCGGCAACCGCTCAACGGAGAATGGCAACTTCTTCGCCCTCTACAACAAGTTCACAGGCCTACTGCGCTTTTTCTTCTATATGCCCTCGCAGTTCTCCTCAGGCAACGACCACGTCTGGCAGGTGTCAATGCCCGACAATCTGGCACTGCACGGCTACTGGCACTATGGACTGCCCATTGACCGCACCATCACAAACAAGGCACTGCTCGGTCAGACGGAGCAGGGCACCTATATGGACTATGTGACGCCATGGGTGGACTATAAGAGTAATGATGGCCTCATAGTGCCCGCTGGCGGATGGTGGGCTTTCGACGTAGACCTGTCGACCTACCGCCCGGGTACCTCGCTGGCCGACAATGACAACATCAAACTGCAGATGCGCTCGTGGACGGTGGAACACGTGTCGCTCTACAGCACGATGGCTGCACAGATTGACGGCACGATGAAGGCCAATATGAAACTCGACCAGGTGACGCAAAAGTCTACCAGCGCAGCCTCTGGCATCATGATGGGCCTGAAGGCCGTGACCCAGGCTGGCAGCATGGTGAGCAGTTTCTACGAAGGCGACTGGATTAAGGGACTCGGTTCGCTTGGCGATCTCATCGGGACGGGCGCGAAGATAGCAGGCGTCGACGACGAGACCAAGTCAGGCTACGAGGGGACTATGGACGGCACCATCAGCCTGGGACTACATGGTGAAATGAATACCGACGGCACCATCAGCCAGTCAGTACCTACCACAGGCTTCTACCCCGTAACGCTGCAGCTGAGCGACTTCGACCTGGATGAAGCGCCCTCGCTCGGACAGGGCACATGGAACCTGAAGACGGCTCCGGTGGTCTATCGGTCGATGAATTATAATAGGAGACCTATCAACTATATAGAGAACGATTATGTGAATCCCTATTTCTTCGACCCCAACAGCATTGAACTGGAACTGAACCCAGACATATTCCCAGAAGACCAGATAGAATGGATTGAGGTAGATGCCCTCTGTGGCGGCAGGAAAGTGATGCAGCCGAAGAACGATAACCTGCGCCAGGCCTTCGGGCTGACACTCCACACCAACTATAAAGACCGTAGTGAAGGCAGCAAGTTGAGCGACGAATCCCACGGGGCGCTTCTGGATTTCCTCTATGCTGCCGACGACAAGCAGGGGATGAAGGAACTGGAAGAAATATACCGTGCTGACGGAAAGAGCTACTCGCTGGGTTATAAGGGTGAAGGTGATGAATGGCATTACCGACAGATCGAAGGTCGCGGAAAGGACGGCTTTGCCTTAGAGCCGCAATACACCACTTATGACAATGATAAAATCGGCAGTAGCCTGCCCTTCCTTGAGGTCAACGTGAAAGTGCTCGTCAAGATGAAGGACCGCAAGGCCCCCATTGTGCTGAGCCGCAACTACCTGCCGGAAATCAAGGATTACGATGTGGCTGAAATGCTGGCAGCACGGACAAAGACAAAGCCCTACGTCAGCAAGATGCAGGGACACACCGCCCTCTACGACTACCAGATGAAGCGTATCAAGGACATCTGCGAGATGCTGTCACTGGAATATCCCTATACGTCTGACGATGAGATGAGGCTGATTCCCACAAGTGGCAGGGATAACTACAACGCCCTTTTCGACGGTAACACCTCCAACTACTGGCTTTGCGACTGGAACAGATATGTTGAGTTCTATAGCACACAGCCCATTACCCCGAAGCGCTACTACCTGACCACGGCCGGCTCTGAAGCACGTTACAATCCGAAGAACTGGGTTCTGAAGGCTAAGGCCAGCCAGAGTGACTCTTGGACCACCATTGCTACTGTGTCGAACGACAGTAAATTGCCTGGCGACAAGATTGAACGTGTCGGTTTCGACCTTGACATTACAAACAAGCAATGGAAATATTTCCGCTTTGAAGTCAGTGCTGTGCAAGAGTTCAGCATCTTGAAACTCGCAGAATTTGAATTAGAATATTAAATGAAGAAAGAGAATCTGACAAGAAAGATAAGGAATATGTGGATGGGCGTCGCGATTATCGTCGTGGCGGCCGTCCTGAACGAGGTCGTCAGTTTCGCGACCTATTCCTACACCAAGCAGACCGTAGAACGGCAGACGGCGGAGCGAACCAAGGATGACCTAAAAGAACTACAGCGCATCACCGAACTGAAGGCACGTGTGGAGTCGGCTGTACAGGCGACAGTCAGCGCGGTGGAAGAGAACCTGCAGAACCGTCAGGAGATGTATCGGATTTGCGCCAAACTCGTAGACCGTAACAAGCACATCATAGGCAGTGCCGTAGCCCTGCGCCCCGGCTTCTATCAGGAGGGAGACTCGGCCTTTGCCGCCTTTGCCTTCCAGACTGCCGACAATATGCCAGTGACCACGAAGCAACTGCCCTACGAATATGAGGAGTGGGAATGGTATAAACAGCCGACGGAGAAAGACACGGTATGGTGGAGCGAGCCCTACAAGGACACAGGCGGCTCCGATATGCTTATCTACACCTTCTCTGCCCCGATTCACAACTACCGCCACGAATGCATCGGCGTGCTGACGGGCGACATCAACTTCAAGGATATGGTGTTCCGAAGCCACGATGACAGCTCCATCTATGACCGTCTGCACCTTTGGACGCTATTGTCGCAGATAGTCAGCATCGCCCTGATCCTGCTCATCGTGTGGCGTTCCTCCAAGAGCATCCGTAAGGTGAATGAGCTGATGACCGAGCAGGAACTGCTAAGTCAGGAACTCCAGATAGCCAGTGACATACAAGGGGCCATGCTGCCGTCGGAGTCAGTACAGGAGAACGCCCGCCACCACCTCGACGTGCGGGTAAAACTGCTCAGTGCCTCTAATGTGAGTGCTGACCTCTACGACTACTTCTATGCCGGTCACTCACTGGTGTTCTGCCTGGGCGACGTGCCGGGTTGCAACGTCAGGGCTTCGCTGATGATGGCTGTCACCCGCAGCGTGTTCCGCACGGCTACCACGACAATCTCATCGGTCTCCGACAGTCTCTCGCCGGCAGCCATCGTCAGCGCGATGAACCGCTCGATGAGTTCCATCAACGACAGCGCGATGTTCACCACCTTGTTCGTTGGTGTGCTCAATCTCGACACGGCCCGGCTGACCTACTGCAATGCCGGCCATCCGTGGCCCGTAATCCTGAATCCCCATACCGGTGCCCGTCTGCTCGAACTGAAGCCGAACATCCCAGTAGGCATCATGGAGGATTACGAATATGAGGAGCAGCAGGTGACGCTTATCGACGACTTCACCCTGTTCCTATATACCGACGGTCTCTACGAAACGGAGAACCTGCACGGCGAGACGTTCGGCACCAAGCGGATGATGGCTCGCCTCAAGAAGTCGGCCGAAGAGGAAGAGTCGCCCAAGGAGATCATCGACCGCATGACGGCTGACGTGGAGAATTTCCGCGGCTCTGCCCGTCGCATCGACGATGCCGTGATGGTGGCAATCAAAGCAATATGATATGGATATGATCGCGCAAGCACCGATATGAGTCTCATGGAGTAGAGATGGGGACGGCATCCCCAGCGGATGGAATGTAGTGGACGTCGAATAATGGCCAGGAAACCCCGAACGAGGGTCGTTGAAGGTCGCACAAC
>JAFUAK010000283.1 GCA_017460765.1 Prevotella sp. | reverse complement strand
GTACGCGCCAAGGAGGAAGAGAACCTGGCCCGCAAGACGGCCCTCTGCGAACAGGTGGAGGCCATCGCTGCCGAGGAGAACAAGGGCAGCGGCGACTGGGAGAAGCACACCAAGCAGATCATCGACCTGCAGGCAGAGTGGAAGACCATCGGTTTCGCCCCACAGAAGATGAACGTGAAGATCTTCGAGCGCTTCCGTGCGGCCTGCGACGACTTCTTCGGGCGCAAGGCTGAGTATTTCCGCACCCTGAAGGATACCTTCAAGGACAATGCCGACAAGAAGCGTGCCCTCATCGAGAAGGCCAAGGCCCTGCAGGATTCCACCGACTGGAAGTCGACAGGCGACAAACTCATCGCCCTGCAGAAGGAGTGGAAGACCATCGGCATGGTGCCCAAGAAACTGGGCGACCAGTTGTGGGAGGAGTTCCTCGGAGCCTGCAACAAGTTCTTCGAGGCCCGCAAGGCTGCCGGTGCCGGACAGCACAGCGAGGAGTATGCCAATCTGACCAAGAAGCGTGAGGTCATCGAGAAACTGAAGGCCGCCGCTGAGGAGGCTGGCGAGAATATCCAGGAGAAGGTACAGGAACTCGTGGAGGAATACAATGCCATCGGCCACGTGCCCTTCAAGGAGAAAGACAAGGTGTATGAGGAGTACCACGCCGTGCTCGACAAACTCTATAAGGACCTGAACATCTCTGTGGCCAAGCGCCGTCTGAACAACTTCAAGCAGAGCCTCAGGCAGGTGGCAGAGCGTGGAGAGAATGCCCTCGACAATGAGCGAGCCCGCCTCTTCCGCCAGTATGAGCAGTTGAAGCAGGAGGTGCAGACCTACGAGAACAACCTTGGTTTCCTGAACGTCAGTTCGAAGAAGGGCAACAGCCTCATCGACGAAATGAACCGCAAGGTGCAGAAACTCAAGGACGACATGAACCTTGTCCGCGAGAAGATCAAGGCCATCGACGAAAAAAACGCTGAACAGTAATGCTCAGCGTTTTCTCTGTTGGGGTACTCGGACTCGAACCAAGAATGACAGGACCAGAATCTGTAGTGTTACCATTACACCATACCCCAAAGTATCGCATGTCAGAACTCCCTTGTTCCGTTTTGCGGGTGCAAAGGTAGTGCTTTTTTCTTGAACGAACAAAATTTTTCGCCGTTTTTTTATAAAAAAGCGCAAAATTTTCGCTTTTCTTTTGCAATTAGCACGATTTGCAGTAACTTTGCAGACTGAACACCTTATTTATATATATGGAGCAAACCAAAGAATTAGTTAAAACGATAACGGAAGCAATACAAGAGAAGAAGGGAAGCAACATCGTGATTGCCGACCTGAGCAAGACTGAGGGCACCATCTGCCGGTACTTCGTCATCTGCACGGGCAACTCGCCGGCGCAGGTGGAAGCCATCACGGAATCCATCGGCGACATGGCCCGTGAGCGGCTGAAGGAGAAGCCTGCCCACGTGGTGGGCCTGGAGAACGCCCAGTGGGTGGCCATGGACTATAGCGACGTGCTGGTGCATATCTTCCTGCCCGACGTCAGGGAGTATTACGATCTGGAGCACCTCTGGGAGGATGCGCCGCTCGACAGGATCCCGGACCTTGATTAAAGGTGAAAAGGTGAGAAGGTGAAAAGGTGAGAAGGTGAAAAGGTGAGAAGGTGAAAAGGTGAGAAGGTGAAAAGGTGAGAAGGTGAAAAGGTGAGAAGGTGAAAAAGTGAAAAAGTGAAAAAATGAATATGGAAAATAACCAGATACCGAATAACAAGAGTAACGGCCCGAAGATGAACATGCCCAGGTTCAACATGAACTGGATCTACGTGGTAGCCATCATCGCGCTGGGACTGCTCTATTTCTCCAGCGGCGGACCGCAGAACAGCAGCGTCGCCAAGACGGCCTCCTACTCCGACTTCAAGGATATGGTGAGCCACAGTTACGCCTCAAAGATCGTCGTGAACAAGGGCCAGGGCCTGCTGAGGATGTACGTCAAGCCCGAGCACATCCGCGACGTGTTCCACCAGGGTACCCAGCAGACGGGCACAGAACCCTACGTGGAAGTGGAGTACGGCAGCACCGACCAGGTGGAGGAGTTCGTGAACAAGGCCCGCGAGGACAAGGTCTTCACGGGAGACTTCGTCTACGAGAACCGCAAGGAGAACGAGTTCTTCAATATGATGTTCTATAACCTCCTGCCCATCTTCATTATCATCGGGCTCTACTTCCTGTTCATCCGCCGCATGGGTGGCGGAGGCATGGCTGGCGGAGCCGGTGTGTTCAGCGTCGGCAAGTCGAAGGCCAAGATGTATGAGAAGGGCGGCGACCTGGGCATCACGTTCAAGGACGTGGCCGGTCAGGCTGGAGCCAAGCAGGAGGTGCAGGAGATCGTCGACTTCCTGAAAAACCCGCAGAAATATACCGACCTGGGCGGAAAGATTCCCAAGGGCGCCCTGCTCGTGGGGCCTCCGGGGACGGGTAAGACGCTGCTGGCCAAGGCCGTAGCCGGTGAGGCCGGCGTGCCCTTCTTCTCGATGAGCGGCTCCGACTTCGTGGAGATGTTCGTCGGCGTAGGTGCCAGCCGCGTGCGCGACCTCTTCCAGCAGGCCAAGCAGAAGTCGCCCTGCATCATCTTCATCGACGAGATCGACGCCGTGGGCCGTGCCCGCTCTAAGAATCCCGCCATGGGCGGCAACGACGAGCGCGAGAACACGCTGAACGCCCTGCTCACGGAGATGGACGGCTTCGGTACCAACTCGGGTGTCATCATCCTGGCCGCCACCAACCGTGCCGACATGCTCGACTCCGCCCTGCTCCGTGCAGGCCGCTTCGACCGTCAGATCCACGTAGACCTGCCCGACCTCAACGAGCGCAAGGAGGTATTCAAGGTACACCTGAAGCCCGTCAAGACCGACGACAGCGTGGACATCGACTTCCTGGCCCGTCAGACGCCGGGATTCTCAGGAGCCGACATCGCCAACGTCTGCAATGAGGCGGCCCTGATCGCTGCCCGCCACAACAGCGAGAAGGTGCAGAAGCAGGACTTCCTCGACGCGGTAGACCGTATCATCGGCGGTCTGGAGAAGAAGACGAAGGTGATGACGCAGGCCGAGAAGCGCTCCATCGCCATCCACGAGGCGGGTCACGCCACCATCTCCTGGTTCACGGAGTTTGCCAATCCCCTCGTCAAGGTCTCGATCGTGCCGCGCGGTCAGGCCCTGGGTGCCGCCTGGTACCTGCCTGAGGAGCGTGTGCTCCAGACCAAGGAGGCCATGCTCGACGAGATGTGCTCGCTGCTCGGAGGCCGCGCCGCCGAAGAACTGTTCATCGGCAGCATCTCCACAGGCGCCATGAACGACCTGGAGCGCACCACCAAGCAGGCCTACGGCATGATTGCCTTCGCAGGTATGAGTGATAAACTGCCCAACATCTGCTACTATAACAATGCGGAATACCAGTTCCAGAAGCCCTACTCCGAGACCACGGCCAAGATCATGGACGACGAGGTGCTCCGTATGATCAACGAGCAGTATGAGCGTGCCAAGCAGATCCTGACGGAGCATAAGGAGGGCCACGCCCAACTGGCCCAGTTGCTGATAGACCGTGAGGTGATCTTCGCCGAGGACGTGGAGCGCATCTTCGGCAAACGCCCCTGGACCAGCCGTGCCGAGGAACTCCTGGAGGCCCAGATGAGAGCCGACGCCGAGCGCATGGCCGAAGAGCGAGCAAAGGAGTTGGAAGCAAAAGAAGAGAATATATGAGGAATTTTATCGTCAGAACCATTACGGCGGTATTTTTCGTAGCCGCCATTGTCAGTTGTTTCCTGCGGCCCCTGGCCATGGTACTGCTGTTTGCCCTGGTGACGGGACTCACCATCTGGGAGTTCACGGGACTCGTCAACGATCGGAATGGCGTCACCGTCAACCGCATGATCTCGACGGTGGCAGGCGTCTATTTCTTCCTGGCCATGGCGGGCTATAACAGCGGCATCACGCCCTCCGCCGTGTTCATCCCCTACCTCATCACACTGATCTATCTGATGGTGGCCGAACTCTACCTGAAGCAGGAAGACCCCATCCACGACTGGGCCTACACGATGCTGAGCCAACTCTACATCGCCCTGCCCTTCTCGCTGATCAGCGTGCTGGCCTTCCGCTCGGCAGGCAGCGACATCCTCTACGCCTGGCAGATCCCCCTCTCCGTGTTCGTATTCCTCTGGATCAACGACACGGGGGCCTATCTCTGCGGATCCCTGCTGGGACGCCACAAACTCTTCCCCCGCATCTCGCCGGGCAAGAGTTGGGAAGGCTCCGTCGGCGGAGGTCTCCTCGTGATCCTCAGCGCCTGGGGACTGTCCCATCTGTGCGCCAGCGGCGCACTGGGGGACTGTCCCCACGTGCTGAGCCCGCTCGAATACATGGGCCTCGGCCTCACCGTCGTCGTCTTCGGCACGTGGGGCGACCTCGTGGAGTCGCTCTTCAAGCGCACCCTCGGCATCAAGGACTCTGGAAACATCCTGCCGGGCCACGGCGGCATGCTCGACCGTTTCGACTCATCGCTGATGGCCATCCCCGCCGCAGTGGTCTATCTCTACACCCTGCCCTACTTCCTGTCGTAGCGCACGGTGAGCGTAGGCCTGTAGGTATTCTCCAGCGTGAGCGTGATGAATCCCCCGTCGCTTTCGAACTTGGCAATCTTGTGGTCGTCGCCGTGCTTCGGCATGTTGGGCCACGCTCCCAGTTCCTTCTCGAAGTCGTCGCGCATCTGCTGCCACAGTTCGCGGGTGCTGTCGTTCGACTGGAGGTTCCAGTTCTCCTGCAGGGCAGCCACCTGCCCGTCCTTCTGGGCGATCACCAGGCGGTAGCGCACCGCATCACTGCCCATCACCACCATCTGGAAGTCGGAGTCCGTCTTGGCAGAGTCAACGGCGAAGCCGCGCCCCTCCAGGGAGTCGATGAAAGTCTGGAACGGCAGGGCCATCGACAGACCGCGATAAGCCAGATCTTTCTTCTCACCGTTACAGGCACAGAGTGCCACAAAGGCCACGAAGGCCACAAAAATCTTCTTCATACGCAGAATCAATTAAGGGTTGATGGCTGCAAAATTACGAATAAATTCGGAAAAACCCTCGCGCGTACATTAAATAATATATAAAAGAGGAAAAAATTTGGTAGATTCAGAAGGAATGCGTACCTTTGCACCCGATTAGGCGAGCGAACCCCCTAAAAACAGGTATAAAAGGGGTGAAAAATCGCGATAAAAGCCTTAAAGATTATTTTTTTGGCATAATTTTAGATTTTTTTTGAGAAATATTTGGTAGTTTCGGAAATTATATTTAATTTTGCGGCAGATTCCGTGGGGATACTGCGGTTTCGTAGCATAGAAGTATGTAAAAAACGAGTAAGACAATTCACAATTAAATTCACTATTTTATCAATTTAAAAACAAAAAAAGTTATGAAGAAATTGAATTCATCATGGAAAGTAGCAGGCTTTGCTCTGCTTTTCGGTTTGGCTCTTCAGTCTTGCGATGACATCATCGACAATCCGCTGAGTCCTTCACAGCCGATTCCCGACACTCCAGCTGAGCCCGCTAAGCCCGCTGTAGCAATCAGCTACAACACAAAGAGTTGGGCAAAGGCTACCACAGCCACCATTACTGGCTGCGCTACGACCACAGACGTGAACACGCTGATCGCTGGCGACTCTATCGCTAAGTTGCTTGCTAACGCTACCAAGTCTGTTGAGATCGTCGTTAAGGGTGGCGTGAAGATTGACGGTGCCATTGCCATCCCCGCTGCTGCAAATGCTCCCGAGATTCAGTTGACGTTTGAGGACGCATTCACTGAGGCAAAGAAAGCCCTCACGATTAGCAACGCTGATGACAACAGCGGTGATTTCACCGTTAAACTCCCCGATTCAGAGAGTGCAGTCGACGTGACCCTCACGGTTTCGAGCCAGGGAGCATGGTCCAACACCACTTTGACAGGTAATGCCCTTGTTGGCACACTCGCATACAGTGCTGCTAACGATGGTTGGAGGGAACTCGTTTTGAAGCCCGGCATTAAGATTGCTAAGTATGATGATTCCAAGATTCTGGGTCAAATTGCCGCTCCTGCCGCTGACATCATCGACGCTGTGGTTTTGAACGACGGTGATAATAAAGAGTACAACAAGAATGGTTTCGATGTCTCCAACATTTATATTCAGGATTCTGAGGATGAGATTCGCGCCAAGAATGCCATCGTTGCTGAAGGTGCTGAGGTATGGGTTTATCCAAAATCCAGAGAGAGCAATGCTGGTACCATCACTGTAAGTAAGAACGCTAAACTTCACCTCAACGAAGGTTGGGCTAAGAAGGACAATGATGACAACAAGTGGTATTCTTATGGTGGTGCCGAGAAGATTGTTGGTGCTGAAGGTGCCGTCGTCTATGGCCCAGTCGCTGCAGAGGACTGGGGTAACGGTCTGGGTCGTTTCCTCAACTATGGTTCTATCGAAGATGTCACCTTGGACGATGCTTGGAAGATTTCCTCTAACGTGAAGAACTCTACCGTCAATAGTACTGTTGAAATTGACAGCAGTGTATCTACACTTACTGGCATCACCTTCAAGAGTAACGTAAATGTATTCTCTGCTGCTACCTTTGATGGCTGTACTTTCAGTGATGGGAATATCAATATGGTCACGTATGCCAGCAGTACCTCCTACACGCTCTATGTCTGGCAGGATACCGACGGCAAAGCTCACTACACGACTACAGATCCCACGAATGAGGCGTCTTACGATCCTGAGCATGGCTACTGGACTCAGTATGTTAGCGGCATTTCATCAACTGATATCAAGGATGTCGTTCTCACATTCAAGAGCTGTAAGAGAGGTGCAGATGCTCTGACCAACATCAACCTCGCTCCTATTGTGGGCTCTGCAATCCGCGATTATAATAGTTGGAATACCATTAGCGGTACGACTGTCAAGTACGACATCGACGGCACGGTTTACAAGAAGAGCAGCGCAGCACTTGTTGAGGACAAGTAAGCAAACAACACGAATTAAGCAATTAAATTCCCCTCTCATAACTCCCTCGCGGCCCCGCGCCGCGGGGGAGTTTTTTTTCCTACCCCTTCACACCAAAAACATTTTCCCCAAAAACTTTGGTAGTTTAAAATATTATTCCTATCTTTGCAACGTGAATATTAAACAAGAATTTGGAAAATGGTTCCTTGACGTTGCAAAGTATGTGCTAACAGCCATGCTTCTTACTGCTATGATAGAAGGGTTAAGTCAAATGTGGTTGATAGTTGTAACGACAGTTATAAGTATCCTATGCCTGATATTTGGTGGAATTCTGATGCATAAAGGCAAAGAAGAAGAGGACAAGAGGCAACGTAACCGCGAACGTCACAGGGAAAAAGTTAAAAGAGGAGGATAATAAATATGGGAGCAATTGCAGCATTAATCATTATTGCAGGATTCGGCACAAGTCTATTGGTGTATTTTCACTTTGAAGACAAAAAAAATTCACGTGTTGGCTTGAGCGAGTGATTTAAGCCCTCAAAAAGAATTAAACAAATTAATTCTCAATACGATCCCCCGCAGCGCCCCGCGCCGCGGGGGATTTCTTTTTTCCTTGAAAATCCTTTGAACTTTCAGAATAATTCTGTATCTTTGCAGCGGAAAATAAAAAAGGAGAAAGAAAATGGCAAAACCGATTGAACCTACGCCGGTGTTGAAAGGTGATGACGCATTTGAGTTTGTCGCTGAGATGGAAAAGCAAAATAAGGCATCTATCGAAGAAAAGGCTCGCGTGGCTAAAGGTGCATCGTTCATTCAGTCACTGCTGACCTTTACGTTCTAATCATAAGCAGAAATAGATGAAGGTTGTACGTCTAACCCAGGAACACACTTTCAAACCATTTGACTGTGGAGAGGATGATTTGAACGACTTCCTCTTGATGGATGCCAAGCAGTATGCAAAAGGACTGCTTGCAGTGACGTATATTATAGAGGATGAGGATATGACAGTAGCATTCTTCTCATTGTCAAACGACCGTATCTCGCTGTCTGAGTCTGACAAAGCGACATGGAGGCGTATTCGTAGTTCATTCCCTCATCGAAAGCATCGTAGTGATTATCCTGCGGTGAAGATTGGTCGTCTGGGTGTGAACGTAGATGCTCAGCATCGACATATCGGCACAGATATTCTTGACTTTGTGAAGCAGACTTTTATCACTCAAAATCGTACGGGCTGTTGTTTCGTAACAGTAGATGCTCTGCGATCGGCTGTGCCTTTCTATGAAAGCAATGGCTTTAAGCCTCTACGTAAGATCAATGAAGGTGATACTGTACCCATGTATTATGATCTTACCCAATTAGTTTAATTTATAGCCATTATATTAGCAAATCGCTATCACCCTCAAAAAGAATTAATCAATTAATTCTCAATAAGATCCCCCGCAGCACCCCGCGCCGCGGGGGATTTCTTTTATACGCTCAATAAGTGCCACTTATTTCGAAATAAGGGTGGGTTATTCAGCAATACTCGGCCCTTATTTTGC
>JAFUAK010000282.1 GCA_017460765.1 Prevotella sp. | reverse complement strand
CATTATCAGATTGTTTTAAGTTATCAGATGCAATAATACTTGGTCAGGAAATAGGTGCGGTCCCAGTCGAGGATTTTCCGCTGCGATTCCTTCTCGGGGTGGATGTTGAACTCGTCGAAGATCATCAGCTGTTTGTTCTCTAGGTCGTAGAGCGGCCACTCCTTGGCCTTGCCATCGGGCGACTGATCGGCGCTGAGCGACGGGTTGCCGGTCTTGGCAAACTGTACCCACATGCGGCGCATGGTCTTTGAGAAGGTGGCATCGAAGGTCCACCCCATCTCCAAGGTTATTTCCTGATGATTAAATATTACCGGAAGCTCCACCGAATGTCCGCATCTCAACAGCGGCAAAGAAGATTCTGGGGTGAAAAAATAGGTGTACGACTTGCCGCCGCTCTTGGTCTGGTTCTCCGACAGACGGATAAGCGGCGCTATGAATGTTATCTGGTCGAACAGACGGCTGGTGGCAGAATATTCGGCGGTAGCGTCCTTGACGTCCTGACAATAACTCTCGACCAGAGCCTTCTCCTCGTTCGTCAACTGTGCCAGTTTCTTCGCCTTGCGGTCAGCAGCCCATGGATTCCAGTAATCCAGTCCGAAGCCGTAAATGAAATAGCCCATCTCATCCTTGTTGCAGCCATGCAAGAGGTCGATGTCCTTTGCCGCGCCGTTAGCGTAAGCCTCGTATGGGTCCAGAGGCAAGATGCGTCCGTCTCGTTCTGCCCATACGCGTAGTCCGACCGCAACCGTTGCCTGCAAAAACTTGTCAATATCAACTTTCTGTAGGTCGGAAACGGTCTTGCAGCCGAGCGCCGCCATTATCTCATCCGTACAGGCGATGGCCTGTTCAGGAGAACGTGTAAAGACGGGAGCGCCGCTTTGGGCAATGACGCGCTTGAAATATTGTTGGGAGCCTTCCATCAGCGGCAGCAGGGTCACGCTACCTGCACCGGCGGATTCGCCGAAGATGGTCACGTTGTCAGGATTGCCGCCGAAGCCTGCAATGTTCTCATGCACCCACTTCAGCGCCATCAGCTGGTCTAGGAGTCCCAAGTTCTGCGCATCGGGATAGTCAGCACCATCGGGCAGGTGAGACAGATGGAGGAAACCGAAAATACCAAGCCTGTACTCGATGGAAACAAGAATGACTTCTGGATTTTCCTGTATGAAATTGTGGCCCTCATACAGCGGGTCAACCGTTCCACCCATTTCGAAAGCTCCACCGTGAATCCATACCATGACTGGCTTCGTGGCGGCAGACGAGCCTTCAGCCTTCCAGATGTTCAGGCACAGGCAGTCCTCGCCCTGAACGTAAAGGGAGGCCTTTTCGCTGAGATCCTCCCTCTGATAGGGACTTTTCGCATTATAATAAGCCTCGTACACACTCTCATCTGCAACATAGTCCACTGGCGCCTTCCAGCGCAGTTCGCCCACGGGCTGCTGGCCCACGAACGGGATTCCCTTGTAAGCAACGATGCCTCCTGACCTTTTCCCCACAAAGGTGCCGTTGATGCACTTCACGGCCAGCGACTTGTCGTAGTTGCCGTCGGTGATCTTTTTGTTCTCACCATACAGAGTCATCAGCATCTCTTTGTCACTCAGCGGTTGCTCGGGCTCTGCTACTGCGTTGTCTGCATTGTCCGTGCATGAAGTGAACACCATTGTTACGGTGCATATGATAAGGATGGCGGCCATCACCCAAATCTGAATCTTCTTTTTCATCATAGTCTTGAATATAAATGGTTTTGTAAATATCTTAATATGGTCTTTTCCGTTCATACCCAGGTGCCGGTCCCCGCGACTACGTTATTTCACCCTTGTCATCTGGAACGTGGCGGTGTAGGTTGTGCCGTCCTCGCGCTGGCGCAGGGCAGTCCACTTCATCACGCCGTCGCTGATGCTCTCAATCTCCCACCACTCGCGCAGTTCCTCGCTGTCGGCGGTCTTCTTCCAGCGGGTGCAGAGCAGAGTGCCGTCGACGAAGTATTCAGCCAACGCGTCATTGTTAGCCACCCACTCGGCGCCTTCCTTATTATAATACACGTAGGTGCCGTCAGCCTTGTACTCCCAGCGGTGCAACTCGCCGTCGGTGTGCTCATCCTCCGCGCTGGTCACCTTGCCCTCCCACGT
>JAFUAK010000281.1 GCA_017460765.1 Prevotella sp. | reverse complement strand
GCCACGACCTGCAAGGGACTGCTCTTCAAGCCAGGCGACAGCATAATCCAGACAATAGAACAGTAGTATGGTTAAAGACTCTTAAAAAATGGCGGTTCGAGTTACAACGAACCGTTTTTTTTTGTACTTTTGCACACTTTTTCAAGGTAACAAGAGAATAATGAGGCAATTAAAGATTCAAAAAAGCATTACCAATCGATCGAGTGAAGCACTTGACAAGTACCTCGTAGAGATTGGTCGTCAGCCCCTCGTGACCATTGATGAGGAGATTGAACTGGCCCAGGCCATCCGCAAGGGAGGTCCTGAGGGTGAGAAGGCAAAGGAGCGTCTGGTGACGGCTAACCTGCGCTTTGTCGTGTCCGTGGCCAAGCAGTATCAGCATCAGGGTCTGACACTGACCGACCTGATCGATGAGGGTAATATCGGTTTGGTAAAGGCTGCTGAGAAATTTGACGAAACGCGCGGATTCAAGTTCATCTCCTATGCCGTATGGTGGATTCGCCAGAGCATCCTGCAGGCTATCGCCGAGCAGAGCCGCATTGTGCGCCTGCCGCTGAACCAGAGTGGAGCCCTGAGCAAGATTAATCAGGAGATCAACCGTTTCGAGCAGATTCATCAGCGCCGCCCCTCTGTGACAGAGTTGGCAGAACTGACTCAGATTGATGAGGCAAAGATTGAGCAGACCGCAAAGGCTGACAGTCACCACATGAGTATCGACGCACCGTTTGGTGAGGATGATGACAACTCGATGGCAGACATGCTCAGTTCCGGCGACGACTCCCGCACCGACAAGCAGGTGGACTATGAGTCGCTGACCAGTGACCTGGAGAACGTGCTGCGGAGTGTATTGAAGGATCGTGAGTTGAAGATCGTCCGCGAGTGCTTCGGTATCGGCTGCCAGGAGCGTGGCCTGGAGGAAATTGGAGCGGAGATGGGACTGACGCGAGAGCGCGTGCGCCAGATCCGCGAGAAGAGCATCGCCAAACTGCACGACAGTGGCCATGCACGTATTCTGATGAAATACTTAGGGTAATAAAAGATGAATCCCTCGCCAAACGGCGAGGGATCTTTTTTTCTATTTGTAGTCGCGGATCAGGACCTTAATGCCCGAACCTGCCAGTTGCATGGCAATCTTATGCACGGGCGTGTCGTTGTAGTGGTAGGGGAAGAGCACCTTGGGCTGAATGATCTTCGCTGCATTGACCACCTGCTCGACCGTCATCGTGTAGGGCTGGTTGCAGGGCAGGAAGGCAATGTCGATGTCCTTCAGGTCGGCCATCTCCGGTACATCCTCCGTATCACCGGCGATGTAGATGCGCAGTCCGTCAAGAGTGAGCACGTAGCCGTTGTCACGCCCCTTGGGATGGAACTGCAGATGATCGGGCGTGGTGTTGTAGGCAGGTACGGCTTCGATGGTGATGTCATCGGCATACTGCACCTTGTCTCCGTTGTGCATCACGAGGCCGTTCTTGAAGTGTCCGAAGACAGCCTGGTTCACGTAGATGGCCGTAGCCGGGGTACGGATCTGATGGATGGCTTCACGGTCGAAGTGGTCCTTGTGCTCGTGGGTGATGAGGATGATGTTAGCCTTGGGGAAGGTAGCATAGTCAGTCTCCGGCTTCAGCCACATGCCCACGGGATCCACTTGGATCTCCACACCGTTGTAGTTGATCTCCATACTGGCGTGCTTGATGCACGTGATAGTAACTTTCTTGCCGCTCTTGGTAGTAAACTCATCCACCTTCTGGGCGGCACTGCACGCTGCTGCCGTCAGACAGGCCAGTGCAATAGTCAATAATTGTCTTTTCATATATAAAAAGGTGTTAGGCAAGTGGAATGGTGACAACGAAGCGGGCACCTCCCTGATAGGTGGTGTCAAGGCGGACACTGCCTCCCAGTCGTTCCGCGAGGGTGCGGCAGATGGGCAGTCCGAGGCCGATACCGGCCTTAAAGGCATCGAGTTTCACGAAGCGCTCGAAGATGCGCTCTGCATCCTTGGCAGGTATGCCGCAGCCTGTATCTTCAACAACGAGTGTCAGGTTCTGCTCGTCGGCATTGGCCTTGAGGGTGATGAAGCCCTTGCTGGTGTTCTTGGCGGCATTGTCGACGAGGGCATTGACGATGCTCTTCAGCATGTTCTCGTTGGTCTGGATTGTATAGTCGTCGGCCAATTGGGTTTCAAACTGCAGTTTGGTATCGGAGTTGATGTTGTACTCGTTCTCCTGGAGGAAGTCGCGCAGCAGGTCGTTCACTTCCACGCTGTCTTCCTTCTTCACGGCCTCTGATGTCTCATTCAGGGAGAGAATAAGCATCTCGTCGATCAGCCCTGTGATCTGGTTTGCACTCTTCTGCATCATCTTGGATATCTCCTTGCGCTCTTCACCGCCGGCATCGAGGTTGGGGTCGGCAATCACCTGCGCGAAGCCGCTGATAATGTTCAGGGGCGTGCGTACTTCGTGGCTTACATTCTGGATGAAGGCCGTCTTCATCTTGTCAGACTCCAGGGCATGCTCGTAGGCTCTCTTCAATTCTTTCATGTGGCGGCGGCGTGAGAAGGTGATGTAAATCAGGCCCGTAATGAGCATGATGAGGAAGAGGATGACGGAGGACAGCAGGTAGAACCTCAGTTTGCTGGTCTTCATCTCGGCCTCATAGATCATCATCTCCGAGCGGATACCCATCATGCTGTTGGTAAGCACCACATTGTTGATAGAATCACTCGAAGCCGTATTTTCCTTCAAGGCTTTGTAGGCCTCTTTCCAACGGCCAGCCTTCTCGTAGATCTGCGTGATGGCGTCGCGCCCCTCGTCGCCCAGGCTTTCGCGGGCCATCTGGACGGCCTTGTCGGTATTGCCGAGAACAGCCTCATGGTAGATCTCCATCGAGCGGCCATGGACGGACGACTTGCCTGCCTTCTCGCCTTCCTTGTAGGCCTTATAGCCTTCCATGAAGCGGTCGATATCGCCACGGTAGTAATAACTCAGCGTCTGTCTGGTCTCAATGTCGAACACGCGCTCGGGCGAGTATTTCTCTGCGATGGTCTTGGCAATGTTGAGCAGACTGTCGGCCTCTCTGGCATTATCGTCGAGGGCCACGTTGACGATGTTCATATAGATAGGTGGCATGTTGGAGTAGTAGCCCTGCTCCTCCATCATCTGTAATACGTCGTACCAGTTCTCCTTAGCAGTCTCACGATTGCCGCAGTAGTTGTTAATGTGGCCCAGCATGTTGTAGGCCATGTACATCTCCTTGTCGATTTTCTTCTCACGGAGTTCCATCGACAGTTCTCGTGCCAGTTTGTAGGCCTCGAAGATCTTCTGCTGGTTCATCAGGAATACGATCTCGTTGCAGCGCTGGTTGTAGTAGGCATGTAGGTCGTTCTGCTTCATCAGGTAGTCTTCCAGTTTGTTCACGGCAGGGAAGAATCGGGCGCTGTCGCCGTCGTTGAAAGCATGGTGCATGGAGTCGCGAAGAGCCAGGAAGACGGCGTCTTTCTGGTAGTCTTCGGCGGCATATCCTGTAGTCCCCATACAGATCAGGGTAAGCGTCAAAAGGAGGGTCCTTGGTCTCATATTTTAGTCCTATTAGAGGGTCATGTTGATTGTATTCACCTGCAAAAATATGAAATAATCCAAAGATTTCCAAATATTTTCCCAATTATTTTGTGTTTCGCCAACTTAATTGTAACTTCGCAGCCGATGGAAATACATCCGATAGGCTATTTTCACTCTCCGCTGAAGTCGAAATTCGGCATTCCTCGGCAGAGCGGACTCGTCAGTGAACTGACGGGTAAGATTATTCTGGAGCCTCCTTATCGTCAGGCAGAGGCCGTGCGCGGACTGGAGGATTTTGACTATCTCTGGCTGATATGGGAGTTCTCAGCCAACGGCCATGCTGCGGATAGTCTGACGGTGCGTCCGCCACGTTTGGGCGGCAATCGTAGGATGGGTGTCTTTGCCACGCGCTCTCCCTTCCGTCCGAATCCCTTGGGATTGTCTTGTGTCAGGTTCGACAGGGTGGAGTATGATACGCACCTGGGGCCAGTCATCCATGTGAGGGGGGCAGACCTGATGGACGGTACTCCTATCTACGACATTAAGCCTTATGTGGCCTATGCCGACGCCCATCCCGAGGCGCGCAGTGGCTTTGTGGATCAGACGGCCTGGCAGCCTTTGACGGTGGAGATACCAGAGGCGTTGGCAGCACGCGTACCTGGCGAAATGCTGGAAGCACTCAAGGCCACCTTGGCACAGGATCCACGTCCGCAGTATCATGATGACGCAGATCGGGTGTATGGGATGCCTTTCCTCGACTTCGATGTACGCTTCAAAGTGGCGGAAACGATGCTGACGGTAGTCGATATCGTCAGAAATTGATTACTTTTTCAAAAAAAGTATCCCAAAAGTTTGTTTTATTCAGAAAATATGCATATCTTTGCACTTCACACGTATAGAAGTGGGAGAATGATGTTTATGTGGATAACAATAATCATATTGATCGCCGTATGCCTGTTTCTCGTCCTTCGTATCAAGGCTCAACAGACGGAGATGTCGGAATATCGTAAGTCCGACAGGTTGAAATCGGCCTTTATCAAGGCCTTGGCGCGTGAGATTCGTACACCTCTGCACTCCGTCTCCGGACTGGCGGAGATTATTGCCAAGGACGACCTGTATCTCTCAAAGGAGGAAAAGAAGGGCATCTCAGACCAGATACTATATAATGCAGGAATGATTTCTACGCTGCTCGACGAGGTGGCGATCTATTCGGAGGATGGCAGTAAAGGCCATCGGCTGGAGGACGAGCGCTTCAGTCCAAACCGCCTGTGCCAGCGCTGTATCAATTCGAACCGTTCCCGCATGGCCGAGGGTGTGAAGATGGTGTACAACCAAAAACTGGGTGATGAGTTCTTCGTTTCGGCAGAGCGACATATCGTGGAACTCGTCCTCAACAAACTGGTATTCAGTGCCTGTAAATATACCCAGAAGGGGGAAATCTTAGTCGAGTGTACTTGTGATTCGACCCGTCATCGCCTCTCTATATTTGTCGAGAATACTGGTGCCATGATTCCTGAGGATCGCAAGAAATTCCTCTTCACTTGGTTCGAAACACCTGATCTCAAGGCCGAGGAGACAGAGTTCGACCTGAGCGTTGCCCAGCGACTGGCCGCCAAGATTGGTGGTTATATCCGGTTGGATGAGAATTATAAAAGAGGTACGCGCATGGAGTTCACACTTCCTGTGCGTTAACTCTCCTCTGATTACTCTTCGCTCTCATCCAGCCTGCCTTCCCACAGGAATTTTCTGGTTTCATAGACGATCACACCGTTCAGAAGCAACAGTGAGATCAGGTTGGGTATGGCCATCAGGGCATTCATGCAGTCGGCCAGGTTCCATACCACGGCCAGATTCATCACGCTGCCGATGAACAGGGCGATGATGAAGACGATGCGGTAGGCCAGTACCCAGCGTTTCCCGCTCAGGTATTCCACAGCCCTCTCTGCATAGTAACTCCATCCGAGGATGGTGGAGAAGGCGAAGGTCAGGAGTCCGAACGTAAGTAGGGGGCGACCGATGAGGGGTATCTTCGCGAAGGCATCCTTGGTCAGGGTGGCCCCGTTGGAGAAGTCGATGTCGGGGTAGGCAATGACACTGCTCACAATGACCATTCCCGTCAGGGCACAGATGATGACGGTGTCCCAGAACGTGCCACTCGACGAGACGAGGGCCTGGCGAACGGGGTTCCTCGTCTGGGCTGCGGCTGCCACGATGGGGGCCGAACCCATACCGCTCTCGTTGGAGAACAGGCCGCGGGCGATACCGAAGCGAGCGGCCATCATCACCGTGGAACCGACGAAACCGCCACCTGCCGCCTCGGGACTGAAGGCTGCACGGACAATCAGTTTGAGGGCCGGCCACAGATAGTCTGCATTCACACAGAGAATATAGATGCAGCCAATGACATAGAAGGCCGCCATGAAGGGTACGAGCATGCTACAGACGCGGGCAATGCTCTTCACACCACCCAGGATGACGGCTGCCGTCAGCAGACAGATAAAGGTGCCCGTCAGATAGGGAGAGATGCCATACGACTCGTAGGTGACGGTGGCGATGGCATTGGCCTGTACCGTGTTGCCGATGCCGAAGGCCGCCACAGCAGTGAAGACGGCGAAGAGCACGGCCAGCCACTTCCAGCCCAATCCCCGTTCCAGGGCATACATCGGTCCGCCCAACATCTTGCCGTCCTTGGTCTGTACGCGGTACTTGATGGCCAATAGACCTTCAGCGTATTTCGTGGCGATGCCGAAGACACCCGTCAGCCAACACCACAGTACGGCTCCAGGACCACCGAGGGCGATGGCTGTGGCTACACCGATGATATTGCCTGTTCCAATGGTGGCAGCCAGTGCTGTGGCTAAAGAGCCGAACTGCGACACGTCGCCTGTCGCTCCAGGGTCTTTCTTGACGGACAGGCGGATGGCTTTGAAGATATGGCGTTGCGGAAATCGCAGGCGGATGGTCAGGAACAGATGGGTTCCCAACAGCAGGATAATCATCGGCCATCCCCAAAGGAAGCCGCTCAGTTCAGTCAGTATGTCGTTAATGATGTCCATAGGTAATGCTCACGTTTTTGTAGCCCATTGATTTCAGCATGTTTTCGAACTGCTCGCGTCCGTTTGCTTCTGCAGCCTGCAGGTTCTCGCGGGTCAGGCAGTGCTGTGTCATCATCCTGTAGGCTTTTTTATAGAGAGCCTCACGGTCGGCAGGACTCCAGTTGCCGCTTTCGTAGAAGGGCTTGGTGCGAGCCTCGTCGATGAAGTCCTTGTCCAGCAGTCCCACAGTGGGGAGTGTCATGAAGACGGAGTCGCCCCTGACCTCCATCCAGCCGGGTTGCACTTGGTGCATGTTGATGCCCAGTCGTAGGGTGCCGTAGTAGATTCGTGACAGTTCGTCGTTGATGAAGAGGCCTTTGCGAACGGTATCCACCAGTTCCTCGGCACTGACTGAAAGGAATTCCCACTCGCCGATGGCCTTGATGCTCTGGATCTGTGTGGGTGTGATGCCGATTTCAGGATCCGTACCGAAGTCCAGATGGTCTCCCCGAGTGGCGCTGCGCAGCCAGAAGAAACCGGCTATGAGCAATGCGAGAATCAACACTGCTACACCTATTTTAATATATGTAAGAATCTTCATCAGTCTTCGACCTTTAGCAGTTTCATGATATCGTTCGTTCCATATTGCTTACGGAAGGCGATGGTAATGTTCTCTTCCTGATAGCCCATCTCGCAGAGCATTGGCACCAGCACCTTGGCCGCATTCTCCTGGGCAGTCTCCAGAATACCCAGTTCGGGGATGCTGGCGATGATGGCGTCGCGTCCCTGTTGCTGGTAGTTGGCCAGTTCGGCATCGCTGAAGTTGGCTCTCGTCAGCGAAACATACTGCTTGACGTTCTTCTGGTCGATCTTCGAACTGGTCATCGTCACCTTTGGGTCGGGCAGCAGGATCGTGATCTTGTCGCCCTGCCGCTCGATGTTTTTCTCCGAGAACTGGCTGAAGTCGATGTAGGCTTTCAGTTTGGCGTCGATGGGGATGGCGATCTTGCGGTCGCCGAGCGGCACCTTGATATTGAAGTCGCGCTGCAGCACGGATCCCTTGAGGCGCAGCACGTCGTCGTGGGTTACGATCTTATGTACACGGTATTCTGCCGTGTAGAGTTTGGCGCATTTCTGTACCTGCGTGACGAGCATCGGTATGGTGTCGATGCCCTGGGCAACGACTGGTGCCTCCGCGTCCTCGTGCTCGATCCTGCTGTGGCAGAACAGCAGTCCTAATACCACAAGCACAGCACAGGTGAATATCACATATTTCTTCATCTTGAAAGTCTATTTTCCGGTTCGCTGATAATTTGTTGGCAAAGGTAGTAAAAAAATGCCAATTCGCTGAAAGTTCGCCCGTTTTTTTGATTTCCTGTTAAACTTTTCCCTCAAAAAGCCGTCCAATAGACAGTTGCAACAAAAGAGAACAGACAACAAGTAAGTATCACAATTTTAAATAACTGAAAAGATGAAAAAGTTAATGATGACATTGATTGCCGCCGTCCTGATGAGTTCGGCCGCATTCGCCCAAGACGAGAAAAAAGAGTGTAAGTGCCCAGAGAAGAAGCCCGATAAGACAGAGATGGTGAAGCATCGTACCGACGGGATGGTGAAGAAGTTCGGTCTGGATGAGAATCAGGCTGCCCAACTTCTGGAACTGAACACCAAGTATGCCGACAAGATGAAGCCCCGCGGGCATCACAAGCATCGCCCGGGTGCAGGTCGTCCGCCGAAGGATGACAAGAAGATCGACAAGAAGACCGATGCCAATACCGGTGCTACTGCTCAGCAAGAGGCTGATCGTAAACAGCACGACGCTGATCGTAAACAGCACGAAGCCGATCGCAAAGCCTACGAAGAGGAACTGCAGAAGATCATGACCGCCGACCAGTATGCAGCCTATCAGGCAGACATGAAAAAGCATGGTGATCGCGGCCCGCGTGGCCCTCGTGGTCCCCGTCCAGAGAAGAAAGATAAGGAGTAACTTGAATGGCCCGCTCGGATGGAGCGGGCTTTTTTTGTCTTTTTTTTCTTGATTCTTATTTTTTAGTTGTATCTTTGCACCAAAATCAAGGAAAATGAAGACAATTCGACTGATAACACTCCTGTTGGCTGTGCTGGCCGTTGCCGGTTGCAGCAAGAAGAAAAAGACTGAAGACATCATCGTTCCCAAGGTGGAGGCGCCCAAGCCCCAAGGGCCAGTCCGTATGCAATCATACGACCAGACCAAGGATATTGAATGGCTAGGCAAGAACTATCAGGTGGCTCTCAACCGAGTGGCCGACGATAGTCTCCGTATGGTGAAAGACGAGACAGGACAGAAGTTTGTCGACAACCGCATCACCCTCCGTATTATCCGCGCTGACGGCAGTGTTTTCTTTAGTCGTGTTTTTACCAAAGCGGCTTTCGATGCCCAACTCGACGATGATTACCGTCAGACAGGTATCCTGGAGGGCATAGTCTTCGATCAGGTCGATGGTAACAATCTGGTGTTTGCGGGCAGTGTCAGTCATCCGCAAACCGATGAATATATCCCGCTGGTCATCACTGTCAGCAATTTTGGCGATGTCACTATCAAGCGTGACGACCAGATGGATACCAGCGGAACAACTCCTAATCCAGAAGAGGAAGAAATCTGAAGTCGCGCCAGTGATCGCTGAATTCCTGCATCGTGGGGAAAAGTAGGTTGGCACCTGCCACGAGGAGAGCCTCGTCAAGCAGGGGACCTGTATTGACGGCTACGGTGAAGATGTGGGCAGCATGACCGGCTCGGATACCGAGGGGGGCATTCTCCACCACGATGGCCTGATTGGGCTCCAGATTGCCGGCTTTCCGCAGTCCCACAAGGTAAGGGTCAGGGTTGGGCTTACCGTGCTCCACGTCGTAGGCCGTGGTGATATGGGCCTCGTCGACGTACTGACCGAAGTCCTGAAGGATGCGGCGGATGAGTGGTCGCTGACCACTGCCCGTAACAATTCCTACATGAAGACCGTCTTCTTGGATCTGCAGCATGAGATCCATGATGCCTGGCATCAGCGGTGCCTCGGGCAGTGAGTGGAATATCTGCGTCTTTACGTCGTACATCCGCTGGGCTTCTGCCTCGTCGATGATGCGGCCCTGCTGGCGCTTTACCATCTGGCGGATGGTGTCTACCCCTCGTGCACCTTCGGTGGCGTAGGCATCGTCGGCCGTCATGTGGATGCCGAACTGTGCCATGCTCTCCTGCCAGGCGATGGCATGGTTGGGCATGGAGTCGTAGAGCACACCGTCCATATCAAAGAGCACGGCCTTGGGGCTGAATGCCTCAAAGCCGTGGTCTTCCAGGTATTTCTTGATTGCTAATTGATACATTTATGCTTCTTTTGCCAGCCTTTCCTTGATAGCCTTGGAGTCGGCCTCGTAGCCGGGCTTGTCGAGCAGGGCGAACATATTCTTCTTGTAGGCCTCCACACCGGGCTGGTTGAACGGGTTCACACCCAGAACGTTGCCACTGATGCCACAGCCGATCTCGAAGAAGTAGATGATTTGGCCGAGGTAGCGCTCGTTCAGTTTCGGCATGGTGATGCGGATGTTGGGCACGCCACCGTCCACGTGGGCCAGACGGGTACCGAGTTCTGCCATCTTGTTCACCTCGTCCACGCGCTTGCCAGCGAGGAAGTTCAGACCGTCCAGATTCTCCTCGTCGCTGGGGAAGAGCAGTTTCTTCTCAGGCTCCTCAATGCTGATCACCGTCTCGAAGATGGTGCGCTCACCGTCCTGGATCCACTGTCCCATGGAGTGCAGGTCGGTGGTGAAGTCCACGCTGGCGGGGAAGATACCTTTCTTGTCCTTACCCTCGCTCTCGCCGTAGAGTTGCTTCCACCACTCGCTCATGAAGTGGAGTTTCGGCTGGAAGTTCACCATGATCTCAATCTTCTTGCCGTTCTGGTAGAGGCCGTTACGCACGGCAGCATACTGAGCAGCGGGGTTCTCTGCGAAGGGCACGTCCTTGCCGCAGGCCTTCTCCATATCCTGGGCACCGGCTACCAATTCCTTGATATCGAAACCGGCACAGGCGATGGGCAGCAATCCAACCGGGGTCAGCACGGAGAAACGACCACCCACGTTGTCGGGGATGATGAAACTCTTATAGCCTTCCTTGTCGGCACAGGTACGGGCAGCACCGCGCTTGGCATCGGTGATAGCCACAATCACCTTCTTGGCCTCGGCCTTGCCGCGCTGCTCCTCGCACTGCTTCTTCAGCAGACGGAAGGTCAGTGCAGTCTCGGTGGTCGTACCACTCTTGGAGATATTGATCACGCCGAACTTCTTGTCCTTCAGATAGGTGGTCAGTTCGAAGAGATAGTCCTCGCCGATATTATTACCTGCGAAGAGGATGGTGGGATTCTTCTTATCGCCTACGAGCCAGGCAAACGAGTTGCTCAAGGCTTCGATCACGGCACGGGCACCGAGGTAACTTCCTCCGATACCAGCCACAACGATGGCCTCGCAGTTCTCGCGGAGCGTGTTGGCCGTAGCCTGTAGTTCGTCAAGGAATGCGGGTGTGATGCTGCTCGGCAGATGGAGCCAGCCAAGGAAATCGTTACCAGGACATGTTCCGTCCTCAAGGGCCTGCTGAGCGGCCTTCACTTTGGGCTCGAAAGCCTCTACGGCACCTGCCTCCAGGAAGCATGCTGCCTTCGTGATGTCAAGTTTGATGTTACTCATTGTTTTGTTCTTTATGGGTTATATGATTTATCTGAAAGAGTCTGTGAGCAGTTTGATCTCAATCTGCGGACTGATGCGCTCGTAGAGGATGTTATAGACGGCATCAAGGATGGGCATGTTCACGTGGCAGTGGCGGTTGATCTCCTTCATGCACTTCGTGCCGAAGTAGCCCTCGGCAATCATCTCCATCTCGATCTGTGCCGATTTCACGCTGTAGCCCTTGCCGATCATCGTGCCGAAGGTTCGGTTGCGGGAGAAGTTGGAGTAGCCTGTCACCAGGAGGTCGCCGAGATACACGCTGTCGTAGGCATTGCGGGCTTCAAGCGGATGGACGGCTGTCAGGAAACGGTTCATCTCCTGGACGGCATTGGCCATGAGCACGGCCTGGAAGTTGTCTCCGTATTTCAGACCGCTACAGATACCCGCAGCGATGGCATAGACATTCTTCAGCACGGAGGAATACTCGATGCCCACCACGTCGGTGGAGGTCTTGGTCTTGATATACTCGCTGGAGAGCACGTCGCAGAATGCCTGTGCCTTGTCGCGGTCGGAACAGCCCACAGTGAGGTAGGAGAGTCGTTCGAGTGCCACCTCCTCAGCATGAGAAGGACCGCCGATGCAGGCCAGATTCTCGTAGGGTACGTCGTAGACCTGATGGAAATACTCCGAACATACGAGGTTCTCGTCGGGCACGATACCCTTGATGGCCGTCAGGATGAACTTCTCGCGGATGCGCGTCTTGAGTTTCTTCAGATGGCTCTTCAGATAGGGTGAGGGGGTGACGAACACCAGGGTGTCGTACTGCTGGGCAATACGGTTCAGGTCGCTGTCGAAATGTATCTCATCGGTGTTGAAGTGTACACTGGTGAGATAGGCGGGATTATGACCCATACGCCGGAATTCCTCGATACGGTCGTCGCGGCGCATGTACCAACCAATATGGTGAGTGTGGCTCACCACAATCTTGGCTATGGCCGTTGCCCAACTGCCGCCACCGATGATTGCTATCTTTCCGCAGTCGTACATCTATTTGACTATTTGACGATTTTACAATTTGACAATTAGGCTTCTGCTTTGTCAATCCATTGCTGTACTTCGTCCACCGAGGGCTTCTGGAGGTCGAGTTTGTATTTCTTGACGATGTCGCCGATCTTCTGCTGCAGTCCCTGGGCCTTCTCTGAAGCGATGTTCTGAATCAGGTTGAAGCCGGCCTTGCGGAGCACGGGTACCCAGTCTTCCGTGACGCCTATCTCTGCCCATTCGGCAAGCGTGCTCTGAGGAATCTTCTTCTCGGGCTTCATCTGTGGGAACAGCATGACCTCACCGATGGCAAACTTGCCGGTGAGCAGCATCACCAGACGGTCGATGCCGATGCCGATACCGAATGTGGGAGGCATGCCGTATTGCAGGGCGCGCAGGAAGTCATGGTCGATGATCATGGCCTCGTCGTCACCTTTATCGGCTAACTTCATCTGTTCGATGAAACGCTCCTCCTGGTCGATGGGGTCATTGAGTTCGGAGTAGGCGTTGGCCAGTTCCTTGCCGTTCACCATCAGTTCGAAACGCTCGGTCAGTCCGGGCTTCGAACGGTGCATCTTGGTCAGGGGCGACATCTCTACAGGATAGTCGGTGATGAACGTGGGCTGGAGGAACGTGCCCTCACAGAACTCACCGAAGAGTTCGTCGATCAACTTGCCCTTACCCATCGTCTCGTCAACGTCCATGCCCTTCGACAGGCAGAACTGACGAATCTCGTCTTCCGTCTTGCCGTCGCAGTCGAATCCTGTCTTCTCCTTGATGGCGTCAAGGATGGGCAGACGACGGAAGGGGGCCTTGAAACTGATGATGTTGCCGTCGATTTCCACTTCTGGCTTGCCGTTGACAGCCGTACATATCTGCTCCAGCATGTTCTCCGTGAAGGTCATACCCCACAGCAGGTCCTTGTAACTCACATACAGTTCCATGCAGGTGAACTCGGGGTTGTGGGTCTTGTCCATGCCCTCGTTGCGGAAGTTCTTGCCCATCTCATAGACACCCTCGAAGCCGCCCACGATGAGCCGCTTCAGATAGAGTTCGGTGGCGATGCGCATATACATATCCTGATTCAGCGCATTGAAGTGGGTGATGAACGGACGGGCCGAGGCACCGCCTGCGATGTTCTGCAGGATGGGAGTGTCGACCTCCGTATAGCCGGCATCGTCGAGGATGCGGCGCAGGGTGCGGATGATGGTGGCACGCTTCAGGAAGGTGTCCTTCACGCCGGCATTCACGATGAGGTCGACATAGCGCTGACGATAGCGCAGTTCGGGATCATCGAACGCATCGTACACCTTGCCGTCGGCATCGGTCTTCACCACGGGGAGCGGCTTCAGACTCTTGCTCAGCAGGGTCATCTCCATGACGTGAACGCTGATCTCGCCGGTCTTCGTGCGGAACACGAATCCCTTCACACCGATGAAGTCACCCAGGTCGAGCAACTTCTTGAAGACTTTATTGTAGAGATCCTTATTCTCACCAGGGCAGATAGCGTCGCGCTGAACATACACCTGAATACGGCCCTTGGAGTCCTGCAATTTCGCGAAACCGGCCTTTCCCATGATGCTCTTGCTCATGATGCGTCCGGCGATGCTCACTATGCGGCTGTTCTCCGGTGTGGCCGTCTCACGCACATCGTTGCCCTCCTCGTCTTTTCCAATGATGGGCAGGTCCTCAAAGTCGTTGATAATGTCGGCGCTCCATGCCGTTACGGGAAACTCTGCTGCGGGATAGGGGTTGATGCCCATGTCGCGCAGTTCCTGGAGGCTCTGACGCCTGCCTATTTCTTGCTCACTAAGTTCTAAAACGTTCATCTTTTTATTTGATCTTTTTGCAATTATGGGTGCAAAGTTACGAAAATATCCCGAAAAAAGCAAGGATAGCGTAAATATTTCAAAAAAAATGTGCAAAGATTTGCATGGTAATGAAAAAATGTTTATATTTGTCGCACGTAACTTGAAGCGGAGAATGGACCAAACAACAATCAAGAAAAAGGTTATAGGTGTAGACATCAGTCTTGATGAGACCACTTGTGCCGTAGTCGACGTGCGGGGAAATGTCGTCGCGCGTCGGAGTTTTCCGACGGAGCAGTATCCTGACATCGGTAACTTCGTGGCAGTCCTCAGCGACACCATCGCGGAGTTGATGGCCGGGTGCGGAGGCTATGAGGCCGTCCGCGCGGTGGGTATCGGTGCGCCGAGTGCCAATTTCCTGACGGGTTGTATTGAGAATTCTCCGAATATGCCCTGGAAAGGCGTGATTCCCTTGGCTGCCTTGTTGCGTGACCGTCTGGGGCTGGCCGTGGCCGTGGGTAACAATGCCTATGTGATGGCTTTGGGCGAGCATGCCTTCGGTTGTGCGCATGGCATGAAGGACTTCATTGTCATTTCCTTGGGCAGCGGCTTGGGCAGTTGCATCTTCTCCAACGGGCGGCCTCATGTGGGATACAGTGGCTTTGCGGGGGAAATAGGTCATACCTGTATCGTTCCGAAGGGACGCCTGTGCGGCTGTGGCAAGAGCGGTTGCCTGGAGGCCTATACGGCTGCAAAGGGGATCGTGGCGACGGCCTGCGAACTGTTGGAACAGAGCGACCGACCTTCGCTGATGCGTGACATCGATGGCCTGACGCCCAAAAAGATCGCGGCATGCTGTGATCAGGGCGATGCCCTTGCCATTCAGGTCTTTGAGACGACTGGCGAGATCTTAGGCCGTGGTCTGGCTAACTATGCCTCACTGATGAATCCCGAGGGCATCATCTTCACGGGAGGAATCCCCAAGGCAGGCAAGTGGCTCATAGAACCGGCCCAACGCTCTTTCGAGGAACATGTGTTCCATAATGTCAGGGGAAAGGTGAAGTTCCTGACTTCTGACCTTGACGAACGTGAGCGCGACGTGCTGGGTGCCAGTGTGCTGGCTTGGGACGTAAAAGAGTATTCACTATTTAAATAAATAATGCCAGATAATGGAAAATACAGAAACTGTTGACAAGATCAAGACCCGAGTTGTCGGTATCGACATCCGGGTAGAGAAGACGACGTTTGCAGTCGTTGATATCAGGGGCGAGATTGTGGCCCAGGACCATTTCCCGACAGGCGACTATGCTGATGTCAATGAGTTCGTGACGGCTTTGAGTGAGAGAGTGGTGGCGCTCGTTGAGGAGAATGGCGGCTATGAGAAAGTACGTTCGATAGGTGTCAGTGCCCCCAGCGCCAATTTTATTACCGGTTGCATTGAAAATGCCGCCAACCTGCCTTGGAAGGGAGTGATCCCCCTGGCAGCCATGTTGCGCGACCAACTGGGACTGGCAGTGGCAGTGGCCAACGATGCCCATATTACGGCTTTGAGCGAGAAGGCCTATGGCAGTGCCCATGGCATGAAGGACTTTGTCGTGGTATCCATCAGTCACGGTGGCCTGGGCAGTTGCTTCTTCTCCAACGGACAGCCCCACCTGGGCGTCTACGGCTTCGCCGGTGAATTAGGTCATACGTGTGTCGTGGTCAACGGCCGTGAATGCGGCTGCGGCCATCGTGGTTGTCTGGAGACCTATTGCTCCAAGACGGGACTGGTGCGCACGGCCCAGGAACTGATGGCTGAGAGTAAGGAACCCTCGCTGCTCAGTAAACTGGATGATATGAGCATCGAGGCTATCACCAAGTGCTGTGAACAGGGCGATAAGATCGCTATTGAGGCTTTCCGCCGCACGGGCGAGGCCCTGGGGCTCGGACTGGCCAACTATGCTTCTGTCCTGGATCCCGAGGCCATCATCCTGACGGGCGACATGACGGCGGCTGGCAAGTGGCTGCTCAAGCCGATGCGTGCTTCTTTCGACGAGCATGTGTTCCATAATATCCGGAGCAAGACGCGTATCCTCGTGTCGATCCTCAAGGAGGGTGAGCGCGACGTGCTGGGTGCCAGTGCTCTGGCGTGGGACGTGAAGGAATATTCATTATTCAAATAAATACTTATTATTGAACTCATGGAAGAGTATAATATCAAAACAAAAGTGGTCGGTGTCGACATCAGCAACGAGCGTACCACCTATGCCATCGTTGATATCCGCGGAAATATCCTGGCCGAGGACTCCTTCCCCACGGAGGATTATCCTGATGTCAACAATTTCGTAACGGCTCTGAGCGAGAAGATCGTGATGCTGGTGGAGGCCAATGGTGGCTACGAGACCATCCGTTCCATCGGTGTCAGTTCGCCGAGTGCCAGTTCTGTTTCCGGGTGCATCGAGAATGCGGCCAACCTGCCCTGGAAGGGTGTCGTGCCCCTGGCAGCCATGCTCCGCGACCGCATCGGTCTCGCGGTAGGCCTCTCCAACGATGCCCATATCTCGGCCCTGGGCGAATACACATTCGGCAGTGCCCACGGCATGAGGAATTTCATCATCGTCAGTCTGGGCGTTGGTCTTGGCAGTTGCTTCTTCTCTGAAGGCGAGGAGCATCAGGGCCATCTGGGCTATGCCGGGGAGTTCGGCCATACCTGTGTCGTCGATCATGGCCGGAAGTGCGGCTGTGGCCACGAGGGTTGTCTGGAGGCTTATGTCGGAGCGGCGGGTATCGTCCGCACGGCTCAGGAACTGATGGCGGCATCGGATGCCCCGTCGCTGATGCGTAGTCTGGAGAAACTGTCACCCCGTACCATTGCCGAGTGCTGTGACCAAGGTGACGAGATGGCCATTGAGGTGTTCCACCAGACGGGTTATATGCTGGGTATCGGTCTTGCCAACTATGCATCGATTGTCGACCCCGAGGCCATTATCCTTACGGGTGGTATCTCCCATGCCGGTAAGTGGCTGGTCGATTCCCTCTATGATTCTTTCGAGAGTCATGTGTTTGGTAATCTTCGTGGCAAGGTGAAGATTATCACTTCGAAGTTGAACGACCGTGAGCGCGATGTGCTGGGTGCCAGTGCCCTGGCATGGAGTGTTCCCGAATACTCCTTGTTCAAATAATGGATGTAGAGAGAATAAACCAGATTATTAACGATAAGCCCAACCTCAGTACCGCCCTCGGGATGGAGTTCCTCTCCACGCCTGAGGACGATACTTGTATGGCCCGTATGAAGGTTGACGAGCGCAACCGTCAGCCCTTCGGCTTCCTCAGTGGCGGGGCCTCGCTGGCATTGGCGGAGAATGTGGCCGGTGTCGGATCGTCATCGCTCTGTCCGGGTTGTGCCTGTGTAGGCATCGAGGTCAGCGGCAGCCATGTGAAGGCGGTGGCCGAAGGCGATACGGTGACGGCCTATGCCCGTCTGCTGCACAAGGGCTCCACCCTCCATGTCTGGAACGTGGATATCAAGGATACCTCCGGTGAACTGATCTCCAACGTCAGAGTGACTAACTACGTGATTACTCCCAGAAAATAATGCCAGGATTCGCCATCTATCGATTGCCGCATGAAAACCATGCGACGCTGGTTCAGCAGACGGATGGAGAACCGGCGAAACTCTTCTCTTGCACTGAACTCAATGGCAAGAGCGGTTTCGTCGTGGCTCCCTTCGAGGTCAGGAGCGACCAGCCCATCCTCCTCATCCGCCCCGACAAGGTGGAGAATTACACACGGGGTCAGTACACACGGGGTCAGGAACGTTGTGTAATTCCTGCCATGGGATTACACAACGTTCCTGACCCCGTGTGTAATAGAGGGCACTATGCGATCGACTTCGCCAATTTTCATTCCCAACTTGTGGGAGGTGCTTTCCGAAAGATCGTGCTCTCGCGCTGTGTTGAGGAGGAGACCGCTGGGCCGATTGATCCTGTGTCTCTCTTTGATACGGCCTGTACACTCTATCCTCGGATGTTCATCGCGCTGGTGTGGACTCAGAAGAGCGGCTGTTGGCTGACGGCTACGCCGGAGGTGCTCTTGGAGAACAAGGGCGGCAACCACTGGCAGACCATCGCCCTGGCAGGCACGATGAAACTCGAGGGAGAACAACTTGCAGGTGAGGGCGAGACGGTCAACTGGACCACGAAGAATATCCAGGAACAGCGCTATGTGGCTACCTATATCGCCGAGTGCCTGGAACAGTTCACCAGCGATTTTCAGGAAGACGGTCCATACGCCTCCCGGGCAGCCAACCTCGTTCATCTGCGGAGCGACTTCAATTTCACGCTCCCTTCAGCCGATCGTCTCGGCGACTTGCTCCTCGCCTTGCACCCCACACCTGCCGTCTGTGGCCTGCCCAAGCGCGATGCCTTCCAGTTCATCGTCCGCAATGAGCATACACCCCGCCGCTATTATAGTGGCTTCATGGGACCGCTGGGAGGACAAGACACCCACCTCTACGTCTCTCTCCGTTGCATGAACATCGAAGCCAACCACTACCATCTCTACGCCGGCGGCGGACTGCTGAAGGACAGCACGATGGAGCAGGAGTGGCAGGAGACGGAAGCCAAACTTGAAACGATGAGAAAATGTATAGCAATAAGGAACACGTAAACATACTGACGTCACTGCTTGTGGCGCATGGCATCCGTCATGCCGTGGTCTGTCCGGGCAGTCGCAACTCTTCAATCGTGCATAACCTGAACGAGTGCCCCGACATCGCGTGCTATCCTGTGACCGACGAGCGCTCGGCGGGCTTCTACGCCCTGGGCATGACCCAGGCGCTCCAGCAGCCCGTAGCGGTCTGTGTCACCAGCGGCACGGCTCTGCTCAATCTCGCCCCGGCGGTGGCAGAGGCCTGGTACCAGCACCGTCCGCTCGTGGTCATCTCTGCCGATCGCCCGCCCCAGTGGATCGACCAACTCGACGGGCAGACGCTCCCACAGCCCGATGCCCTTGGCCGTTTCGTGCGCAAGGCCGTATCCCTGCCCGAAATCCGGGATGACGAACAGCGCTGGTATTGCAACCGTCTGGTCAACGAGGCCCTCATTGTCCGAAACGCCCCCGTACATATCAATGTTCCCATCAGCGAACCCCTGTTCGACTACACGGTATCCGACCTGCCGGTCGAACGCAGGATCGAGTGGCTCCCTGCCGACATCGCTCCCAGTACCCTGAGCCATGTCGCACGCATGTTCCTACAGGCTCAGCGTCCGATGCTCATCAGTGGTCAGCCCATGAATCCGCTCTTGGATGAGGCCGTCAGTCTTGTGGCTGGCGACGACAGTTACGTGCCCGACTTCGTGCTCTGTATCGGCGACTCCATCGTCAGCAAGCGCCTGAAGCGCTTCCTGCGGAAGGCCAGGGAGACATGGGTGGTCAACGAAACGGGTGAGGTCACCGATACCTTCATGAACCTGACGCACGTCGTACAGGGCGACGGTGAGGCCGTGGCCGATCATATCCGTATGATGCTGGTGATGGAGCCCCATCCCTTCGTGAAGCGGTGGGACGATCTGCTGGAGCACGTGCGCCGGCAGGTCGGGGCCTATGAGCCTGCCTATTCCGAGATGGCCGCCGTGAAGTACTTTGAGTCGCAGGTGGGCTATGCCGTGGTTCATTATGCCAACAGTTCGGCCATCCGTCTGGCCAACAGTTTTGCCGGTGCCCATCCGGTATTCTGCAACCGGGGCGTGAACGGCATCGAGGGATCGCTCTCCACGGCGGCGGGCTTCTCCGTGGTATCCGACGAACGCGTGTTCTGTGTCATCGGCGACCTGAGTTTCTTCTACGACCAGAATGCCTTGTGGAACCGGAACCTGCGCGGTAATTTCCGCATCCTCCTGTTGAACAATGGCTGTGGCGGAATCTTCAATATGCTGTCTGGTTTGGAGCAGAGTGCTGCCCGTGACAGGCTGGTGGCCGCCGGGCACCATACCTCTGCCGAGGGTATCTGCCGACAGAACGATGTGGTCTACCTCTCCGTGAACCATGCCGCCCAACTCCCATCCGCCATCGACACCTTATTATATTTAGAGAGCGACCGTCCGGTTCTCCTGGAAGTCTTCACCGATCCCGATGACGATGCACGTGTGCTGAGGGATTATTATCAGGCCCTTTCGCTATGATGAGGACGCTTCGCAGATGGGGCCTGCCCCTTGCGCTCCTGCTCGCCGTCCTTTCCTGTTCGCGGGGAGGCTCCAAGACTTATGCCTATGATCCAGAGACCGAGCGGGTGGCGCGGATCAGCCGGATCGACACGCTGGGTCTCCGCACCTGTCTCAATCCTGATTCGGTGGCTGGGGCTGAGCGCTTGGACGAATTGTCGGCAGAGGCCTGGATCCTCGTCGACGATGCCACGGGCTTCCAGATCAGCGGGAAGCATGCCGACCAGCGGATGTTCATGGCCAGTCTGACCAAGATGATGACCGGGTTGCTGGTTTTGGAGAAAGGCTGCCTGACGGATACCATCGAGATTACACCCGACGTCTACATCAATAAGGACTCGCGTGTCAGGCTCGGCGAGGCCTATGTCATGGGCGACTTGCTCTACGAGATGCTGATGCAGAGCGACAACGATGCCGCCTATGCGCTGGCTCAGCACGTCGGGGGAGATACCCTGGGATTCTATGCGATGATGAATGAGAAGGCTGCCTATCTGGGGATGAACGATACGCACTTCGCCAGTCCGAACGGCATGCCCAACGACAGCAACTACAGTACGGCGCGCGATCTGGCCAGACTGGCACGGTACTGCATGAGCGATTCTGCCTTTGCGACGATTGTGGGGACCACGGAGAAAGCCGTGCCACTGGTTGACGGGCGCCACATGGACTGCCTGAACACCAATCACCTGCTCCGTACTTACGAAGGCTGTATCGGTGTGAAGACCGGCTTCACGCGTCAGGCTGGCAATTGCCTGGCCTCTGCCGCGCG
>JAFUAK010000280.1 GCA_017460765.1 Prevotella sp. | reverse complement strand
CTCCGTGGCCAGGGCGTTGCCCCAACGCAGATTGTCGAGGATGGTGCCAGAGAAGAGGATATTGTTCTGGAGCACCACGCTGACGGCATTGCGCAGGGCCGTGAGGTCGTAGTCCTTGACATTGCGGCCGCCCACGAGCACTTCGCCCTGGCCGACATCGTAGAGGCGCGAGATGAGGTTCACCAGAGTCGATTTGCCGGAGCCCGTGCCACCAATCACGCCGACGGTCTCGCCAGAGGCGATGCTGAAACTGACGTTATAGAGAGCCGAGCGGCGCGAGCCGTGGGCAGGGGCTTTAGAATAGTCGAAGCGGACACCGCGGAACTCGACGCTGCCGTCGGGAATCTCGAAGAGGGGATGGGCGGGGTTCACGATATCGGGCTGTTCCTCGATAATCTCACAGACACGCTTGGCACTGGCGGCACTCTGCGTGAGCATGACGAAGATCATCGACAGCATCATCAGCGATTGGAGGATCGACATGACGTAGGTGAAGAGCGAGGTGAGTTCGCCCGTAGTGAGCGTGCCGGAGACAATGAAATGGGCGCCCCACCAGGAGAGGGCGATGATGCAGCCGTAGACCACGAGGTTCATCACGGGGTGGTTGAGGGCCATGAGGCTCTCCGCGCGTACATATAATTTATAAAGTCCCTCGGCAGCACGGGCAAACTTCCGGTTCTCATAGTCCTCGCGCACGAAAGCCTTCACCACGCGGATGGCGCTGATGTTCTCCTGTACGCTCTGGTTCAGTTCGTCGTATTTCACGAAGACCTGCTGGAAGAGTCGGGCCACGCGCGAGATGATGTTGTAGAGCGAGAAACTAAGGATGACCATCGCCACGATGAAGATGAGGGAGAGACGGGCATCGATGACGAGACACATGATGATCGACAGTATCAGGCGGAAGGGGGCGCGGACGGTGACGCGCAGGATCTGCTGGTAGGCGTTCTGCAGACTGTTCACGTCAGTTGTCATGCGGGTGACGAGGCCTGCGGTGGAATACTTGTCGATGTCGCTGAAGGCGAAGCGCTGGATGTTGCGGTACATCGCCTTGCGGAGGTTGGCGGCGAAGCCCGATGCGGCGTAGGCCACGCTGCGCCCTGCGAGGATGCCGAAAGCCAGCGACAGGAAGGCCATGAGGAGCATGACGGCTCCGTAGAGCCAGACGCTATGCATGTCGCCCGCAGAGAGACCCTTGTCGATGAGCGAGGCGGTGACATAGGGGATGAGCACGTCGAGCACCACTTCCATCGCCGTCCACACGGGGGTGAGGATGGAGGCGTTGCGGTAGGCGCCGATCTGGCGCGTCAGGGTTCGTATCATGAGGCGTTTAGTTATGTCTTTGTTACAATTACATTACAATGTGTTACAATTCCGTTGCAAAGATACGAAATAATTCACAATTCATCATCCATAATTCACAATAATTTCGTACCTTTGCGGCAAATTTGTAAAATCAACCGCTTATGAAATTTGTTTCGTGGAACGTGAACGGCCTCCGTGCCTGTGAGGGCAAGGGCTTCAGTGATATCTTCCGTCAGTTGGACGCTGATTTCTTCTGCCTGCAGGAGACGAAGATGCAGGCAGGACAACTCGACCTCGCATTCGAGGGCTATCAGTCGTACTGGAACTATGCCGACAAGAAAGGCTACTCGGGGACGGCCATCTTCACGAAGCACCAGCCGCTGAGTGTGGCGTATGGCATCGGTATCGACCTGCACGACCACGAGGGGCGTGTCATCACGCTCGAGATGGAGGACTTCTACCTCGTGACTTGCTACACGCCCAACTCGCAGGACGGCCTGAAGCGCCTGGAATACCGTATGTCGTGGGAGGATGCCTTCCGCAACTATCTGAAGAAACTCGACCAGAAGAAGCCCCTGATCCTCTGCGGTGACCTGAACGTGGCCCATGAGGAGATCGATATCAAGAACCCCAAGACGAACCGTCGCAATGCAGGCTTTACCGACGAGGAACGCGAGAAGTTCAGCGATCTGCTGGCCTGCGGCTTCACGGACACCTTCCGCTTTAAGTATCCTGAGGAGGTGAAGTACTCGTGGTGGTCGTATCGCTTCCAGGCTCGCGAGAAGAACGCGGGCTGGCGTATCGACTACTTCGTGATCTCCGACCGTCTGCGCGAGCGACTGGCAGAAGCGGAGATCCATACGGAGATCCTGGGCAGCGATCATTGTCCAGTAGAACTGGTTTTGACTGAATAAATCGGGCTGTTCGCTGAAAGGATTTGGAAGAGTGGGGTAATGGCCTTACCTTTGCAGCAAAAACAAGCAAGACGCAACGATGCAAGAAATACTGAACCGATATGAGCCCATCACGCTGGAGGAGATGAAAGACATCCGGCTGATGAACCGCATAGACACCAAGTTCGTGACGACGGTGCCCGTGCTGAAGCGCCTGCTGGAGTTGGCCCGCGAGGACTATTTCGTGCAGGAGACTGGCGGGCTGCGCATCTCGCCGTACTACACGCTCTACTTCGATACTGCCGACTGTGCGATGTACAACCGTCATGAGGCCGGCCATCTGGTGCGTCAGAAACTGCGCATCCGCTCCTATGTGGACGCAGGGCTGAACTTCCTGGAGGTGAAGACGAAGAACAACCACGGGCGCACGAAGAAGAAGCGCATGACGATGGAAGGCTTCGATGCCGTGAACCCTGACCACACTATCCGATTTGAGCGTCAGGACGAACAATACATCATCTACGACAACTTCCTGCGCGAGCACCTGCACTACGACCCCGCGACGCTCTCGGAGCAGTTGGAGAATCGCTTCGACCGCATCACACTCGTGAACAAGGCCAAGACGGAACGGCTGACCATCGACTCGAACCTGAGGTTCCACAACATTGCAACGGACAACTTCCGCTTCATGGGCGACATCGTGATTATCGAACTGAAGCGCGACGGCCTGAAGCCGTCACCCATCCTCAGCAAACTGCTGGAATTGAGAATCCACCCCCACGGATTCTCGAAGTACTGCATCGGCTCGGCTCTCACCAACGACGATTTGCGGCGCAACCGCATCAAGCCCCGTCTGCACAGTATAGAGAAAATAGTAAATCAATAAATACAATATGGAATATCTGATATTAAGCAATGACTTCCTGATGATGTTCGTCCGCCTGCTGATCAACATCGTGGCCACGTGGTTCATCATCGACCGCCTGTATTTTAGGAAGAACCACAGGCGTGACTTCTACTTCACGTTCATGCTCATCTCCATCGCCATCTTCTTCATCGTCTTCTTCATGATCTTCGTGCTGGAGGATATGAAAGGCAAGACCTCGATGGGTGTGGGTATCGGCCTCTTCGGCATCTTCTCCATCATGCGCTATCGTACGGATACGATGCCTGTTCGCGAGATGACCTACCTCTTCGTGATTATCGCGCTCTCGCTGGTGAATGCGGTCTCCGTGAACCTGCCATACTTTGAGGTGATTCTCACTAACGTGATCCTGATCCTCGCCGTTTGGATATGTGAGATGCACCTGAAGAGTCATGCCACGAAACTGGTGCAGTACGACCGTATCGAACTGATCACCCCTGAGCGCCGTGAGGAACTGATTGCCGACCTGGAGAAGCGTCTGGGCGTGAAGGTCGTGAAGGTGGACATCGGCTCCATCGACTTCCTGCGCGATATGGCGATGATCCGTGTGAGTTACGAGGGTGAGCAGTCTACCGTGGGTGATAATCTGAAACTGTCGAAGGACCAACTGAAAGAATTCTAGATAATGAGAAAAGTATTTTTAATGATGCTGGCTTTGATGCCGTTGGGAATGATGGCACAGGGCGATGACTTCGGTCTCGACTTTTCGCTGGAGGCCCAGAAGAAGATCAACAAACAATGGAACGTGAGCCTGGAGGGTGAACTTCGCAGGCGTGATGATGCCAAGATCAACGACCGTTGGGCGCTTGGACTCAGTGTGGACTACAAGGTGGCCAAGTGGCTGAAGGCTACGGCTGGCTATACCTTCCTCTATGACAACAACCAGAAGATATCGTATTACGAGATTACGGACGATGCCGTGATCGACGGCGATGCGGAGGTAGGCGATCCCAAGAAATGTGCCCAGTACTGGGCGCCGCGCCACCGCTTCAACGTGTCGCTGACATTCGACAAGAAACTCTTCGGCGACTTCCGCTTCTCACTGCGCGAGCGCTGGCAGTACACCTACCGTCCTGAACACACCGTGAGTGAGCGCTGGAGTTATCTTAACAATGCCTACGACGGCAAGGAGAAGACCTACGGCGGCAAGGGCAAGAACGTATTGCGGAGCCGCCTGCAGGTGGAGTACGACAAGAAGGGCCTGGCCGTGACGCCATACGCCAACGTGGAACTCTTCAATGCCTGGAGCCTGCAGAAGGTGCGCTACAACGTGGGGCTCGACTGGAAACTCTCCAAACAGCACAGCATCGGCGCCTTCTATCGCTATCAGCATGTCAGGAACGATGACGACGACAACGATCCGAACATCCACATGATAGGACTTGGATACAAGTTTAAGTTCTAAAGAGACTGTCCGAAGAAAACGGGTTAGGTCTTGCAATAAGGCACCCTTATTTCTCAATACTCGGCCCTTATTT
>JAFUAK010000279.1 GCA_017460765.1 Prevotella sp. | reverse complement strand
TCACCTTCTCACCTTTTCACCTTCTCACCTTTTCACCTTCTCACCTTTTCACCTTCTCACCTTTTCACCTTCTCACCTTTTCACCTTCTCACCTTTTCACCTTCTCACCTTTTCACCTTTAATCAAACCCCAGTTCTACTCTCGCTTCCTCACTCATCATCGACTGGTCCCAGGCGGGCTCGAACACGAGGTTCACGTTGGCACCCTTCACGCCCTCGACGCTTTCTACCTTCGTGCGTACATCTTCTAATATATAGTCGGCGGCGGGACAGTTCGGCGCGGTAAAGGTCATATCCAGATCTACCGTCGTGTCGTCCTGCACGTCAATCTTGTAGATCATTCCCAGGTCGTAAATGTTGACGGGAATCTCAGGGTCATAGACGGTTTTCAGCACGTCCACGATCCGCTCTTCTATCTGCGTCTTTTCTTCTTGTGTCATCGTTTTGCCTATTGAATTTGCAAAGATAGTTAATAATCTCCATACGACAAAGGGAAAAATCCAAATTAACGTTAAATTTGTGTCTGAATCCATTGCCGGATAAAAAATAGTTCATATCTTTGCGATATCAAATTGATATCACTTTATAAACCATTAAACTGTTAGAAAGATATGGAAACGAAAGAGTTTGTATTCAAAGGAACTGTGTTGAATGGCTTTCTGATGCTGTTCGTGACGTTGGCATTGGTCATCCTTTCAATCGTAGGCATTGTGTATAGCATCATCCTGCTCGACAGCAGCGACGGAGCACAGGGTGGCTGGCTGCTGCTGGGTAGTATCGTGCTGCTGATAGCCGACATCGTTGCGATGTGTGGCTTTCTGATGCTGGAACCCAACGAGGCCAAGGTGGCTACGTGGTTCGGCAAGTATAGTGGCACCTTCTCGGCAACGGGCTTCTACTGGATCAACCCGTTCTACGGCACGAAGAAGGTGAGCCTTCGCGCCCGCAACCTCGACGCTGAGCCCATCAAGGTGAACGATAAGACGGGCAATCCCGTGATGATCGGCCTCGTGCTCGTCTGGAAACTAAAGGATACCTACAAGGCCCTCTTCGAGGTGGATTCCCAGACGATGGCTGCCAATCCGAACACCGTCGGCAGCGACACCAAGGGACTGATGAAGGCTCTGGAGAGTTTCGTCCGCGTGCAGAGCGACGCAGCCCTCCGTCAGGTGGCAGGTCAGTATGCCTACGACGATGAGGACAGCAAGTCGGGTGAACCCACTCTGCGCTCGAGTGCCGACGAGATCAACCAGCAGTTGGAGGAGAAACTCGACGAACGTCTTGCCCTCGCAGGCATCGAAGTGGTTGAGGCCCGCATCAACTATCTCGCCTATGCCCCAGAGATTGCCGCCGTCATGCTGCGCCGCCAGCAGGCCAGCGCCATCATCACAGCCCGTGAGAAGATCGTGGAGGGAGCCGTCTCGATGGTGAAGATGGCGCTCGACAAACTCTCCAATGAGAACATCGTCGATCTCGATGATGACAAGAAGGCAGCGATGGTGTCTAACCTGCTCGTCGTGCTCTGTGGCGACGACTCGGCTCAGCCCGTAGTGAACACAGGTACACTTAATCATTAATTCATGGCCGAGAAAAAGACCAAAAGTTTCATCCTCCGTGTCGATTCGGATACGATGGACGCGATAGAGACCTGGGCTGCGGACGAGTTCCGCAGCACCAACGGCCAGTTGCAATGGATCATCACCGAGGCACTGCGCAAAGCCAAGCGTCTGCCTAAAAAGAAGAAAAACAATGAAACAACAGAAGATCAAAGTTTATAGAACTAAGGAAGGTACAATCTTTGAACTCGCCTTCGCCCTATTAACCATCGTGGTGTGGGGCATCATCATCTGGCTGCTCCATCGTGCACCTGAAGTGGTTCCCACGCACTTCAGACTCGACGGCACGCCAGACAGTTATGGCTCGCCGTTCGGCGTCTTATTCCCTTGTCTGATTATGACTGTGGTAGGAGGTTGCATGATGTTAGGTGCCTACTTCCCGCACACCATCCACATGCCCTTCAAGATGACTACCATGCGGCAGTACGAACTGGCCATCCGTATGATGCGCATCATGGGGCTGCTGATGCCTGTGCTCACGCTGGGGATTGCCTTGACGAGCCTGGCTATGTCCAAACCCAGCGCCTGGCTCGTATTGTCAGTCATAGGTCTCATCATCCTAATAACCATCGTCTTCACCGTCCTCATCTACAGGGCGAAGTAAAAATCGAGTCCCAACGCTGTTGGAGTTCTTCCTCTTTACGACGTACTTCCTTTAGAGCCCGTTTCCGCCTGGAGCGGGCTTCTGCTTTCTTGCCGATTGTCTTGTCGTAGAGCCAGACGGCGAGGGCTAACACATCAGGGCCTGCAGGAACGAAATCGGGCAGTCTGTTTTTCTCTGCTTCGGGTGAAGGTCTCAGCATTTCTGCCATCCGCTTGTCGAAACGCCGTTCGCCATAAATGACCACTTCGCGCAGGGCATTGATGTTGGGAATGAGAAAGATTGTGTCACTATTGAGTTCGGATTTCAGGACATAACGGTGTTCGAAATCCGGGTGCGCTAAGTCAATGCGGGTAAAGGTGTCTGGCACCGTGAAGAGTCCGTCCCAGGCTGTTCGTTTCTCAAGTCCGTTGTCTGCGCTGATTCTCACATCGCGTATCGGAACCCTCGACTCCGCATTGACTACTACCATCTGCCGCTGTTGGGCCAAGACTTCTGATGGCAATAGAATTATCAGATAAAGTACGGTACGCGCGATCATTTTCTGCATTGTCAGTTCCATATTGTTACTTTACCACAGTTAATAAACTGCGTGCAAAAGTAATGGTTTTGTTTGGAACAGTCTGGAAATTGAATCTTACAAAGACTTACCGATATTTAAATTAAACGAAGATTAATTCTTTTTCAATTAATTAATTTGAGGATTATAAAAAAGTTACTAATTTTGCTTAGGAAAACGGGGTGCCCGATTGTATATAGAGTAAAAGACAAGCGAAAAAGATGATTGACAAGACAGAGTTCGAACAGATCTTCAGGCATCACTACGACGGGATGTTCCGGCTGGCCAGACGGATGCTCGGCGATGATGCGGAGAGCAAGGATGTAGTGAGCGACGTGTTCGCCCAACTGCTCCACAGCCAGACCGACTTGCGGACAGACACGCTACAGCCCTACCTTCTGACGTTGACCCGTAATCGCTGTATCAATCTGCTGGTGCACAGGCAGAGGGAGCAGGCAGTACAGGTGGAACTGAAACCCTTAAGGCAAGGACTGTCTCAGGAGGACGATGAGCAGGAACAACTTGACGCGCTCCAACAGTTCATCGACTCGCAACTACCTCCGCTCTCGCAGCAGATACTCCGCCTGCGCTACCAGCAAGGGCTGAAATACCGTGAGATAGCCGAGGCGCTCAAAGTGAGCGAAGTCACCGTACACAATCATCTGTCGCAGTCGCTCAAACAAATGAAGGATCATTTTAAAACAAAAGGGTATGGAATCTAACGACAACAACAGACTGGAAGACCTTCTCCGCAAGATGTATGCAGAGAATGATATGGACACCTCGGAGATGATAGACGAGGAATGGCAGAAGTTCGAGGCCAAGCACTTTCCCCAGAAGCAGCGTTCATGGGGATGGATGCAGATAGCCGCTATGTTTATCGGTGTACTTATGCTCTCTGGCATTGCCTATGCCGCCGTGCAGATTGCAAGCCATCATCAGCAGTCAGAGGCATTGCTCGCGGCAGACACCACAGCGGTAGCAAATTCTTCACTCTTCACTCATCACTCTTCACTCCCCCAGGACAGCATCGCTCAGCCCCGTATCTTCGAGAATGTACCGCTCGACGAGATGGTCAGGGAGATTGCCCACTATTATAATAAGGTGGTGGAAATCCAGAGCGAACAGGCCCACGAACTGCGCCTTTACTACGAGTGGGAGCCGAAGGATGCGCTTGAAAGTGTGGTAAACGACCTGAACCACTTCGACCACGTGAGCCTCGCCATCGAGGAGGATAAACTGATTGTCAGACCTTAATGCCATGATCAGAGATATGAAAAAGATATTCATCATGCTATTACTGTGCGCAGCCGTCAGCAGCATGACGGCACAGAAACTCACCCGTACCTACCAGAGCCAGACGCTCAGCAGCGTGCTCGAAGACTTGAATGATGCTACTTCTCGCCACGAAAGGCTACGGGTAGGTGACCGAAGGTCGGGAATGATATCCTTTATCTATAATGACCTCGAGGACTTCACCGTCACCTGCTCTTTCGAGCGCCTCAGCCTCGACGATGCCCTGATGAAAGTCGTGGGCTTCTATCCCGTCCGTATCGTGAGGGATGGTGAGAAGTATTATGTGGAGTGTACCCACAAGACGGAGCGCCATCTGAAAGGCCACCTGGTAGATGAGGGTCAACAGCCTGTAGCCTATGCCAACGTCTCACTGCTCAACCCTGCCGATTCCTCTCTCATCGGTGGTGGCGTGAGCAATGAGAACGGTGACTTCGTGATTCCTACCGAGGCTTATCGCGTCATTGTGAAGTGTTCCTTCATAGGCTATCGGACGACCTACCGTAACTGTGAGGTGGGCGACATCGGCACCATCCAGTTGCAGCCTGCAGAATATACCATTAACGGTGTGACGGTAGAGGGTACTCATATCATGAACTACGTTGATAAGTCCGTCTATACCTTCACTGGCGAGCAGATAGGACTGGCCCGCAATGTGCGTGACCTGTTGGAGCATGTGGAGAACCTCAGGATCGACCCTGTCAGCAACAAGATCCAGCGCATGGACGGCGGCAGTGTGAAGATACTGCTCAATGGAGTCAGTGCCTCAGATATCGATCTGAAGGGCATTCCCGCCCATAAGATCGTCAAGGTGGAGTACTATAATATCCCGCCAGCCCGCTATGCCGATGCCGGTACGCTGATTAACGTAATAACCAAGCGGATGGACACGGGCGTCAATGCAGGCATCGAGGCGAGGACGGCCTTTACGACGGGCTTCACTGACGATGAGGCCTATCTGAACCTGACCTCGGGCAACCATCAGTTGTCACTCTCCTATACGTTCAGTCTGCGCGACTATACCAAACGCTACAACGAAAAGAATTATTCTTATGAAATGGGAGAGCCAATAGCCCATAGCAATACGTTTTATGAGGAAAAGAACCATGACAAGTTCGGCTATACATGGAACGACCCCGTCATCAAATACACCTACAACAAAACCGACGATATAGCGATTCAGGTGGTGGCATCACCCCATTTCGATCATCGCCACAGTGACGGCGAGAGCGATATCATGTATGCATCGACCTTCAAGCAAACCAAATGGTATCAAGGCGATTTCGGCAGTCGAATAAATACCTTCGGACCAGACCTGAACGTCTATGTCCAGAAAACTCTGCCCAAGGACCAGGAGATTTCCGTCGATCTGGTGGGCACCTATTACCACAACAACGTCAAGAACTGGAGAGAGTGGAATGGCATCATGTACGACTCGTACGAGTTTCATGATAACCAGGAACAGACAAACGACAAATACTCCTTCATCGGCGAGTTGGCCTATACGAAGAAGTGGGCGAAGAATAGCCTGAGCCTTGGCTATCGTGGCTCGTTCGGACGCTCTGACGCTACCATGAGCAATATTCTCTCTGGCTTTCATGACTACGACTACTCCTCAGCCAGTTATCAGCACTATATGTATGCCGAGTACAGCGGTAGTCTCAACAAACTGATGTATCGTATCGGTGCCGGAGCCACGCAGGTGACACAGGACAACAGCGACGCCCACGACTCCCGCTGGCTCTTCACGCCCAAACTCATCCTGAGTTCCAACCTCTCTAAGACGATGAATCTGCAATGGGTCACATCGTCAGAATCAAAGACGCCGCCGATCTCGGCTCTTGGCAACAATGCCAGTCTCGTCATACCTGGAGTGCTAAGTATTGGCAACCCCTATCTGAAGAGTTACAACACCTATCAGTCGGAACTGATTTATAAGTGGAACCTTGGCTGGCTACAGACCAACCTCACGCTGCACTATTCCTATGCCGACTCTCCCATCAGCCGTTATTACACGCAGCAGGAAATCAATGGTCAGCAATATATCGTGGGCATGAGCGAGAATGCCAACTATTCCAGCGAACTGGGAGGGGCATACCAACTGGTCATCACTCCCTTCAAGAGCCAGATTCTGACAGTGGCCCTGCAGGGATATGTCTATCGCCAGACCGTCAGCAGCCCTATTATCGGGCACTACCATCACACGTGGACACCGCTCTACTATGCCATTCAGTTCCGTAAGGGCAACTGGGGAGCCTCTTATGTAGGGAACATCGTGTCAAAACGCCTCAACGGTTCCACACTGGATGCCGGTGAGAACCAGTCGCACCTACAGGTCTATTGGCAGAAGAAGAACTGGCGCATCTTCGCCACCGACTATTGGCTCTTCACCCGTTCGCGCTACTCTGGCTACACACTGCCAACGAGTATCCTGGAAAGCGACTACAAAACTTGGATCGACGACAACAGGTCGATGTTTGTCCTTGGATTCAGTTACGACTTCTCAACGGGTAAGAACCTGAAGATCAACCGCAGACTCCAGAATAAGGATTCGGATACAGGTGCCTTCTGATCTTTCATCGGTTTGCACACAAAGTATACGGGGCAACTATCTCTTTTTCATTTTTATTTGGTCGAATCAAAAAGAATTTGTATTTTTGCAGCGTGAAAAGTTATGTTTATCGTCGACGAACATGTGTTCGACGTCGGAGAACACAAGTTCATCGGCGGTGAACACATGTTCAACGCCGATGAATAATAAATAGTAAATGATATGCCAAACTACATTCTGAAAGAACTCAATGAGGAGATGACCGAAGGAAAGAAAGTCGTCTATCCGAAGATGCAGACCTACACGCAGCACGACTTCGAGACTGTGCTGAAACACATGCAAACCTATGCCGCCAACTTCAGCGAAGGCTCCATGCGGGCTGTCATCGACGCGCTGGTAGAGGCCATGAAGACCTGGATGCCGATGGGCCACAGCATGAAGATTGACGGGCTGGGCACGTTCTCTCTGTCGCTGGGATTCAAAGACCAGGATGCCGGCGAAGAACCCAAGACGAAGTACAGGCACATCTGCATTAAGGGCATCAACTTCAAGCCGGACCCGCAGTTGCTGGCGGACATGAACTCGCAAGCCGACTTCGAGCGGACGGAAGTAGAAGTGGTGGTGCCCAGGAAGTGCAAATATACCGCTAACGAGCGGATGGCCAAGGCGCTGGCCATCATCGACAGCAACGGCTACATGACGCTGAACGACTACGCTCTGGCCACCGGTCTCTGCCGCAGCGCTGCCTCCATCGATCTGAAGAGGCTCGTTGCCGCTGCCGACTCACCCATCAAGCCGCGAGGCAGCCACTCCCACAAGGTCTGGGTCAGGAAATCTTAATTCCCCACCTCATAACCCTTCACAAGGATGGCTGGTCGAACCGGCAGTTTCCACACAAAGGAAAGTAGCAAAGATGATAATAGTTTCTTCATACTCGGTTGCATTCCAACATCCATTTCCAGCATGGAACCACCTCAATGGTTCCATGTTTGTCGCTCAACTGACCTTCCTCATCGTAGGTATTGTTTTATAAAATCGTATTTAATAAAATGTTGCATTTTTATAAAGTGTGATTTAATAAAACAAG
>JAFUAK010000045.1 GCA_017460765.1 Prevotella sp. | reverse complement strand
TCATACCAGCCTCCGTCGGGCTGTCCCATCCGGGCACAGGCATATAAAAGCAAAAAGGTAAAAAGGTAAAAAGGTAAAAATAACCCTTTTGCCTTCAGCCTTTTCTTGATTACCAATCTCTTCATTACTTTTTTACCTTTTTACTTTTTTACCTTTGCAACGCCAGCAGTTGCTCAATCGTATCCCTTGAATTACTCAGGCGGGGCACCTTGTGCTGGCCACCGAGTTTGCCGCGCAATTTCAGCCAGTCATTGAAGAGACCATGGCGGGCCTCGATGATCTCCAGATGCTGGAGCGTGATGTCCTTGTAGCGCTTCGCTTCGTAGTCGCTGTTGATTTCCTGCAGGCGTTTGTCCAGCAGACTGGCGAATTGCTGCAGGTCGGCAGGACGCTTGGCGAACTCAATGAGCCACTGGTGGCGGCACTTCGCATTCTCGTCCATGAACACGGGGGCTGCGGTATATTCGCTCACTTCGGCACCCGTCTGCTGGCAGGCGTAGGCCAGACCCTGTTCGGCATTGTCTACGATTAGTTCTTCACCGAAGGCGTTGATGAAGTGCTTCGTGCGGCCGCTGATGATAAACTTATAAGGGTTCGTCGAGGTGAATTGGATGGTGTCGCCGATCTCATAGCGCCAGAGGCCGCAGGTGGTGGAGATCACCATCGCGTAGTTCTTGCCCTTCTCCACGCCCCAGAGAGGTACAGGGTCGCCACCATCCATCGGGATGAACTCGTAGAACACGCCGTAGTCGAGCATCAGCAGCATCGACTTATCTGTCGGGTCGTCCTGAATGCCGAAGAAACCCTCGCTGGCATTATAGGTTTCCATATAGTGCATCCGTGGCGAGGTAATGAGGCGCTTGTACTGCTCGCGGTAGGGCGTAAAGGCCACGCCGCCGTGGAAGAATACCTCAATGTTCGGCCATACCTCCTCCAGATGCGTCTTACCCGTTTTCTCCATCATACAGGTCAGCACGGAAAGCATCCATGAAGGCACACCTGATATATTCGTTACGTTCTTGTTCATCGCCTCCTCGGCAATGCGTTCACGCTTCACCTCGAAGTCGGAGAGCAGCGCCGTCTGCTTCTTTGGCACGCGTATCAGATTCACCAGCGGATTGATGTTTTCGATGAGGATGGCACTGAGGTCACCCACGAGCGAGTCTTTCAGGTTATAGTTCGCTGCATGACTGCCGCCGAGGATCAGGCCCCGTCCGTCGAACATGCGCGACTGAGGATTGTTTCTCAGATAGATGGCCACGGAGTCGAAACCACCGGCATAGTGGATATCCTGCAGGCCGTCCTTGCTCACGGGGATAAACTTCGACTTGTCGTTTGTCGTACCGCTCGACTTGGCATACCACTTCACACGTCCCGGCCAGAGGATATCGGTCTCGCCCTGACGCATGCGGTCTATGTCTCCCTTCAGTTCTTCGTAGGTGTTCACAGGGACGTGGGTGATGAAGTCGTCGTAGCCCTTCATCCCCTGAAAGTCGTGGTTCCGTCCGTATTCCGTGTCCTTCGCCTTGCTGAGCAGTTGGCTGAGCACAGCCCTCTGCAGGGCCTCACCCTCGTTCTGGTGCTTCTCCAACGCACGCTGACGGGGCACGAATACTTTTCCAACAATTTGTGTCAGACTCATTTCATTGCGCAATTTGGGTGCAAAATTACGCTAAACTTTCGTAAGCGGGGAAAAATTTACGTTTTTTTTATATAATAAAGGTATAAAGGCATATTAAAATAAAAAACATAAAAAGGAATGGAGATTAAGGTTAAAAAGCATTAAATAATCGTCTGAAAGCCCTTTGGTTTAATGGAGTTTGGCGTATTTTTCCTACCTTTGTAGAATAAAACCAAACTATAATTAGAACAATAATATGAATCAAAAACTCAAATCCATTGCAAACTCCTTTGCAGAAGAATATGGAAGCGATGCCATTTACCCTGCGCATCTCTTCAAGGCTATCCTTCACAAGGAGATCGGTTTGGTTCATTTCCTGGAAAGTGAACTGGACAAAGACTACTTTTACCTTCAAGACTGGGCAGATGTCCAGATGCAGTTGTCCCCCCGTGCCGTCCGTCCGATGCGCGACCTGGAGTATTCCAAGGAGTCGGAAGCCGTGCTGGAAGAAGCCGACAACTATCAGGTAAAGTTCAATCTCGACGAGTGTACGGACATCTGTGTACTGGCATCGCTGGTGACACCGGGTGTAGGCTTCTCGTTCGACCAGTTGAAAACCTTGCCCCTGACCCCGTCGGAGATCAGTGCCAAGATGGGAGGCGGTGCCAATGTGGAGGCTCCTTATATGGAAGGTGCCGAACTGACCAAGCATACCGCTTCGGCCACAGGCAAGGGCAACTTAGGCAAATATTGTGTTGACAAGACCGCAGTGGCCCGTGCCGGAAACTTGGGTGAGGTAATCGGTTTTGAAAAAGAGATTGCCATTATCTATGAGATTCTGGGTCGTAAGACCAAGGCCAATCTGCTCATCACTGGTGAGGCTGGCGTCGGCAAGACATCGCTGGTGAACGGCTTTGTCCATGAGTTGGCTGCCGACCGTGTGCCAGGCTTCCTGAGCGGGGCCGTAGCCTACGAACTCGACACGGCTGCCTTGGGTGGCGATGCCCAGTATAAGGGAGAAGTGGAAGACCGTTTCAAGGGTGTGATCACCGAGGTGGAGGCCCTGCCCAATGCCGTGCTCATCATCGAGAGCATCGACAAGTTGTTCGACAAGCAAGGCTCGCTCTTTGGGGCTTCTGCCATCCTGAAGAATGAACTGTCGAAAGGTCGTCTCCAGTTGCTGGCCACGTCGAGCATTGACGGTTTCACGAAGAACATCGAGACCGACAAGGAGATGGTGTCTAAGTTGGAGAAGATTACCGTTGAGGAACCCACGGCCGATATGACGCTCCGCATCCTGAAGGGTGCCATTCCCGCTTATGAGGAATATCACAAGTTGACTGTCGGCGAGCCGGTGATGAACGATGCTATCCGCCTGGCCAAGCGCTATCTGACGGAGAAGTCGCTGCCCGACTCTGCCTTCGACCTGCTCGACCGTACGATGGCCCAGGTGAAGACGATGAACGACCTGACTGGCAATATCATCACCGACCTTCGTGGAAAGTTGGATGCCATTAAAGCCAGTGCAGAGGGTAAGGATGCCGCCGACGAGACTCTCATGAAGGAACTCGACTGGCTGAACTACGAGGTCTTCAATAAGATCAGTTGCATCCTGCTGGCAGGTGTTGACAACGATACTGATTTCAGCAAGATTGCCACCATTAAGGAGCGTACCGACTTCCTGGCCGGTGTCCTCGACAAACTGGAGGAACTGAGTGCCGAACAGCGTACAGAACTGAAGAGCGATGACCTGAGTGCCGTCGTTGCCAAGCAGACAGGTATTCCTCTCGGAAAGGTACAGACCAAGGAGCGCGATCGCCTGATGGGTGCTGAAGAGACGCTGAAGAAGCGCGTCGTAGGTCAGGACCATGCCGTGAAGAAGGTGCTTGATGCCGTCTACGAGTCCCGTTCCGGTCTCAGCAAGAAGGGACAGCCTATGGGATCGTTCTTCTTCCTCGGTCCGACGGGTACTGGTAAGACCGAGTTGTCGAAGGCCCTTGCCGCCTTCCTCTTCGGCGACGAGAGTGCCCTCATCCGATTCGACATGTCGGAGTTCAAGGAAGAGCACTCGGTGGCTCTGCTCTATGGCGCACCTCCGGGATATGTTGGTTATGAGGAGGGTGGCCTGCTGGTGAACAAGATCCGTCAGAATCCCTATAGCGTGGTGCTGTTCGACGAGATCGAAAAGGCTCATAAGTCGGTGTTCGACCTGTTCCTGCAGATTCTCGATGAGGGTAAGTTGCACGACCGTCTGGGTCGTGTGGGCGACTTCTCCAATGCCCTCATCCTGTTCACCTCCAACATCGGAGCACAGACCATCGTGGATCGCTTCAACAGTGGCGTGATTCCCGAGAACAACGAACTGATGGACATCATGCAGGGCTACTTCCGTCCGGAGTTCCTGGCCCGTCTGACGGAGATCGTACCGTTCTCACCGATCACCGACAAGACCGTGACAGCCATCTTCGACATCCACCTGAAGGGACTGCTGAAGTTGCTCGAGGAGCAGAACATCACCCTGACGCTGACCCCGGAGGCCCGTCAGACCATCGCCCTGCGCGGTTACAACCAGCAGTACGGTGCCCGTCCTGTCCTGGGTATCATCCGTAAGGAACTGCGCCACCCCATCTCTAAGATGATGATTGCCGGCAAGATCAAGTCTGGCGACCATATCGAGGTGCAGGTCGACGAGGCAGGCAATCCCAAGTTTGAGATCAAAAGCGAATAAGACATATTATTATTAATCTTTTAAAATCATTACAACTATGGCAATGAAAGAGAATTTCATTTCGATGGCTCCCGATGAGGAGAGCAGTGCGAAAGTCAGTTTGATCGACCAGAACAAGACCCTGATGATCGATCAGTACACCAGCGAT
>JAFUAK010000044.1 GCA_017460765.1 Prevotella sp. | reverse complement strand
TGCATGCCACCACCCACGGCAATCACCGTACCGCCATTGATATAGGCCTTGTACTGTTCGGCTGCGTCGATGCCGCACTCAGGCTGGGAAGCGCCCTCGGCAATCACTACGCCACCATTAATATAGAGGTTCTTGTTGGCATCGATGCCGTCGTTGTTATAACTGCGGGCATACACGTAGCCGCCGTCAATATAGAGGTTGCCTGCCGAGTTGATGGCATCGTCGTAACTGTAGCACTCCACGGTGCCGGCCTCGATGTGGATCTCGTTCTTGCTCTCGATGGCCTCCGTACCGTCGCCAGAGCCTTCGAGGCGCACCTGCGTCTGTCCACCGTTGATGGTGATGTCGCCATCAGCCTTGATACCCTTGGGCGACACGCTGCCCTTGGAGTCCTTCTGGCGCTTGCCAGTGGTGATGATATGGATCACGCCGTCGTTGATGTTGATCTTGTCGTCGCAGTTCAGGCCCTTGCCGCCTGTGCCTGTCGACTTCACGTTCACTTCGCCGCCATTGATGTTGATGATGCTGTCGGCCTTGATGCCAGAGCAGGCTGCGTAGTCCTGATCGTCGCTGTCGTACTCGTAGCCGCCGCTGGTGATGATGGTGGTGCGTCCGCCGTCGATGCGAACCTCACCGTCTGTTGAGATACCCTTGTCTGCCGTACCCGTCACGTTCACGTTGATCACGCCACCAGTCACGATGACGGCATCATTGCCGCGGATGCCGTTGCCAGATGAGGCATCGACGTAGATGTTCGCCTTGGGCAGGGTGCGCACGTAGTCGTCACTGCGGATACCGGCCTTGCAGTTGGCATCTACCTCCAGTGAGCCAGAGCCGCTGAATATCAGTTGGCCCTCGCTGAAAAGGCACGCCTTCATGTCCTCGTCGGCGGTTGCGTCATTGTAGTTAGTACCGTCGGTGAGACTGTTCTTGGTGCCGTCGTTGAGGACGATGAAGGTGCGCTTTTTGCTCTGATTGTTGATGGCAGCCCCATCGGGGTTGGTGATATTCACACCGTTGAGCACGATGGCCTGCTTCTTAGCACTATAGAGTTTGAAGAAACCGTCTGAGGTTGAGCCTGTCAGCACGTATTTGATCACCTGTTCAGAGGTGTTGTTGGCTATGACGTCGTTGCCGCTGACGGTTACGATGCCAGTGTTGTCTCCGCTGACGGAGGCACTGCCCGAGGTGCTGAAGGTGATGATGATGGTCTTGTCGAACGTGGTGTTCTCGATGTAGTCGTCATCGCCGCTATTGACGGTCTGCGACTCTGCGATGGCGTTTTTGTTGAAGGCGATAGAGAACGAGGTCACATCGCCGTCGCTGGCGACACCGTCAATGACATTGTCCGAGGTACTGGTTGTGGTAGAGTTGTCATCGTTGCTCTCTGTCGTCTGCGACGTGCTGGTCTCTGTCCAACTGTCGTTGTACCAACTGTCTTCCGTAGAACAGGCCACCACGCCGAGCAGCAGCATGGTGACAATCCAAAAATGATTCATCTTCTTGTTCATAAGTTCAATTGTTTTAATTCATTTCTGCTGCAAAGGTAGGGTGATTTTCTGCGAATGGCAATTTTTTTCTGCGAATCGCCCGATTTATTCAGCGAATCTTCGTACCTTTGTCCCCCGTTATGCTACCGATGTTCCAAGTCATACCCATTATGTGGCGTGCCGTCCGCCCAAGCAGGGTGGCGGATATGCCTGCCGTGGTGAACGCCTTCTGGCTGCCCAAGGGCTACGAGGGACTGACGTTCTTCGGCAAGATCCTCACCCCCACGCAGGAGGAAGCCGACCTCTTCAACAGCGGCTACTCGGTGATGAAGAACCACGAGATGATCCACCTGCGCCAGGCCCAGTCCACGGGCGACTCCTGGATCCGTTTCTACCTATTATATATATGGTACTGGCTGAAAGGGCTGCGGATGAATCGCCGGATGAAGCATGCGGCCTACCTGCTGAACCCTTTCGAGATGGAGGCCTACCGCCGGATGTATGATCTGCACTATCTGGACCATTGCGAGGACGGCTGTACGGAGTGGCGCCAATATGCTAAGATGTCGCTCAAGGAACGACTCGACTTGTGGGAGGGTGAAAAAGTGAAAAGGTGAAAAAGTGAAAAAGTGAAAAGGTGAAAAAGTGAAAAGGTGAAAAAGTGAAAAAGTGAAAAAGTGAAATATTCCATGAATAAGAAATTGCAGGCGCACAGCGCCATCTTCCTGGCAAACACGATTTTCGGACTTGGAGTCCCTGTCACCAAACTGCTGCTCGACGAGTGGGTTACGCCGATGGGCTACATGGCTTCGCGCTCATTAGGAGCCTGTATCCTCTTCTGGCTGATCGCTGCCTTCATGCCGAAGGAGCATGTGGAGAAGCGCGACCTCATCACCATCCTCTTTGGCGGACTGCTGGGCTTCGTCATCTCCCAGACACTCACTGCTTGGGCACTCGACTACACGAGTCCCGTGTATTTCTCGCTCATCGCCACGCTGACGCCTGTTGCCGTGATGCTCTGTGCCGCCCTGACCATCGGTGAGAAGATCACGCCGATGAAGTTCGTGGGTGTGCTGCTGGGTATCGCCGGTGCCGTCTTGATGGTGCTCATGAGCCAGTCGCTCGGCTCTGGCAAGAACGACCTGCTGGGCATCTCGCTTGCCATCCTCAGTGTGCTTACCTGGGCTGTCTACCTGATTATCACGCGAAAAGTGGCCGAGAAATACTCGCCCGTCACGCAGATGAAGTATGTGTTCCTCATCTCCGCCATCGTTACGGTGCCCATCGCCCTGCCTGAACTCTCGCAGAACGCGCTCTACACCTCCGCATGGGGGTGGAACGGTGTCCTTGAGATGGCCTTCATCGTGGTCTGCGCCACGGCCCTCGGCTATTTCCTCATCCCATTCGCGATGAAGTACCTACATGCAACGACGGTCTCCATCTACACCAACCTGCAGCCTGTCGTCGCCTCCGTGATCGCCATCATCCTGGGCCAGGACATCCTCACGTGGGACAAGCCCGTAGCCGGCATCCTCGTCCTCCTGAGTGCCTACATCGTCACTGTCGTCACCACTAAAGAATAATCTGATATAATATTCAGATGAGTATGAGTTCACTCATCACCATGTCGCTGATGAAGAGGGACTTCGGGGTGAGGTGGAGATGATGGGCGGAGAGTTCGAGTAGGCCGTCGTCGAGGAAGCGGCGGGCATTCTTCAGACAGTAGTTGCGATGCTTTTCCGAGAGGGTGTCGAGGTCGATGCCCTCACAGGTGCGGAGGGCGGTGGTGACGCAGTCGTTGTAGCGGGTGTTGTCGTCGAGCAGTTCTTCTTCGAAGATGCGCTCTCCACGTTCCATGCCTTCCATGTAATGGCGGATATTGGACACGTTCCAACTGCGGGTGCGGATGTCGTAGGAGTGGGCGGCAGCGCCGATGCCGAGGTAGGGGATGCCCTGCCAGTAACTGGAGTTGTGGCGAGAGCGGTAGCCTTTGCGGGCGAAGTTGGAGATTTCGTAGTGTTCGTAGCCTGCCGCAGTGAGGCGGTCGATGAGGGTGTAGTACATCTCTCGCTCGAGTTCTTCATTACACAACGTTCCTGACCCCCTGTGTAATGGCGTGCCTTCTTCGATCATCAGGCAATAGGAGGAGAGATGTTCGACATCGAGGCCGAGGGCGGTGGTGATGTCGTATTCAAAGTCTGCCAAGGTTTCGCCAGGCAGACCGTACATCAGGTCGACACTGATGTTCTGGATGCCTACCTGACGGAGACGTTCGACGGCCTGCGATACCTGAGCCGATGTGTGGCGGCGACGCAGGAAGCGGAGGCGGGTATCGTTAAAGGTCTGGGCACCCATCGACACACGGTTCACAGGGAGGGTGCGGAGACCAGCGGCAAACTCGTCTGTCATGTCGTCGGGGTTGCACTCGATGGTTATCTCGGCATCGTCCGCTACCTTATTATATTTATATATAGTATCGAAGATCTGGCAGAGTTGCGGGATGGAGAGTTGCGAGGGTGTGCCCCCGCCAAGGTAGATGGTCTCCAGGGGCGCGTCAGACACCCTGGAGGCCATCTCCTGGCATACTGCATCGACGTATCTCTGGCGCTCGCTGAGACCTGTCGTCGAATAGAAGCCACAATAGATGCATCGGCTCCTGCAGAATGGAATATGAATGTATAAACCTGTCATTTTGGGTACAAAAGTACTAATTTAGTTTAATAT
>JAFUAK010000278.1 GCA_017460765.1 Prevotella sp. | reverse complement strand
TTTACTCCATCCAGTTAGTGCCTGAACAGGTGGCAACGAAAAACCCGTTGTCGTTTATGGAAGATTTTCCAAAGGCTGAGGTGGAAGAGGTAGAGACCGGCTCGACACCCGTACCGACGCCTCCTACCGCTATTGACAGGATGGCTTATGATGAAGATACCGACAGCGGCCAGTGGTACAACATCGAGGGACAGCAGATTGATAGGCCCACGAAGAAGGGCGTCTACATAAGAAACAGGAAGAAGATTGTGATCAGGTAATTGAAAAAGTAATCCCCGCTCGGCTTCGAGCGGGGACTACTGTTTTATTCAGCCTTCGTCTGGGGAAGGAGCAGATTCAGCAGGACTCCCACCACGGCGGAGAGTCCGATGCCGCTGATGGAGAAAGTGCCGAAAGTGAGGATGGCACCACCGATGCCCATCGTCAGCGTGACACTCACAATGATGATGTTACGCGTCTGGTCCAAGTCGACCTTGTGCTGAATCAGGTTCTGCACGCCCACGGAGGCGATGGAGCCGAAGAGCAGCAGCATGATACCACCCAGTACGGCAGAGGGAATGCTCTGCAGGATGGCACTCAGTTTGCCGATGACGGAGAACACCACAGCCGTAGCGGCAGCGATGCGGATGACCTGCGGATGAGTGACTCGTGTGATCTGCATGGCACCCGTCACCTCACTATAGGTCGTCACTGGAGGGCCGCCCACGAAAGAGGCGAACAGACAGGCGAGACCGTCGCCCAGCATCGTGCGATGCAGGCCAGGATCCTTCACGAAGTCCTTGTCGGCCACAGCACCCACCACATAGACGTCACCGATATGCTCAATCACAGGGGCGATGGCTACGGGAATCATGAAGACAAAGGGCTCCCAGGCGAACTGCGGCAACTGGAAGTGGGCGATCATCGGGGGCAGGGCGAACCAGGGGGCCGTAGCCACTGCGGAGAGATCGACGAAACCCATACAGAGGGCCACGATATAGCCCACGATAATGCCAATCACGACAGGCACCAGTTTCACAAGACCCTTGGCAAACACCAGCACGATGATAGCGGTGATCAGCGAGATGAAGGCCAGCAGCCAGTTCTCCTTTGCCATATTCACGGCAGCAGGTGACAGCGACAGACCAATGAGAATAATCACAGGACCTATCACCACTGGGGGGAACAGATGGTCGAGCAGTTTGCGACCTTGCCACTTGATGAGGGCCGACATCAGGAAATACACGAGTGCCACACCTGAAATCGCGGCAATCGTGCCAGGCATGCCCCACTGCTGGGAGGCAGAAATGATCGGCGCGATGAAAGCGAAACTCGAGCCCAGGAAGATGGGCACCATCCCTTTCGTCACGAGATGGAAGATGAACGTGCCGATACCAGCCGTAAACAGGGCTGTGGCAGGATCAAGGCCGACGAGCAGCGGCACCAGTACCGTAGAGCCGAAGGCTACGAACAGGAACTGGACGCCGACAATCGTCTTGCGGGTGGGAGTTAACTCTTGCGTACTCATATTCTGGAAATGCTAGAAGTTCCACTTGACAGCGAGCGTCGGGTTGATGAAGAATGTCTTGTCGCTCAAAGGATCTGCGTTGAAGATGAAGTTGTCGCTGATCTCCCACTCCGTACCGATGCTGAAATGCTCGGTGGCATTGAACCAGAACTGCGGCTCAGTGAGGATCACCAACTGGCCATGACCGTTGGCCTTCTCACCGCGCCAGAAATCAATGAATCCGCTGAAGGTGCACTTCTTCTGGGCAAAGGTGGTGCTCCACACACCTGTCAACTGTATGCTGTGGTAGGCAGAAGAGTAATCGTAACTCTTGAAGTAGCGCTTATACATCAACTGCACGGAGTAGGTCTTCGAGAAGTCGGCTGTGTGACCGTTCCATGCAGGACCGATCAGGGCTGCCTGCTGGAAACTGCCTGCGTCTGCACTCAGGCCGCCATCATACTCTACATGGGCTGCAAAGCCCTGTTTGCCGAGATTGAACTCACGGGAGATCTCCGTGTAGGCAGACTTGAAGAACTTGCGACTGAGGTCGAGGTCGACGAAATAGTACCACGAACCCCACTGGTCTGCCTTGAACTGCTCCAAGGTGACGGTCACCTTCTGGCGTCCGTCCTCTTCGTCAGGATAGATGTTGCGGCCGAAGTCGTAGTGCAACTGGATGTCTTGTGCGTTGGCACTGAGGGCTGCTACAGCCATCATAGCGCCGAAAAGTAATTTTTTCATGCTATCTGAATTTTAATGTTTAATGTTTAACGTTTAATGTTACAACAGCGGTGCAATGTATTTCAGCAGGAAGAAGGCTGAAAGGATATAGATGGTAGGTGTGAGCCTCTGATAGCGCCCTGTGCAGATGCTGACGAAGACGTAAGAGAGCATACCCAGCACGATACCCTCGGAGATGCTGGCCGTGAACGGCATCATCAGCATCGTGACAAAGCAGGGCATGGCCTCAGCGAAGTCGATGAAGTCGATGTGGATGATGGAGCGCAGCATCATCACACCCACGAGGAACAGGGCACTGGTGGTGGCTGCGGCGGGAATCATCAGGAACACCGGCGAGAAGAACAGGGCGGCAAAGAACAGCAGGGCGGCGGTGAAGGCTGTCAGACCTGTGCGGCCTCCTTCAAGAATACCCGTGGTACTCTCCACATAGGTCGTTACGGTAGAGGTTCCGCAGAGGGCACCCACCGTGGTTCCGATAGCGTCGGACATCAGGGCCTTGTTCAGCGAGGGAATCTTACCCGTTTTCTTATCCACCATGTCTGCACCCGTAGCCGCTCCGATGAGCGTTCCGATGGTATCGAAGAGGTCCATGAAGAGCAGGGTGGCCACGACGATATAGTACTCGATGTCGAGACTCAGGAAACGTGAGAAGTCGATGTGGAAGGCCACAGGCTCGATGGACTGCGGCATGCTGAGAATCGTAAAGCCCTCAGGAATCTGGGTGACACCAAAGGGGATGCCGATGAGCGTCATGATGATGATCGTGTAGAAAAGCGCACCCTTCACGTGGAGCGCCAGCAGGATGGCACCCAGCAGGATTCCACCTGCCGCAATGAGCGTGGTAGGCGTCCAGGCGCCGAGGGTGGTCATCGTGGCATCGCTGGAAACGACGAGGCCGCCGTTCTTCAGTCCGATGAAGGCGATAAAGAGACCGATACCCACGGAGATGGAGTAGCGCAGGTTGATGGGGATGGCGTTGACGATGGCCTCGCGTACCTTAAATATAGTAAGGAGGATGAAGACGATACCCTCCACACAGACGGCAGCCAGTGCCTGCTGCCAGGTGTAGCCCATCACGATGACGAGGGTATAGGCGAAGAAGGCGTTGATGCCCATGCCGGAAGCCAGGGCGAAAGGCAACTTGGCATAGAAAGCCATCACACAGGTGGCGACGGCAGCAGCAATGACGGTGGCTGAGAACACAGCCCCCTTGTCCATGCCGGCATCACTGAGGATCAGGGGGTTCACGGCAAGGATGTACGACATGGTCAGGAACGTGGTCAGTCCTGCCATCATCTCCACCTTCACGGAATGTTTGGTTGGGTCGAAGCCCAACAATGCAAGAAATTTGTTCATACAGGTTGATTATTTAAGAGTTTAAACATGATATTTGCGGCTTGATCCGGCGCATTCCGGTCTCCCAGAATTCTTCTGACTTCGGCATAGTCTTCAAGCATCCTTTCACGGTCTGTCCCGTCAAGTATTTTCGCTAGTTCTTTCTTAATGTTCTCAATGGTAAAGGTATCGGCAACAAGTTCCATCACCACCTCACGGTTGGCAATCAGGTTCACCAGCGAGATATACTTCACACTCAGCACCTTCTTGCGAAGCCAGCCAATGAGTGCGGGCAGGGGAGTCTCGTAGCAGACGACCTGAGGCACATTGAAGAGGGCCGTCTCCAGCGTCGCCGTGCCGCTGGTGACGAGAGCGGCATGCGCCTCGGAGAGCAACTGATAGGTCTGATTAAAGACCAACTCCGCGTCTGAGTCATTCAGGAACTGGTCGTAATAATCCTGCTCAATGCCAGGCGCACCTGCCACGACGACACGATAGTCTTTCTTAAAGGGTTTCACGGCTTCGAGCATGGCGGGCAGATTATCCTTGATCTCCTGGCGGCGCGAACCTGCAAGCAGAGCGATGATTTTCCCTTCTCTCTCCACTTTCCACTCTCCTCTCTCCTCTATCCACTCTTTCACCTCCTCTGCCGTGGGATTGCCCACATAGTGGATGGGGTAATGATGCTTGCCCTCGAAGAAATCCACCTCAAAGGGCAGGATGGAGAAGAGTTCGTTCACATCGCGCTTGATATTCTTGATGCGGTATTCCTTCCAGGCCCAGATCTTCGGCGAGATGTAGTAGTAGACAGGACAGATACCACTGGCCTTTACGTATTTGGCGATATCGAGGTTGAAGCCTGGATAGTCCACAAGAATCACCACATCGGGTTTCCACTGGGCAATGTCCTGCTTGCACATCTTCATATTCCTGAGGATGGTGGGCAGGTGTAGCAGCACGGGAACGAAGCCCATATAGGCCAGTTCACGGTAATGCTTGACCCGTGTTCCTCCGACTGCCGCCATCAGGTCGCCGCCGAAGAAACGGAAGTCGGCATCCTTGTCAACATCTTTCAATGATTTCATCAGGCGTGATGCATGGAGGTCACCCGAGGCTTCACCGGCTATCAGATAGTACTTCATAGGTTCCAGGATTTGATGTGTTCCATCGCCGAATAGGCCGTTACGTCGATTTGCGTCGGCGTGATAGCCGCGAAGCCGTGTGTCAAGGCCCAGTTGTCGGTATCCTCGGCTTCCGGCTCGTCATTGGAATAGGTACCCACCATCCACCAGTAGTCATAGCCACGCGGATGATGGCATTTCGTCACTTCATGTCCCCAGGTGCCCTTGGCCATCCTACAGACACGCACGCCTTTGAACGCAGGAGCCAGCGGGAAGTTCACGTTCAGGCAGACACCCAGGGGAAGTCCTTCGGCCAGGACCCGTTCCGTGATGGCACGGACATAAGGCAGCATCGGTCCGAAGTCTGCATCGTCACTATGGTCGCAGAGGGAGAAAGCCACCGAGGGGATATACTTCATGCATCCTTCTAAGGTGACGCCCATCGTACCGCTATAATGTGTATTTACCGAAGCATTGTCTCCGTGGTTGATACCACCGATCACCATATCCGGCTTCCTTGGCACAATCTCCGACAGAGCCATCTTCACGCAGTCGACAGGCGTGCCGTTACAAGACCACACCTGAAGGCCCTCGCGCTCTTCCCGCAGCGTGAGCCGCAGGGGCGTCGTGGCGGAAAAGGCACAGGAAAATCCGCTTCGGGCCGACTCTGGGGCACAGACAATGATATCGCCCATGTCTGAAAGTGTCTCTGCCAGCGTCCTGATACCTTTGGCTTGATAGCCGTCATCGTTGGAAATGAGTAGTAATGGTCGTTTA
>JAFUAK010000277.1 GCA_017460765.1 Prevotella sp. | reverse complement strand
CGCAGCAGGTTCAGTAATCAAGGCATGGGCCACAGAAGGTCACTCGGTAGCACTGCCCGGACTGGGTACGATGCGCTTCGGCCTGTCAGCCAAGGCCGTGGCAGATGTCAACGACGTGAAGTCGGGACTCATCAAGACGCGCCGCATCGTGTTCACTCCCTCAGTGGATCTGAAGCAGGAACTAAAAGACACGGCAGTCGTGATTACCTGCTTCGACCGTACAGGCAAGGAGGTGAAGCGTGTGACCAGCACTGACGATGCCACCATTGAGGAACCCGACCAGACCGACACCAACGGGACGGAGGGAACGACCACAGGTGGTGACGACGATGCACCCGGAGCCGGTGGTGGCAACGGTTAACGAAGAGAGTGGTGAAGACAGAAACCTTCACCACTCTTTTTTTTATATATTTGCAAAATCTTTCAACGCCTCGTAGATGCGCTGGACGGGGAGGCCCATGACGTTGAAATAGCTGCCGCGGAGGGACGTGACGCCGATGTAGCCGATCCACTCCTGAATGCCGTAGGCACCGGCCTTGTCGAAGGGACGGTAGTGGGTGACGTAGTGGTGTATCTCGTCGTCGGTGAGCGGCTTGAAGGTGACGTCGGTGGTGACGGAGAAGCTCTGCTGGCGCTGAAGGGTGGTCAGTGTGACTCCGGTGATGACCTGATGGGTCTGACCGCTCAGCGCACGAAGCATACGGCAGGCATCGGCCTCGTCGTGGGGCTTGCCCATGACCTGGGTGCCGAGCACGACGATGGTGTCGGCGGTGATGACCAGCTCGTCGGCAGTCATCTGCGAGAGATAGGGCGCTGCCTTCTTATGCGAGATATATTCGGCAACCTCGGCGGTGGGCAGGTCGGCAGGATAACTCTCGTCGATGCCCTCGATGATGCGCACCTCGAAGTCGATGCCCAGTCCGCTCAGCAGCTCCTTGCGGCGCGGCGAGTTGGAAGCCAGTATGATATGATAAGGAGTGACTACCATCCGAATGCCCTTTCATCCTTTAGCCATTTGTCCTGGGCGCGCAGCGTCTGTTCTATCACGTCGCGCCCGCAGCCCTGTCCGCCCTGCTGCTGACTGACGTAGCAGCTGACGGCCTTGACCTCCTGACAGGCATCTTGCGGACATACCGCACAGCCCACACGGCGCATCACCTCGAGGTCGGGGATGTCGTCGCCCATGAACATGACCTCGTCGTCATGGAGTCCGTATTTGGCCAGGAACTCGTCGTAAACCTTGATCTTAACAGCGGCACCCAGGTAGATGTCCTGCATGCCCAGTCCTTCGTAGCGATGGCGCACGGCCTCGATGCGGCAACCGGAGATGATGGCGATGCGCAGCCCCATCTTCATGGCTAACTGGATGGCATAGCCGTCTTTGATGTTGACGGTGCGCATGGGGGTGCCGTCGATGCCCAAGGGAATGGTGGACGAAGAGAGCACGCCGTCGAGGTCGAAGATGATTGCTTTTATTTTGGATAAATCGTAATTAATCATAATTGAGAAGTGAGAGGTGAGAAGTGAGAGGTATGATTACTTGGAATGGTGGTGTATACTGACGGAGAGGCAATCATAGAGGTCGCGTACTTGTGGGGTGTCGGCCAGCAGGGCGGACTGCATGCGGATGACGTTCTCGTCGTAGCGCACGGCAGGGCCCGTCTGGGCTTCTAAGGGATGCAACTCATGAACCTTGCGCGCCGTCTCGTCGATCAGAGGGAGCATGACGCTGAAGGGCAGTCCGCAGCGCTCCAGCTGCTCGGCAGCCAGCGCATAGCAATGGTTGACGAAGTTGCAGGCGAAGACGGCCGACAGGTGCAGATACTTACGATCGGCGGTGGAGAGGGGGTAGACATGGCGGGAGACCGTCTGGGCCAGCTGGCTGATCGGCGGGTCGTCGCCCTCGATGAAGAGCGGTATCTCGGCGAAGTCGACCAGCCGTTCCTTCGAGAAGGTCTGCATGGGATAGAACACGCCATAGCGACGCGTATGTCCCTCGAACAGGCTGACGGGCATCGAGCCTGCGGTAT
>JAFUAK010000276.1 GCA_017460765.1 Prevotella sp. | reverse complement strand
TTGCCCCATAATGTCGTAGGTCTCACGCTCCTTGGAGTGGAAGGCAGATGTCAAGAACTTTACACTGGTTGAGTCGCCAAAGTGACGGGTGATGCTGGCTGTGCCGAAGAGGGTGCGAAACAGATCCTTTTCCTCGCCATCGAAATATACTTTAAAAGACTTGATGTCGGCAAGGGTTCCGAAACTCGTTTCTCTGTCCTCAGGCTCAAAATTATAGTGATTCTCTGAAATATTGCCGATGGCGTCTATCGTCCATCTGCTATTGGGCTTGTAACTGATATAAGTCTGATAATCAAGAAAATTAGGGTTGTACTCTCCAGTGGTTTCTAACGACCCCAGCAGATAACGGTTGGTCTTGTATCGTAGGCCGTGACTCATGGAGAACTTCTTCCCGCCGACACCTAAGTATCCACTTGCTCCCAGCTGGGAGGCTGTGGCTGATGCTTCGAAGCCTCTTACGCGACGATAGGTTATATCCAGGGCCGACGACATCTTGTCACCATATTTCGCTTCGAACCCGCCCGTCGAGAATCCGATTTTCTCCACCATGTCTGGATTGATGATTGAGAGGCCTTCCTGATTGCCGCTGCTGATGAGCAGGGGACGGTAGACTTCCACATTATTTATATATACAGAGTTCTCGTCAAAGGAACCGCCTCTTACATTATACTGACTGGACAACTCGTTGTGACTGCTGACACCAGCCTGCTGTTGGATCAGTTCCTCTACGGCATTGCCTGTGGTCGACGGCGTCTGCCTGAGGTCCTTCACGTCCAGTTGCTCCGTCTGTCCTGTCTGACGTCTGCGCTCTGTCACGGTAATCTCCTGCAGGGCTTCCATAGGGTGCATCACGATCTGAACGGTCATTTTCCCCTTAGGATGGCGGAACACCCGTTTCCTCGTACCGTAGCCCACCATCGAAAAGCGCACCTCGACGGAGTCGGCGGATTGCAGGTCGATGCTGAATTCGCCTTTCAGGTTCGTCATGGTCACCTTTCCCTGCGCCAGACAGGAGACGCTCACCAGTTCCAGCGCATTCTCCTCCTCGTCGACGACTTTCCCCTTGAGGGTGAAGTTGTCGGCATACGTAGGCAGGCTTGCCAGCAGCAGGGCAGACATGAGGGCGATAACCTTCCGTTGCCAGCCCTTGTGAGATGATGTATGATGCAGTTTGGTGTCCATTTATTCCAATAACGCATATTCTCGCCGATTATTGTGTTAAGTGGCACGGCGAATGTTTTGCGGCCCGTTATTCGTCACTCAGCACCCAGACCTTATGTGAATGAGTTCCCCTGATGGTGATATGGGATTCAGGATTTGCCACAATGTTCTTCAGGTCTCTCGATGCGGTAGAGCGGCTGAGGCCTGTGGCGCGGACATAGTCTGGCAGCGTCATGAAGCCGTTCTTGCCAATCAGTTGTCGGGCGATGGCTATGCGCTCTTCCAATGTGTGTGCCGGCTTCTGCTTTGCTGTCGCCTTGGTTTCCACGCGGTCGAAAGTAGCCTCTTTATTCAGTTCTTTCAACAGTTTCGGATCGGGCTTGAAGTTGATCCCCTTGATGCAGATATGCCTGTATTTTTCCTTGGGGGTCTCCGACGGGATGCCGTCGTCGAATCCCAGCGACAGCGAGAACACGCCCAGTCCGTCGATCTTGATCGTGTGGCCCAGCGGCATCCAACTCACCATCGTGGATACGAGTGCGTCGAATACGGCCCGCATCACGCCCTCGCTGATGTTGGCAGAATAGACGCGCATGTGCTCCAGCACGGTCTCGTAGTCGTGCATCGAATAGGTCTGCATCTTAGGGAAGATGATCTTCTGGCCTTCTGATAACTCTTCTGGGAGTTCCTGAATGAAATAGTTTGCCATAATGTGATATTTGTTATTTATTGACTATGAATTTTCTGTTTCACGTCCTGAAACTTGTATCCCAGGACCTGGTACAGTTGTTTCAGGGCGTGGTACAGTTGTTTCAGGTCGTGGGATGGAAATCCGTTGCAAAGATAATAAAATTTTCCGATACCCGAATGAATTTTCACTATTTCCTTGCATATTTGGATAATTATGACTAATTTTGCCAACATAAACAATGATAGCGTTATGATTGAGTATTTATCACTACACTTGTGGCAGATGTGGGCGGTGGTTGCTGTCATCTGCCTGATTTTGGAACTCACGGCGGGTGACTTCTTTATCATCTGCTTCTCTGTCGGTGCAGTCTTTGCAGCATTGATGGCAGCGTTTGGAGGCGGAATTTATCTGCAACTGCTGGCATTTGCCGTTTTTACGCTTATCTGTCTTTTCTGGGTGCGCCCCTTCGCCCAGCGCTATTTGCACAAGGGGGAGGACAACCGTGTGAGCAATGCCGATGCCTTGCTGGGCCGACAGGGCAGGGTGGTGGAAACCGTCAAGGCCGATGGCTACGGACGTGTTCAGATCGATGGTGACATCTGGAAGGCCGTCACCAGCGAAGGGGCCGACATCCCTGAAGGCGCAAGTGTGCGCGTCATCGGACGTGAAAGTACGATCATTACAGTAGAAACTATTTAATCAATTCATTATGGACATTGCAACTTATATTCTGATTGCCATCGTCGTATTGGTGGTGGTATTTGCCAAGATGGCACTCGTGATCATTCCTCAGTCGGAAACGAAAATCGTGGAGCGTCTTGGGCGCTATCATGCCACGCTCCAACCGGGTATCAACATCATCATCCCCTTCATCGACAGGGCTAAGACGATTGTGGTGCTTAATCATGGGCGCTATCAGTATTCCACGACTATCGACCTGCGCGAACAGGTCTACGATTTCCCCAAGCAGAACGTGATCACCAAGGATAATGTGCAGACGGAGATCAATGCCCTGCTGTACTTCCAGATTGTCGACCCCTTCAAGGCCACCTACGAGATCAACAACCTGCCCAACGCCATCGAGAAACTCACGCAGACCACGTTGCGTAATATCATCGGTGAACTGGAACTCGACGAGACGCTGACCTCGCGCGATACCATCAACAAGAAACTCTCTGCCGTGCTTGACGACGCGACAGATAAGTGGGGCGTGAAGGTGAACCGCGTTGAACTACAGGACATTACGCCTCCCGACTCTGTGCTCACCGCGATGGAGAAGCAGATGCAGGCAGAGCGTAACAAGCGTGCCCAGATCCTGACCTCTGAAGGCCAGAAGGCTGCGGAAATCCTGGCATCAGAAGGTGAGAAGACCGCCATCGTCAACAAGGCTGAAGCCGCCAAGCAGGAAGCCATTCTCCAGGCAGAGGGTGAGGCCCAGGCCCGTATACGTGTGGCTGAGGCTGAGGCCAAGGCTATCGAACTCATTACGGAGGCTGTGGGCAAGTCCACGAATCCTGCCAACTACCTTCTGGCTCAGAAATACATCCAGATGATGCAGGAACTGGCTGAGGGCGACAAGACAAAGACCGTCTATCTGCCCTATGAGGCAACTAACCTGTTGGGCTCGATTGGAGGCATTAAGGATTTGTTCAAAGCAGAATAACAGCAAAAATAAAAAAATCGCAGCAAATTGCTGCGATTTTCATTTAAAATGTGTAACTTTGCGCCCGAATTAGATTAATATATATGGTACACAATATTTTCAAGGGCCTGGGCATCGCACTCATCACCCCTTTCAAGGAAGATGGTTCCGTAGACTACGAAGCCATCCTCCGACTGCTTGATTATCAGTTGGACAACGGGGCAGATTTCTTCTGCATCCTCGCTACCACAGGAGAGACTCCGACTCTTTCTGCTGAGGAGAAACTGAAGATCAAGGACCTCATTGTCGACAAGGTACAGGGTAGGGTGCCCATTCTGATGGGATGCGGAGGCTACAACACCGCTGCTATCGTAGAGGAACTGAAGACGGGCGACTTCCGTGGCGTCGACGGTATCCTCAGCGTCTGCCCTTATTACAACAAGCCTTCCCAGGAAGGTCTCTACCAGCACTTTAAGGCCATCGCTGCAGCCACCAAACTGCCGGTGGTGCTCTATAACGTACCAGGTCGTACGGGTGTCAACATGCAGGCTGCTACGACTGTTCGCCTCGCCCGCGACTGTCATAATATCGTGGCTATTAAGGAGGCCAGCGGCAATCTGGAGCAGGTTGATGAGATTATCAAGAACAAGCCGAAGGATTTCGATGTCATCTCTGGCGACGATGCTCTGACCTTCCCGATGGTCAGTTGTGGTGCCGTGGGTGTTATCAGTGTCATCGGCAATGCGCTGCCGAAGGAGTTCTCCAAGATGATCCGCCTGCAGATGCGAGGCGAATATGATCCTGCCCGCAAGATCCACCATCGCTTCACGGACTTGTTCTCGCTGCTTTTCGTCGACGGTAACCCTGCTGGTGTGAAGGCGATGCTCAGCGAAATGGGATTCATTGAGAATGTGCTCCGTCTGCCGCTTGTGCCGATGCAGATCAAGAACCACCAGCGCATGTCGGAGATTCTGAAGGAACTGAAGATATAGTTTATAGTTTACAGTTTATAGTGGAAAGCAAGGTCATTCACGAGATATCGCCCCTGATGGGAAAGGATGTGCTCTACATCGCCGACCGTCGGAAGAAGGAGTTCACCTATCCTATACATAACCACGAGGTCTACGAACTGAACTTCGTGGAGCATGCGGCTGGCGTGCGTCGTATTGTGGGTGACTCCAATGAGATCATCGGTGAGTACGACCTCGTGCTGATCACCAGCCCAGACCTGGAGCACGTCTGGGAGCAGAACGACTGCAAGAGCGACGATATCCGTGAGGTGACAATCCAGTTCGACATCGATTTCAGCAATAGCGGCATCTTCACGCGTAACCCCTTCAACTCGATGAAGAAGATGATGATCGAGGCTCAGAAGGGACTCAGTTTTCCGTTGGAAGCCATCATGCGTGTCTATAAGATGCTCGATACGCTGAGCAGCGTCAAGGACGGCTTCTATGCTTTCACCCAGTTCCTTACCATTCTCTATGAACTCTCCAAGTGCGAGGGGGCCCGTCCGTTGGCTTCCAGCAGTTTTGCCAAAGTGGAGGTATCGAGCGACAGCCGCAGGGTGCAGAAGGTGAAGAATTTCATCGACCAGAACTATCGCTATGAGATCCGCCTGCCTCAGTTGGCTGATATCGCAGGCATGAGTCCTTCGGCTTTCAGCCGTTTCTTCAAACTCCATACGGGGCGCAACCTCAGTGAGTATATCATCGATATGCGATTGGGATATGCCAGCCGTATGCTTGTCGACAGCACGCACTCCATCGCGGAGATCAGTTTCAGTTGCGGCTTCAACAACCTCAGCAATTTCAACCGCATATTCAAGAAGCGGAAGGGCTGCAGCCCCTCGGAATTCCGTGAAAATTACCATAAGACGCGGGTAATCGTCTAAAAAATCAAAAAAAATCGCCAAAACATTTGGTGGGTTCAAAAAAAGTGTGTACCTTTGCACCCGCAAACGAAAAGGACGGCTCCCTAGCTCAACTGAATAGAGCATCTGACTACGGATCAGAAGGTTGTGGGTTTGAATCCCGCGGGAGTCACGAAGAGAGGAAATCGAAAGATTTCTTCTCTCTTTTTTGTATTTACGGAAAATAATCGTATCTTTGCAGAAAAATGACGAATATGGAAGATTCTGCATTAAACAAATATCTGGATGAGATCGGTAAGGAGACTTTGCTGTCTGATGCCGAGGAGCGTGCCCTCTCAGAGCAAATCCTGAAGGGCGACCAGCGTGCTTTGTCGAAATTGATTGAGGCCAACCTGAAGTTCGTGGTCTCCGTAGCCCGCCAGTACAAGGGCAATGGGCTCGATATGGAGGATCTCGTCAGTGAGGGTAATATCGGCCTGATGAAAGCCGCTGCCAAGTTCGATGCCCGCAAGGGCGTACGCTTCGTGAACTACGCTGTCGTCTACATCCGCCAGCAGATCGAGAAGGCCATCGAGCAGCAGACACGTCAGCAGAGCATGCCCGTCTCTGTCGATGCACCCCTTGGTCACCGCACGAACATGAGTCTGCTCTCCGTACTTGTGAACAGCAATTCCCCTATGGCCGATGAGCGTATCTATTCTGAAGCCATCGAGGAAGCCATCGAGTTTGCCTTGGGCTCACTCGACAAGCGTGAGACGCGGGTGGTGAACGCCTTCTTCGGCATCAACCAGGAGCACGAGACGATGGCGGAAATCGCTGAGGATATGGACCTGAAGCGCGAGCGCGTCCGTCAGATTCGCGACAAAGCCGTCCGCAAACTCCGCAAGGCCTACCACCACCGCCTCAAGGAACTTCACCGATAATAATAGAAAGAAGCCTCGCATTAATTGGTGCGGGGCTTCTTTGTTTGTAAGTGAACCTGTCAGTTTACTTAATGGGTATCTTATCAATGCGTTTCTGATGGCGACCGCCTTCGAACTCTGTAGTGAAGTACTCATCCATGATCTGGCGGGCTGTATCTTCGTCGATGAATCGGCCCGGCATCACGAGCACGTTGGCGTTGTTGTGCTGACGGATGAGATGGGCGATCTCAGGAATCCAGCAAAGACCCGCACGGATGGACTGGTGCTTATTGAGCGTCATGTTAATGCCCTCTCCAGAGCCGCAGATGGCAATGCCAGGATAGACCTCGCCCTGCTCGATGCCCTCAGCCAGCGCATGGCCGAAGTCGGAGTAGTCGCAGGAGTCCTCAGTATAGGTGCCATAGTCCTTATAGGGATAGCCCTTCTCGTCGAGGTACTTCTTCACGAACTGTTTTAAGGCAAAGCCAGCGTGGTCGCTGGCAATGCCTACTGTTTTAACGTCCATTATGCAAGCAGTTTCTTAACCTGGTTGTACACGTTCTGGCCGTTGAAGCCGAGTTTCTCGTCGAGCACCTTGTAAGGAGCGGAGAAGCCGAAACTCTCAAGACCCCATACGCAGCCGTCGGCACCTACGAGACCCTCGAGGTTGACGGGCAGACCAGCGGTCAGGCCGAACTTCTTCTTTCCTGCAGGCAGCACGCTCTGCTGATACTCCTTCGACTGGCTGCGGAACAGACCCTCAGAAGGAACACTGACGACGCGCGTCTTGATACCATCAGCAGCGAGTAACTTGGCACCTGCCTCTAGCGTAGAAACCTCAGAACCAGAGGCTAGCAGGATCACATCGTAATCTTCATCGGAGCCAGCCACCACGTAGGCACCCTTCTCGGCCTGAGAATAGTCGTTGCCCTCGGGCAGCATGTCGATGTTCTGACGAGAGAAGATAAGGGCCGTCGGGGTATCGACATTCTCCATAGCCATGCGCCAGCAGACGGTGGTCTCCTCGGCATCGGCAGGACGTACGACGAGCACGGAGTTCTTGCCGTGGTGGTTCTTAAGTTTCTCCATCAGGCGGATCTGAGCCTCCTGTTCCACGGGCTCGTGGGTAGGACCATCCTCACCAACGCGGAAGGCGTCATGGGTCCAAATGAACTTCACAGGCAGTTCCATGAGGGCTGCCATACGAACGGCGGGCTTCATGTAGTCGGAGAATACGAAGAACGTGCCGCAGGCGGGGATGACACCACCGTGGAGGGCCATACCGATACAGCAGCAAGCCATCGTCAGTTCGGCAACACCAGCCTGGAAGAAGGCACCAGAGAAGTCACCCTTCACAAGGTCGTGGGTCTTCTTCAAGAAGCCGTTGGTGTTGTCGGAGTTGGAGAGGTCTGCTGATGCGCAGATCATGTTGGGCACCTGCTCAGCGAGTTGACCCAGAACTGCAGCAGAGGCGCTACGGGTAGCGCAGCCAGGCTTCTGCTCGACTTTCGACCAATCGATTTTCGGAGCCTTACCACTGAACCACTCTTCGAGTTGCTTGGCCTGCTCAGGATGTCCCTTAGCCCACTCAGCCTTCTCGGCGTAGCGCTCAGCCACGATCTTCTTCAATTCCTCACGGCGCTTGGCGTAGAGTTCCTGTACCTCGGGGAAGATCTGGAACGGATTCTCGGGATCGGCACCCAGGTTCTTCATCGTCTGTACGAAGTTGTCGCCGCCGAGGGGAGCACCGTGGGTAGCGCAGTTCGACTCATAGGAAGATCCGTCGGCCTTACGGGCACCCTTACCCATGACACAGTGGCCAATGATCAGGCTCGGACGTTCCTTCTCTGCCTGGGCCTTCTTGATGGCCTCGCGGATCTGGTCGACATCGTTGCCGTCAATTTTCTGAACGTACCAACCCCAAGCCTCATACTTCTTGGCAGTGTCCTCAGAGGTCACCACCTCGGTCTTCGTGGAGAGTTGGATGTCGTTGGCATCGTAGAACATAATGAGGTTGTCGAGGCCTAGATTACCAGCGATACGGCCAGCACCCTGAGAGATTTCCTCCTGCACGCCACCATCGGAGATGTAGGCGTAGATGGTCTGATTCATCACGTTGCCCAGACGGGCCTTCAGGAATTTGGCGGCAATGGCTGCACCTACAGCGAAAGTGTGACCCTGTCCTAGGGGACCAGAGGTGTTCTCGATACCGCGGGCCAGTTCGCGCTCGGGGTGCCCTGGTGTTACGGAGCCCCACTGGCGCAGGTTCTTCAAGTCCTCAAGTGTGTACTTGCCGATGAGGGCGAGTTGCGAGTAGAGCATCGGAGCCATGTGGCCCGGGTCAAGGAAGAAGCGGTCGCGTCCTTCCCACTCAGGATTTTCTGGATCATAGATGAGGAATTCACTGTACAGGGTGTTGATGAAGTCTGCACCACCCATAGCACCGCCGGGATGTCCCGACTTGGCCTTTTCAACCATTGCGGCAGCGAGGATACGAATATTGTCGGCTGCCTTAACCATTACTTTGTTGTCGTTCATAATTAATGAGTTATTATTTGATGTTTAATACGATAATAGACTTTGCGGGGACCTTGAGGGTCAGAACGCCTTTGTTCAATTTTGCGTCTTTGTAGTCCTTGGGAGTCACAACGACGGGATGCTGGAAATCGTTGAAGTCGTCAGCCTTTTTCGAGGTAAGGATGCGACCACTGACAGACTTGGCCTTGAAACCTTCAATGTTGATGTCGATGGTCTTATCTTTATCGAGACTCACATTGGTGACTGCGAAGACGATAGAACCGTCCTGTGTCTTGGCTGCAGAGGCAGAGAGTAGGGGACAGGGGCGATAGCCAGCATCGCGTGCACCCTCCTTCTCCTTGAAATAGGCCTTACTGACGGCGATTGTCTCCGTCTCAAGGTCGATAGGGAGATAGGTGGCCTCTTGGAACGGGGTGTACATCTCAAACACATGGTAAGTCGGGGTGAGCACCATGTGGCCCGTACCTTCCTGATCGGTGAGAATCATCGACTGTAGCACATTGACCACCTGGGCAATATTGGTCATCTTCACGCGGTCGGTATACTTATGGAATACGTTGAGGGAAAGGGCTGCTACGAAAGCATCGCGGAGGGCATTCTGTTGATAGAGGTGTCCAGGAATGGTACCTGGTTCCTCATCCCACCATGTGCCCCACTCATCGACAAGTAGGCCCACGCGGCCTTTAGGATCCTTCTCGTCCATAATGGCCTTGTGCTTCTTGATAACCTCTTCGATCTCCAGACACTTACCCAGCGCCCAGTAGTACTGGTCGTTGTCGAAGTTGATGGCCGAACCCTTAGGACCGTTCCAACCTGTGCAGGTATAGTAGTGGAGGCTGATGCCCTGCATGCGGGGGCCAATCTTATCCATCAGAACTTTAGTCCAGTCGTAGTCATAGTCGCTGGCACCAGAGGCAATACGGTATAGGTGGTTGTCGCCCTGGTCGCGTAGGTAAGTATTGAACTTGCGGAACTCGTCGCTGTAGTATTCGGGAGACATGTTACCACCGCAGCCCCATGCCTCGTTACCGATGCCGAAGTACTTCACGTGCCAAGCCTTGTCGCGTCCGTTCTGGCGGCGCAAGCGAGCCATTGGGGTATCACCGTCGCTGGTCATATACTCCACCCACTGGGCCATTTCCTTTACGGTGCCGGATCCAACGTTACCACTGATATAAGGTTCACAGCCCAGCATCTCGCAGAGATTCAGAAATTCGTGGGTTCCAAAGGAATTGTCTTCGATGGTTCCGCCCCAGTTATTGTTGCGCAGAGAAGGTCGCTGCTCCTTGGGGCCGATACCGTCCATCCAGTGGTAGTCATCGGCAAAGCATCCGCCAGGCCAGCGTAGAACGGGAATCTTTAGAGCCTTCAGAGCCTCAAATACATCCTTACGATAGCCGTTGATGTTGGGGATTTGAGAATCCTCGCCCACCCAGAGGCCTCCATAGATGCAGGAACCAAGGTGTTCAGAGAACTGACCATAAATCTCCTTGTTGATCTTTGCTCCAGCCTTGTCGGCATGAATGGTCACTTGGGTATTTTGAGCCGAAGCCACCCCGGTAACGGCTACTGCCACACATGCGGAAAACAGTAATTTTTTCATAAGTTCGTCTTGTTACAAATAATTATGTTAGAGATTGCAAATATACATAAATATTACGAGACAGCGAACGGTTTCCCTAATTATTTAGCAATTTTTTGTGTGTGTCGCTTGAAAAATCGGATTATTTTCGTATCTTTGCGGCAACTTATACAATTAATCGATCAATTATGGAAAAACCTAAGACTCCTACACCCCACATCGGGGCCAAGTACGGCGACATCGCCAAGACAGTCATTATGGCAGGCGACCCTCTGCGCGCTAAGTTCATGGCTGAGATCTTCCTGGATAATCCTGTTCAGTTTAACAACGTTCGCGGCATGCTCGGTTTCACCGGTATGTATCAGGGTCATCGTGTCAGCGTGATGGGGCATGGTATGGGAATTCCCTCTATCGGCATCTATACCTATGAACTCTTCAACTTCTACGACGTGGATACCATCATCCGCGTAGGATCAGCCGGTTCCATTCAGACAGACCTTCACGTAGGTGACCTTGTGATAGCACTGGGTGCCTGCACGAACTCAAACTATGGGGATCAGTTTGAACTGCCCGGTATGTTTGCGCCGATTGCCGACTTCAACCTCGCCCGCAAGGCGGCAGAGACCTGCGATCGTCTGGGTTACAACTACCGTGTGGGCAATGTATTCTCCTCGGATGTGTTCTATTCGGAGAATGCCCATAACGACAAATGGATCTCGATGGGTGTTCTCGCTGTAGAAATGGAGGTGGCGGGACTCTATATGAATGCTGCCCGTGCAGGGAAACGGGCTCTCGCCATCTGTACTATTTCCGACCATATTATCTCTGGAGAGGTAACGACAGCAGAAGAGCGTCAGAATACTTTCACCCACATGATGGATGTTGCTTTCTCGCTACTCTAAATGATAATCCCCGCAAAGATCTGCGGGGATTATTCATTTATCTTACTTCTTATTTTCTACTGCAGCCTGCTCGATGGCGAGACCGGCCTTATAGTTCTCGATGTACTTGTTGAAGCCAGCCACATCCTCGGCTGTGGGAGCGATACTGGTACCTGTGTTGCCTGCAAACACCACTTCCTCGAGGTAGTCGGCCAGACTGAGTTTGTTGGGATTATTCACGGCATAACCTGCCAGCAGGGCAATACCCCAGGCGCCACCTTCGCCAGCAGTCTCCATGACGGAGATGGGACTGTTAAGGGCTGCAGCCAGCATACGCTGACCTACACCTGGGGTCTTGAAGTAACCTCCGTGACCTGTGATGCGATCTACCTTGACATTCTCCTCCTTCAGCAGGATGTCGTTACCAATCTTCAGCACACCAATGGCACCATAGAGGTGGGCACGCATGAAGTTGGCCAGGTTGAATTTGTCGTTGGCAGAGCGCACGAACATCGGACGACCTTCCTGCAAGCCAGTGACAGGCTCACCAGACACGTAGTTGTAGGCCATCAGACCACCGCAGTCGGCATCGCCCTCAAGAGCCTTGTTGAACAGTTTGCCGTAGAGTTTGTTCATATCTACAGGCACACCCAACAGTTGCTGATACTCTTTGAACAATCCTACCCAGGCGTTGATATCGCTGGTGCAGTTGTTACAATGAACCATTGCTACCAGACTTCCATCAGGCGTTGTAACTAGGTCGATAGGCTCGTAGGGTTTCGACAGCGGCTTCTCCAGCACGATCATCGAGAACGAAGATGTACCTGCACTGACGTTACCAGTACGCTGCTTGACGGCATTGGTGGCTACCATACCCGTGCCTGCGTCGCCCTCAGGAGGACAGACGGGAATGCCTGCCTTCAAGTGCCCAGAGACATCGAGTTTCTTTGCGCCCTC
>JAFUAK010000275.1 GCA_017460765.1 Prevotella sp. | reverse complement strand
GATGATGCTTTTGGCCATCACCTCACCGATACCCTCAATCTCCTGCAGTTCCTCGAGTCCCGCATTCATCAGGGCATCGATGTTCTTGAAATGGCGCGCCAACAGACGGGCCGATGTCTCACCCACGAAACGGATGCCGAGGGCGAAGACCACGCGTTCGAAGGGCACTTCCTTCGAAGCGGCGATGCCGTTCACAATCTTCTGGGCCGACTTGGTGCGCGAGCCGTCGCCATTGATCTGCTGTACCTCGATGTCGTAGAGGTCGGCTACATTCTTGATAAGTCCCTGACGGTAGTAGTCGTCAATGGTCTCTGGCCCCAGCGAGTCGATATTCATGGCGCGGCGGGCGATGAAGTGCTCGATGCGTCCCTTAATCTGTGGCGGACAACCCGTATCATTCGGACAGTACCAGGCTGCCTCACCCTCATAGCGCACGAGTGGGGTGCCGCACTCTGGACAACGCTTGATGAACTGTACGGGCTGTGCGATGATGGGCCGCTGGTCGATATTCACCCCCACAATCTTGGGGATGATCTCGCCGCCCTTCTCCACATAGACATAGTCGCCGATGTGCAGGTCGAAACTCTTGATGAAGTCCTCATTGTTCAGCGTGGCTCGCTTCACGGTGGTGCCAGCCAACTGCACGGGTTCCATATTGGCCACAGGGGTAACGGCCCCCGTGCGGCCCACTTGATAAGTGACCTCGTTCAGACGGGTGCAGACGCGCTCGGCCTTGAACTTATAGGCGATGGCCCAGCGGGGACTCTTCGCCGTGAAGCCGAGTGCTCGCTGCTGGCGTAAGGAGTTGACTTTCAGAACGATGCCGTCGGTGGCTACAGGAAGGCTCTTCCGTGCTGTATCCCAATAGTTGATGAAGTCGTAGATCTCCTGCAGGGTCTTCACCTTCTTCATGCCTTCACTGATCTTGAAGCCCCAACTGCGGGCGACTTCCAGATTCTCGTAATGTCCCTCGGCAGGCAGTTCCTCGCCCAGGAGATAATAGAGGTACGCGTCGAGTTGGCGACTGGCCACGAGGCTCGACTTCTGACTCTTCAGCGTCCCGCTGGCCGCATTACGGGGATTGGCGAAGAGCGGCTCCTCGGCCTCCTCGCGCTCCTTGTTCAGTCGCTCGAACACTGCCCACGGCATGAGGATCTCGCCACGGATTTCGAACTCGCGGGGATATGGAGTCTGGAGACGGGAGTCAGGAGACAGTACCAGCGGAATCGAGCGGATGGTTTTTGCGTTCGCCGTCACATCGTCGCCTTGCACACCGTCACCACGCGTGACGGCCTGTGTCAACCGTCCATCGACGTATGTCAGCGATATCGAGAGTCCGTCGTACTTCATCTCACAGCACACCTCGAAGTCCTCACCAGCCAGACCCTTTTTCACGCTCTCGTACCAGTCGGCCACATCCTGTTCGTTGTAGGTGTTGGCCAGCGAGAGCATGGGGTACTTGTGCACCACCTGACGGAACTCCTCGTTCAGGTCGCTACCCACGCGTTGGGTAGGGGAGTTGGGGTCGGCCATCTCAGGATGGCGTGCCTCCAGGTCTTGCAACTCATGCATCAGGAAGTCGAACTCCTGGTCGCCGATGGTCGGCTGGTTCAACACATAATACCTATAATTATGCTCGTGCAGTTCTTTCCGCAGTTGCTCAATGCGCGCTTTCTCGTCCATATCATTATCTGTTTTGCCTGCAAAGTTAAACAAAAAAAGTGAAAAGCCGTCACTTTTCACTTTTCTCTTTTCACTTTTCACTTCTTTTTACCAGTGTCCACCGCCACCGGGCATGCCGCCTCCGCCACCCATGCCGCCACCCATCGAGCCGCTGACGGAGGTGCTGGCGGTGACATCGACACTCTGGGTGCCGCTGCCGATGGTGCAGCCCGTGGTGAGGTTGTAGAAGGCCGTGCCGCCGCTGATCTCACAGCCTGCGCGGAGGGTGTAACTGCTGCCGCTCTTGAACGAGGGCGACGAGATCATCAGGGCCGTACCGCTGTCAGAACTGGGAGTCGTGTAGCCCAGGATGGCTGTTGACTCGTCGAGCACGCCGATGGTGGTGCCCATCGATACCGTCACGGCGATGCTGGCCTGCTTCGAACTTGAGTCGATGGCCTGCATGCCACCACCCACGGCAATCACCGTACCGCCATTGATATAGGCCTTGTACTGTTCGGCTGCGTCGATGCCGCACTCAGGCTGGGAAGCGCCCTCGGCAATCACTACGCCACCATT
>JAFUAK010000274.1 GCA_017460765.1 Prevotella sp. | reverse complement strand
GCCATGCTGCTGATAGCAGAGGCTGCCACCCGTCTTCAGGGCATGCATATCGTTTTTCTTTCGCATCTCGGTCTCCGTGCGATGGTAGCCGGTGGTGAGAATGGTAGCCGCGGTGGAGTCCTTGTTCAGCGTAGCATCTATAGGACGGTAGGAGGCAAAAGCGGTAAGGTGAAGTCCACAACCCATATTGATGGTGGCGGCAGCACCCTGCAGACTGTTGGCAGAGCGTGAAGAATGGGCCCGGAGGGTGTTGGCGGAGCGACCCATTGTCTGGAGCATTGCCACTTTGCCTAACGAGAATTCACTGTTCATTACCAGTCCCATTCCCATCGACACGCGGTAGTTACCAAGACACAACGACTCAAGGCGCCCGAGTCGCCTCAGTTGAAGATAAAGAGAGTAGTAGTCGTATCCCCACTTGTTCTGGCGGGCGAAAAAAGGTTCGCCTGCATCCTGCGCTCCCACAAGTCCGGCCTTCAAGGCATCGCCATAGGTAAACTGATAGCGCAACCAGTGACGATAGGGTGGCCCTAGATAGTCGTCATTATCCTCACGTTCACGGAGTGGTATACGGGCAGTGGTAATCAGTTCATTGCGCCCGTATCTAACAATGTCTTTCAGCGATGGATAGCCCTCGTCTGTTTCCTCCCCGACATAGACAAAACAGGAAAGCAGTCGTCGCTGTCCAAAGTCGAGAGAGCGGATCATCTGCAGTTCGCCCATCGACTTCATCGGCCCGTAGCGATACTGGTACTCCATAAGTTCCTCAACCTGTGTAGCAGTAAGGAATGGCAAGGCCTCCAACTGCTCACGGCTCGCTCGATTGAGGTCGAGCGGATGCTGCTCCAGTTCGCAGAGGAGTTCGTAGGTATCCTCCCACGTCTGCGAAGCAACATCCTCCGCCGTCATCACTTCATTCACATACTGCATCCACGGTCGCGTCTCCTGAGCACTGACCGTTATTACACACAGCGACACACACCATAGCACAAAGGCTTTCAGATAAGAATTTCCCATAATACTACATTTATTGGTTAAACAAATTAGTTTGTCGTTGCAAAAGTAAGGGATATTTTTGAAACTGCCAAATCTTTTGCCAACTTTATACAATTAATGCTAAAAATCATCTGCAATCAGCCGACATTTCAGGGATTCTGCGTACTTTTGTAAGCGAAATGAATTCATTATTAACAACAGATGATATGAAAAGAACAGCAATGGTCCTCGCTTTCATAGGCTGTACACTGGCTATGACCGCTCAGGAGAGCATCCACGTGAACTATAAGGGCAGCAAGCCCACCATCAGCGACTTCGTGACGGCTTTCGTTTCCTCACGCGATAATGACGACGAGGAAGACTGCACCGACGAGGCTTTCAATGCACTCGGATACGCCTGGGAGCACCGACGCACCGGCGAACCCATGACGGAGGGTCAGACACTTACTGTGGATGAGCGTAACGGATACGTGAGTTACGTGAACAGGTCAGAGTATGAAGGCACGGAAGACGTGGTGAGGATAGAGATGTGCTATTGGAACGAAAGCGACCAGCGACATAAACTGATAGCCTATAACGTGACCTGCTTCAGGAACGGACGACATGATCCGGGACAGTTCGACGGACTATCCTTCTATCGCTATGATAGCAACACAAAGACGATGGACAGAATAGAGGCACCCGGATTCGAGGTGAGATACGGCACGGAAGACGGCGCATGGGTCTCCTACGACCTGCCGCGCACCGGTAAGAATATCACAGAGACCTACTGGTATCAGAACAGCACCAAGACCAAGCAGAAGGCACTGACATGGAACGGAAAGCGATTCTACTGATAGGAGGCCTGCTGATGTCGGGCAACCTGCTGGTAAAGGCGCAGGAAGAGACGATGACCGCCGAGCAGGTGCTCGCGGAGATGGACTCACCCACCTTCGTGCCGACGGTAAAGGTAGGCAAGGTGCTCCACGAGGGCGACAGCATCCAGTATATGGAGATGAACAACGTATACGTATATCCGCAGTTGACCTTCAAGAATAAGAAGCAGGCGCAGTCGTACATGCGACTGGTGACCAACGTGAAGAAGGTGCTTCCCATTGCCAAGGAGGCGCGACAGATGTTGATTGAGACTACGGAACTGCTGGACATGCTGCCTGACGAGAAATCGAAGCAGGAACATATCAAGCGTGTGGAAGAGGATATCTTCCGCACCTATAAGCCCAAAATGAAGAAACTGACCTACTCACAGGGAAAACTGCTCATCAAACTCGTGGATCGCGAGTGTAATTCTTCATCCTACGATATGATCAAGGCTTTCATGGGACCTGTGCGTGCAGGATTCTGGCAGGTGTTTGCCTGGGGATTCGGGGCCTCACTGAAAAAGGAGTATGACCCCGATGGCGTGGACAGGCTCACAGAACGGGTAGTCCTGATGGTAGAGGCTGGACAGATTTAAGGAATCCCCGCAATCGCGGGGATTCCTTATTCTGAAAAGAGAACTTGAACGAGTGTTTGGCCGACGGCCTGAAGAGTGTTCTTGTCGATATGCTCCATATCGTCATGGATGGTATGCCACGTAGGACCGAAACTGCTCTGCTGACAGTCTGGATAATAGGGAATAATATCAATACAGGGAATCTTTGCCACCTTGTTCACGGGAATATGGTCATCGGTAATACCACCGCCCGCATCCTTGGGGAAGAAACTTCCAAAACCGATAACCTGTGCGGCCTTCCACACTTTATCGACCACATTCCGGGCATAATAGAGTGACATCTGTTCCTGATAGAAGTGTGCTCCCTCGCCTCCCACCATGTCAAGCAGGATGCCGAAACGATAACTCTTGGCAGTTTTTTTGTCAACATGAGCGGCCCAGTGTTGGGCTCCCAGAGCCCAGGAGTCGCCACGGTCTTCGGCATCGCTCCACTGGGGAACGCCCCAGTCCTCAGCATCGAAACAGACGAAATCGACTCCTAATCTGAGGCTGTCGTTCGCCAACAGACGGGCAATCTCAAGCATTACGGCCACGCCACTGGCCCCATCGTTGGCTGCCGGCACAGGCTTCTTCCAGTTAGCCTCATCAGGGTCGTTGTCAGCCCAGGGACGACTATCCCAATGGGCACAGAGCAGAATACGGTCGTTCTGCTCCGGCAGATAACTGGCGGTGATATTCGTACCTTTCAGGAAGGTGCCGTTGAAACCCCGAAGTGCTGTACGCTGGGGTGTCACCGTCAGACCGTAGCCTTCGAACTTCTTCATAATCCAGGCACCGCACATCTCATGGTTGTCGCTGTTCATAACGCGAGGGCCGAAGTCACACTGTGCCTGACAGAAGGCATAGGCACTGTCGGCATTGAACACTGGTCCAGTAGGCGTAAAGTTCGTAGACTCTTCTGTGGCTTGCTTGCGGGAGCCACAAGAGGATAATAAAAATAAGAAAATAAAAACGAAAAACGAATAGGTGGGAAGTCGTCTGATTGTCCTCATAATTTAACTTTTTATTTGTTGCATGACCCGGAGGAAGTTGCCACCCCAGATTTTCTGAATATCCTCCTCACTATAGCGACGCGCCAGCAACTGACGGGTGAAATTGATAAGTTCCGAGGAATTGGCCAACCCCCGTACGCCACCGTCACCATCGAAGTCGGTGCCAAGTCCCACGTGGTCGATACCCATCACCTGAATAGCATGTTCGAGATGGGCCAGGACATCAAGAATCGAAGCCTCCGCGTTCTGGCACAGGAACCCCGCGTAGATCGTGGTCTGGGCCACCCCGCCCTTCGCTGCCAGGGCTCGCATCTGGTCGTCTGTCAAATTACGGGGATGGTCGCAAAGGGCCCGGCTACTGCTATGGCTACACACGATGGGTTGACTGCTGATGTCAAGGGCATCGTAGAAACTCTTCTCGCCACCATGGCTCAGGTCTACAAGGATGCCCAGGCGGTTCATCTCGTGGATAACCTTTTCGCCGAAGACACTCACGCCACCATGGGTACCATTGCTCCGCGAGGCAGAGTCGCAGATATCATTGTCGCCATTATGGCAGAGCGTCATATAGACGATGCCGCGATCAGCAAAATGCTGCAGGTTCTCCAACTTCCCGTCAAGAGCGATGCCATTCTCAATGCCCAGCATGATGCTCTTACGACCGGCACGCTTGTTGGCCCACAAATCCTCTGGTGTCCGGGCCAGACTGAGATAATCCTGGTTTTGACGGACGATCTCCTCTATTTTATCAAAGATGTTATCGGCAAAGGCCGTGGGGTTCTCCGTAGGCTGCGGCAGATAGGCCACCATCACCGTAGCATCCTGGCGACCCTCAGTCATCTTATGGAGATCAACGAGGATCTTCGGATCGCGATGGTCGAAATGAATACCCTGTGGGAAAAACATCGGGGTATCACAATGAGTGTCAAGTGTCAGCACGCGGTTGTGCATATCGTGGGCCTCACGATAGGATTTTGCCTCCGCTACGAGCCACCGGAACAGGGGCAGGCCGTCGGCCAGGCATTCGGGATGCCATTGGACACCCAGGATAGACTTATACTCCGTGCTCTCGATTGCCTCGATAATACCATCAGGAGCCGTTGCCACCACACGGAACTTCTCACCGGGATCGCTGACGGCCTGATGGTGGAAGGAGTTCACCACTCTCTCCTCCATGATGGTGGAGAGAGTGGAGTCGGGCTCCACAATGACCGTGTGAGTGGGTTCGCTGCGGTCAGCGTCCTGTGAGTGCTTGATGGTAGCCTGGGCACCGATGTCCTGAAAGACATAACCGCCTAAGGCCGCGGCGAGTGTCTGGATACCACGGCAGATGCCCAACATGGGAATCTGACGGTTGTAGGCCAACCGCGTGATAAGCAGTTCAGGAAGGTCGCGTTCCTTATTGATACCATGCAACAGAGGAGAAGGTTCCTCGCCTGTCCATAGGGGATTGATATCACCACCCCCACTGAGAATCAGACCGTCAATGCGATCGAGTGTATTCAGTATGGTATCCTTATCGGCTATCGGTGGAATAATCAGTGGCACACCACCGGCAGCCACCACCGACTGATAGTAGCCCTGCCCCAGTTTACAGGCCAGGTCCTCATAGTTGCCCGTAATGCCGATGACTGGCTGACGGGTTGCCTCCGGATACTGACTATAGATGGCGTCCAGGCGGTCGTTAAGATTAAAATCACTCATCACTCTTCGACAGTAATAGGAATCTCGCGCTTCAGGCTCTGCTCCAAAGAAATCAGTGTCTCAGTAGCCACCACACCAGGAATACTCTGCAGGCGACCGTTGAGCAGGTTCATCAACTGCTCATTGTCACGGGCATAGAGTTTCACAAGCATTGTATAGGGTCCTGTCGTGAAATGGCACTCCACCACCTCGGGGATATGCTTCAGCCGTTCCACCACGTCCTTGTACATCGAACCTTTTTCCAGATTAATGCCCACATAGGTGCAGGTGGAATAACCAAGACTCTTGGGATTCACGTCGAAACCACTACCCGTGATGACATCGGCATCGATGAGATGTTGTACACGCTGATGGATGGCCGCACGCGATACATTGCACTCGGCAGCAACATCCTTGAAGGGAATACGTGCATTCTTCGACAGAATGCTCAGAATCTTCTTGTCCAAAAGATCAATTTTTTCCATTTCCAGTTGATTATGTTACATTTTGATAGCAAAAGTAACCATTTTTATCGAACGACGCAACTTTTTCGTGGAAAAAATGAAAAAAGTGTGCCACTTTCGTGACACACTTGGCTTTTTCTACTGTTTTTTCGGTGTGATACCTACAAGTTCCACATCAAAGACCAGCGTACTGTAAGGCTTGATTTGTCCTGCATCACGCTCGCCATAAGCCAGTTCGTAGGGGATGTATAACTGCCACTTTGAACCTACGGGCATCATCGTGAGGGCTTCCGTCCATCCCTTGATAACCTGAGTCGGCGTAAACTCCGCAGGTTTGTCACCATGCTTGGCAGATGCATCGAACACTGTACCGTCGATGAGTCGGCCCTCATAATTCACCTGCACCTTATCATCAGCCAGAGGTACATCGCCATTACCCTTGACGAGAACCTTATACTGTAGGCCACTGGGCAGGGTTATCACACCATCCTTCTTGGCATTCTCCTCCAAAAACTTGCGGCCGGCATCACGGTTGGCTCCATAGAGTTTTTCCTCCTTGGCTGCCTTGTCTGCCTGCTGTTTCTCCGTGAAATAGACAGTGGCTGCCTCCGTTGTGAAGATGGAAGTGTCACCCTTCAGGGCAGCGGCAAAGCCCTTATAGAGTTGATCGGCAATGATGGAATCGGGAGAGTCCTGGAACTCATTCGTGATGCCAGGCAACATGCGCTCACCCAACTGGCGGGCAATATCCATACCCATCAAATATGCTTTCTGCTTAGGATTCTCACCAGCATTGACCACTTCGTGGAAACCACGCAGGAAATCGTCCATCAGGGCCGTGTCTACCTGTTGCTGGAGCAGGAAGGGAATCAGACCATCTGTCAGGCGCATGCCTGCGGCATAACTCACAGAGTCGGAACTGTTCTTCAGTTGCTGTGCCTGTGAGGGAGAAAAAGAAGCACTCGCCACGAGGGCGAGTGCGACAATTATCACTTTCTTCATTACTTTCTCTTGGCGTTAACTTCCAGCAGTTCAATCTTGAAGATCAGTGCAGAGAACGGATCGATAGCACTCTGAGCACGCTCGCCGTATGCCTGTTCCTGAGGAATATAGACCTCCCATACGGAACCTTCGGGCATGTGGCAGAGAGCCTCAGTCCAACCCTTGATCACCTGATTGGCACGGAACAGGGCGGGCTCATTGCCATGCTTGTCGGAAGAGTCAAACACTGTACCGTCGATGAGACGGCCCTCATATTTCACCTTCACCAGAGAAGTGTCAGCAGGGATGGCACCTGTACCTTCCTTAATAACCTTGTACTGAACACCACTGGGCAGAGTCTTCACACCCTCTTTCTTTGCATTCTCTGCCAGGAACTTCTCACCAGCCTCCTTATTCGGGCCATAGGTCTTCTCGAGTTCACGGGCCTTAATCTGCTGCATCTTGAGTTGGGCAGTGGTCTGGGCCTCTTCCATCGTCATCAGACTCTTCTTACCTGTAATGGAACCTACGAAACCTGCCATGAAGTTCTTCAGGGAAATAGTCTTCGTTGAGTCCTCGCCGAACAGTTCGTGGTTGATACCCTTCACCATACGGTTGGAAATCTGCTGACCAATCTGGATACCGGCATAGTAAGCAGCCTTCTTCTTGTTGTCACCGGCATTGACACCCTCGTTCAGACCTTTGATGAACTCTGACATGTAGGCGGTATCAACACCCATGCTACCCACGAGGTATTCTTTCAGACCCTGCGTCTGAGCCATACCGATGGCATAACTCATCGTGTCCACATCATTCTTAAGACTTGCTCTCGGAGTTGAGTTGCCACAAGCACTGAATGCTGCAGCAACGATAGCCATAGCGGCTACGAACATTAATTTCTTCATTTTTTTATTATTTAAACTACTTGTATTAATTCCACATCGAAGATCAGGGCTGCAAAGGGAGGAATCGAAGCACCAGCCCCACCCTCGCCATAAGCCAGGCGATAGGGGATGAAGAAACGGTACTTGGCACCCTCCTGCATCAACTGCAGGCCTTCCGTCCATCCTGCGATTACCTGCTGCAGGGGGAAGGTGGCGGGCTCGCCGCGCTGATAACTGCTATCGAAGACTGTGCCATCAATGAGCGTACCCTCATAGTGGCACATCACGGTATCCTTGGCAGAAGGCTTCTTGCCATTGCCTTCCTTCAGCACCTGATACTGAAGTCCACTCGGCAGTGTAACGACACCATCCTTCTTGGCATTCTCTGCCAGATATTTCTCACCAGCCTCCTTGTGAACCTTGCCCTTCTCGGCACGTTCAGCCTGAAGTTTCTGCTCCTGCTTGGCAAAATAGTCCTGTACAATCGTCTGAGCCTCACGGTGCGAGACCTTCAGTTCACGGCCATTCAGCACATCCTCAATGGCCTGTGCGAAATCTGCAGCACTGATATTGTCGGCACCCATCTGGGCCAACTGCTGTCCGATACCCAGGCCCAAAGCGTAACTTAATCTGTCCATTTTCCTATATATAAATAATGTATAACCTAAAAAACGGCGCAAAGTTAGCAATTTTAAGCCACAGATTACACGGATTAACACAGATTAATATAAAAAAACAGCGAAAAATAGATTTTTCTGTGTCTCTTTTTGTACTTTTGCACAAGCAAAACGCATATTTGTATGAAAAAGATTGTAGTGTTGACAGGTGCAGGCATGTCGGTGGAGAGCGGTCTGAAGACGTTCCGTGATGCTGACGGTCTTTGGGAGAATTATCCCGTACAGAAAGTGGCCACCCATGAAGGATGGGAAGCCGATCCTACCCTCGTGACGAATTTCTATAACATGCTCCGCAAGAAATGCTGGAACGTGAAGCCTAACGAGGGTCACAAACTCGTAGCAAAACTGGAAGAGCAGTACGATGTGACGGTTGTAACCCAGAATGTGGACAACCTGCACGAGATGGCTGGCAGCAAGAAAGTGATCCACCTGCACGGCGAACTGATGAAAGTCTGTTCGAGTCGAGATGTGGACGATCCGCGCTATCAAGTGACGCTCACCCCTGATAATTGTGAGGTGGAACCTGGAACGAAGGCTGGCGACGGTTCGCTGTTGCGCCCGTTCATCGTATTCTTCGGCGAGGCAGTGCCCAACATCAGCATTGCCGCAGAGAAAGTACAGGAGGCTGATATTCTGGTCATCATCGGGACATCCCTCGTGGTATATCCCGCGGCAGGTCTGTTACACTATGCCCGTCCTGATGTACCCATATACCTTATCGACCCCAACCCCATCTCTGCCGGTGAGCGTGTGCAGCAGAT
>JAFUAK010000273.1 GCA_017460765.1 Prevotella sp. | reverse complement strand
GGGCACGGGCGTCATAGGCAGCAACACCATCGACTACCGTCTGGGCGACAAGGCCGACGGATGGTACGTACTGGGTATGATGCCGGTAGCCAAGAAACTGCAAGTCAAGGCCCGCTACCAGACCTACCGTGAGTCGAAGGAATGGGGCACGTCGAAGAGCCTCTTCGAGGTGGGTGCCAACTATTTCTTCAACAAGAACATGCAACTGAATGTCGAGTATGCCCGCGTCAATGACCGCACTCTGGACAGGAGGAACTTTAACTTATTGGACGTTCAACTGGACTTCCGCTTCTGACAGAGAAACAGCAATAATTTGTTGAAAGGAAAAGACAATGAACACACAACGGCTGAAACTCAGATCCTTGCGTACCGTTTGCGACTTCCGGATCATTTTCTCAGGATGGCTGCTGATGGCATTGATACCATGGGTCAATAAGTACCTGAGAGATAAATTCGATCTCGACTACTCGATATTCTATCACTCTTTCTGGCATGCCTGGCAGCAGATGCCGCTATACATCGTCTATCCCGAGGACGGCAACTACTTCCTCTACGGACCCCTGTTTACGGTTCTGATGGCACCACTTGCCGTCCTGCCCTACCAACTAGGCCGCCTACTATGGATGCTGCTCATCACCTTTGTACCCTATTGGAGCATCCGAAAGACGTGTTTCAGCGTCCGGCAGCAGGTGTTCATCCTGTGGTTCATTGCAGCAGAGGCCTATCTCTGTATCCTCGACTCTGAGAGCAACAGCCTGATTCTGGCATGCCTGATATTCACCTATTACCTGATAGACAAGGAAAAAGACAAGTGGGCTGCATTGGTGATCGCCCTGGGTGCCGCCACGAAACTCTTCGGCATCGTGGGACTCGCCTTCCTGCCCTTCTCACGACATAAATTGAAACTGTGCTTGTGGGTGCTTGTCTGGCTGGTACTTCTGCTGGTCCTTCCCATGTTGGTCTTCGGACCGGAATATGTGGGGCAGCAATATCATGAATGGTATGACGTATTGGCTCACAAGAATGAGTTGAACCAATTCGCTGCCGGGCAGAATGTCTCGCTGCTGGGTATTGTCAGGAAGATATCCGGCTACGCCAACTACAGCGACTTGTGGCTGATGATTCCAGGTATGATTCTCTTCGCAGGACCTTATCTGCGGTTTGACCAATATCGGTATCTCGCTTTCCGCCAGACCATCCTGGCCTCCGTACTGATGTTCCTCATCCTGTTTACGACCAGTTCAGAGTCCTCCGGTTATATCATCGCCATGACCGGTGTCGCCATCTGGTATGCGGCAGCTCCCTGGAAGCGCAGCAAGTGGGATGTCGCCCTGATGGTCTTTGCCTTCGTCATCACCTCCATGTCACCCTCGGACATCTTTCCGAAGGTGGTGTGGCGCGAACTCATCAAGCCTTACTCGTTGAAAGCACTGCCAGTGGCGCTCATCTGGATGAAACTAACTATTGAACTTTATACGCAAGATTATGAAGACCGTAACGCTACTCATACCCTGTTATAACGAGGAGGCATCACTCCCGTTGCTTTTCAGGGCACTGACGGAATTATTTGACAAGGAAAAGCAGTATCGTTGGGAAGTGCTGCTGATCAACGACGGCAGCCGTGACGCCACCCTCAGGCTCCTCAAGGAGCAGAACAACCTGGACAAACGTTTTGGCTTTCTCTCCTTGTCACGCAATTTTGGAAAGGAGGCGGCGATGCTCTCGGGGTTCGATTATGCCCAGGGTGACTGTGTGGTTATTATGGATGCCGATCTCCAGCATCCGCCGACGGTCATTCCCTCCATGCTCCACGAATGGGAGGCCGGCTATGAGGATGTCTATGCCATGCGCACCAGCCGGGGCAAGGAGCCCTGGCTGAGAAAAGTGCTGACCATGTTCTATTACAGACTACTCCAGAAGGTTTCCGACATCGAGATTCTGCCTAATGTGGGCGACTTTCGTCTGCTCGACCGGAAGTGTATCGAGGCCTTGCGCCAGTTGCGGGAGTCGCAACGCTATACAAAAGGCATGTACTGCTGGATCGGATTCAGGAAAAAGGAAATCAGTTTCGAACAGGGCGACCGGTTAGGGGGAAAGTCTTCCTTCAACTTCTGGCGGCTCCTGAGGTTGTCGATGGAGGGCATCACATCCTATACCACTTCACCTCTCCGGATCGCAACCGTATTGGGTCTGCTTACATCGCTACTGGCATTCTGCTATATGTTTTACGTCCTCGTCTGCACATTGGTATATGGCGATCCTGCCAGAGGCTATCCGACCATCGAGGTTACGATGCTCTTCTTGGGAGGTGCCCAACTGCTGTCGCTCGGGGTTATCGGCGAATACTTAGGGCGTATCTTCCATGAGAGCAAGCATCGCCCCGTCTACATCGTGTCTGAAATGAAAAGTGCTCTTCCGCCTTTGGCCTAAGGATGTAGAAATGGTGTTCTCGCCGATGGAGGTGGGGGAGAACATCGAGTACAAGCCTGAGCAGGTCATCAGCGACATCGCGTGGACCGACGTGCACCCCATCAAGCAGGTCTATATGAGGTGCAACTGCAACACGGGTCAGATGATGTGGGACCCGATGGTCGTCATCCAGGCCGTGGAGGGCGATAACCTCTTCACGCTTTCCCCTCGTGGCACTGTCAGCCTCACCCCTGATGCCAAGACCATCTTCACGCCCTCGACCACAGGGAACTGCCGCTACCAACTGCCCGGCACTGCCGACTGGAATACCACAATGCTGGTGAAAATCAGAAACGTCAACAGAATCAGCGTGGCGTTTAGCCGTTAGCTGGAAAAAATCTGCAAAAGTCTTGCATTTGACTTTAAAATTGTGTATCTTTGCAGGCGAAATATATCAAGTCGTTATGGGGGCATATATTAATATAGGTAATGCAGGGTTCCAGAGAGCCCGTAATAGCGAGTACGTTGATAAGTCGATGCTTATCTCAGTGGTGAACAAGACGCTCTTCACCGAGCGACAGTTCAGTTGCGTGTCGCGCTGCCGCCGCTTCGGCAAGTCGATGGCCGCCAAGATGCTTTACGCCTATTACGACCACTCATGCGACTCGCGCGCGTTGTTCACCGACCTGGCGATAGCCGCCGACCCGACGTTCGAGCAGCATCTGAACAAGTACGCCGCCATCTATCTCGACATGACCAACTTCGTCTCAAAATACAAGGATGACGGCATCGTCGACAAGATAGATGCAGCACTGCTGAAGGATGTGAGCGAGGCCTACCCCGACGTGGTGGTGGAGGAGGGCGACAGCCTGATGGACTACCTGCTGCGGGTACATATCGCCAAGGGCGAGTTGTTCGTATTTATTATCGATGAGTGGGACGCCATCTGCCGCGAGTCCACCCCCGGCACGAAAGCCATGGACGACTACGTAGGCTGGCTGCGCCGCATGTTCAAGAGCCAGCAGGGCATGAGGGTGTTTGCTGGCGTCTACATGACCGGCATCCTGCCCATCAAGAAGTACAAAACCGAGTCGGCTCTGAACAACTTTCAGGAGTACTCAATGGTGTCGCCGCGCAAGATGGCCACTTACTTTGGTTTCACAAAGGACGAGGTGCGCGCTCTGGCCGAAAAGAACGACATGGATTTTGACGAGTTCGTGAAGTGGTACGACGGCTACGAGATTGGCCCCGAGCACTCGATGTTCAATCCCAACAGCGTCATGCAGGCCATCGACAGCGGATACTGCCGCAGTTTCTGGGCCTCTACGGGTGCCTACGATGCCGTGGCCAACTACATCCAGATGAACTACGAGGGACTGAAGGACGACATCATCCTGATGCTGGCCGGTGGACGCTGCAAGGTGAACCCCACCAAGTTCCAAAACGACATGTCCATCATTCGCAGCAAGGACGATGTGTTCACCGTGCTCATCCATCTGGGCTACCTCAGTTATGACTGGCAGAAGAGCGAGTGCTACATACCCAACAAGGAAGTGGGTGGCGAGATGGTGAATGCTGTCGAGGACAACAACTGGACTGGCGTGGTAACGGCTCTGCAAGCCTCGGAACAACTGCTGCGCGACACCCTCAACGGCGACGAGGAGGCCGTGGCCGGTGCCATCGATGCCGCCCACGACGAGAACACCAGCATCCTCTCTTATAACAACGAGAACTCGCTGGCCTGCGTGCTTTCCATAGCCTATTACTACGCCCGCAACGACTACGTGATGCACCGCGAACTGGCCAGCGGAAAAGGTTTTGCCGACATCGTGCTCATCCCGCGCAAGAATGTGGATTCGCCTGCCATCGTCGTCGAACTCAAATTCCGCCAGGATGCCGATGCCGCCATCGATCAGATCAAGCGTCGGCAGTATCCCGCCAAGGTCTCACAGTACACCGATAATCTGTTGCTCGTCGGCATCAATTATGATCGCGACACCAAGCAGCATTCCTGCCACATCGAGACGTACGCCGAAGGCAAGTAGCCCCGACATCCTGGCAGCAGAAATTTGTATCACTAAAATTGATGTTAACGTCATAATTTGGCCTAAATGTCTGTCGTTCTGTTTGTTGCATACTATGACGTTGAAATTTTCAACGTCATATTTTGGCGTTTTTTAGAAATATTCTGCAAAAGTCTTGCATTTGACCTTAAAATTGTGTATCTTTGTAGTCGGAAACTATATCGACTATAATAACCAACAGGACATGAAAATTACAATTATCAACGGAGAAAGAACAGAGAAGACGTACGCTCGCGTGGAACTCGCCGATTTTATCGAACAGTTGAAGGACGGCTCCTTCCGTCAGCCGAATACCACCCGCGACATGCGCAAGGAAGTGTGCTTTGCTGCAGGGTTGCAGAAACACAATGGGGAACTGATAGCCAGAAATGACAACCATCTGGTATTGCTGTCGCTGGAGAACCTGCGTGACCTGCCGACCGTCCGCGAATACAAGGAACTGGCGAACCGTCAGCTTTATACCATGCTCTGCTTTATCGGTGCCGATGGTCACTCGCTACAAATCGTCTGCCGATACACCGGCCTGCTGCTCAACGCCTTCCGCAAGCTCCACTACATCTACTCCTCGCAGTTGGGCACGCAGGTGGCTGACCGCGAGCCGACGCTCACCACCAGCTGTAAAGTCAGCTACGATCCGCAGCCCTACTACAATCCCGAGGCACTCGCCATCACAGTCTCGGATGAACCAGAGGATGTGCCGGAGTACCGCGCCATACAGGAAGACATCAGCGACTTCAACTATCCAGAGGAGATTCCCGGCATGAGCGTGCATGACAGCCGGATGCGCCGTTTCCACGACTGTCTGGACGCAGCCACGGAGGCACACCTCGGCGAAGAGGACGAGCAGATGTTTGCCGTGGCCGTGCTCGAACAGCTGGCCGACGGCTGCCGTCAGATGGGACTGCCCCAGGCCTGGTGCGCCCGTGTTGCCACGTTCTATCCACGCATTTCTGAAGTTGTCAGCCGCGACACCATCGAGAGCGTCTTCCGCTCAGCCTACCTGAAGGAGATGCTGAAGACCATCCCTCTGAAATTCACTCGTCCCTCAGCCCTGCTCGCCTATAAGACCGAGGCCTATATGAAGGAACACTACACCCTGCGGCTGAACGTGATGACAGGTGTACCCGAATATCGGCAGAACGCCCTCGGCTACGGTTTCCAGCCGCTGAACCAGGCGGCCCGCAACACGATGGCCATCAATGCCCTGAAAGCCGGTGTCGACTCGTGGGACAAGGATCTCGCCCGCTACATCGACTCCAACCTCAATCCCCGCTACGAGCCGATGGCCGATTTCATGCGCCACTTGCCCCAGTGGAAGGGCAAGCATGACTACGTAGGAGAGCTGGCCCGCCGTGTGAAGACCAGCAATCCCTACTGGGAGGAAGACTTCCACAAGTGGATGCTCTCGATGGTGGCCCAGTGGCTGGGCAAGGACCGCCAGCACGGCAATGCCATCGTGCCCCTGCTCATCGGTCCGCAGGGAAGCGGAAAAACCACCTTCTGCAGCCGTCTGCTGCCCGGCTACCTTCAGACCTACTTCAACGACCGCCTCTCGATGAAGAACGATAATGACATTTTTATAGCCATGTCAAGCTACGCGCTCATCAACATCGACGAGTTCGATGCCATGTCGAAGTCGCAGCAGCCGATATTGAAGTACCTGATTTCCAAGCACGACGTGAAGTTCCGTCCGCCCTACGGCAAGATGATGGAGGAGCGGCAGCGCTTTGCTTCGTTCATCGCCACGACCAACAACCTTCGGCCGTTGACGGACCCGACAGGCTCGCGACGCTTTATCTGTGTCTATGCCGACGAGATCGACAACTCTGGTATCATCAACTACAACCAGCTCTACGCCCAGCTCCGTGCCGAACTGGAGCAGGGGCGCCGCTACTGGTTCGAGGACGAGGATAACCAGCGCATCATCGAGCAAAACCGTGACTTCCAACAGGTCTGTGACTATGGCCGGATGATAGAACTGACCTATCTGCCACCCGCAGAGACGGGAAGCGATACGGGTTTTATATTCCTGCAGGATATCTTGAAGCGTCTGGCCAGATCGTTTCCTACTTTCACGATGGGCAACAATACGGATAGGGAAGTCGGAAGGAAGCTTGTCCTGATGGGTTATGAGCGCAAGCATCAGACAAAAGGCGTATCTTATCGGATGAAGGAGAGGTAGTCTGAAAAAGTAAAACAAGTTGTTTTACTATCGAAGAAGATACCTTTAACTATCGAACAAGTGCCTTCTAAAAATGTAAAACAAGTTGTTTTACTTTAAGGGATGTGCTATGATGTTGACGAAATCAACGTCATATCATCTAAAAGACTCTGTATAAATGAGTTACAATGAAATATGATGTTAAATTAAAAATTGAATATAAATTATGCCAGTACATATTAAATTGATAAGGAACAATATCAAGAGCAGCAGCTCGTATGGGAAGTATTTTGCAAAATCCGTCAGTCAGGGTGAGGTGACACTCGATGATATAGCTGCTGAGGCCTGCCGCAACAGCGGATTCTCAGAAGGTTCCGTCGTCGGAGTGGTGACCGAACTGCAGGATATCCTGAAGCAGCGTCTGTCTGAAGGTCAGACGGTCATCTTGCCGGGTATTGGCCGCTTCAGTCTCCGAGTGGAGAGCATAGGCGTTGACGACCCGAAGGAGTTTAACATCCGCCGCCACATCTCCCGTATTGTCTGTGGTTTCCTTCCTGCCGGCCGTCGCATCCAGGGCCGCCATATCCTCTACGACGTCTGCGACGGCGTCAAGGCCGTGTGGCAGAAAGGATTCAAGCCATGACTCTTAATTATTTGAAGTTTTTCGCCTCAATTGGGCAAAGTTTCAGGAAATAATTGTAATTTTGCATGCATGATTTGTGAATGAAGATATGAAACAGGCACTACACATTATGATTTCTACTGCTGCCGTAGCCCTCATGCTGGCGGGCTGCACGGATGGAACCGGCGGCAATGCGAAGACTGTGGCACAGCCGCAGGATACCACCTACACCCAGCAGGCGGCCATGAAGGTTTATGACTACGACCCCGTACGGGCGCTGAGGATCATCGACTCAGCGGTCATCGTGGGTAATCTGAGCGACTGGTGGGCCGAAAAGAACCGGATGCGCATCTATAGTCAGACAAGGCTTGATGAAAAATTTGACTCGCTGATGAACTGGAAGGCCGGCGCGCGACTCGACAGCGCCAAGGCCATCGGTGAACGGTTGCTGAAGCACGATTCCATCAGGAACAGCCTGACGGGGCAGCAGGACGTACTTGAGATGTTGGCCTACACGGCGCGACAGCAGCAGGACACCACGGCGTGGCTCCAGCGCTCACGACAGTTGGTGGAGGTGTGCCGTCGGCAAGGAGCCGAGACTGAGGCCCTGCGCAACGAGGCCGAGGTGGGGGCAGCACTCTGCAGACTGGGGCAGCCGGCTGAGGGCATGGCGAAACTTGACAGCGTGATAGATAAACTACAACTTGGGGAGCCTTTTCGGTTCAACGAACTCGATGCTCTCGTCATTGCCCTGAAGCGGAAGATTGGCGTGATGACCGCCATCGGACAATCTGCTGAGATTCTGCCGCTGGCACGTCGCATCGTAACCGTGCTCGACGACTACGAGAAGCATCCCGACCGGTATCACGATGGCACCTACCGCGAGCCGCCCGCCGACAAGCGTGAGGACTACATTCGCTTCTACCGTACACAGGCCGAGAACTTCATCGCCACCGCCTATGCCGACTTGGGAAAGACCGGCGACATGAATGCAACGTTTGGACGACTGGAGAATATCATCATCGATGCCGAGGCCCGCGAGCATCAGGCCCGCTACCGTGCCCTGGAGCAGAAGATGCAGTCAGAGCGCCAGCGGTTGGAGATGGAGACGCAGGCCCAGCGCAACCTCTACTTCGCCATCATCGTCTGCATCCTGCTCGCCGTGGCTCTTGCCGCCCTCGCGTGGTATTTCCGGCAGATGCGCATCGTCAGACAGAAGAACCGTGCCCTTGTCCAACAGATTGACGAGGCCCTGCGGTATAAGGAACTGTTTCACGAGGGAAATACCCACGCCATAGACACTGCCGCTGACTCCGATGCCGAGACATTCGACCAGATTCACGACACCATCATCCGCGAAGGCCTCTACCTCAACCCCAGTTGTGACCGCCAGATGCTCACCGACCGTTTCGGGCTGACGAAGGAGCGTCTCGGCTCACTCTTCGTCCAGTACAGCGATGCCAAGAACATCTCCGCCTTCATCAACGGCCTGCGCCTCGCCCATGCGGCCCACCTGCTCACCACGCAGCCCGACTTGGACATCCGTGAAGTGGCGTCGGCCAGCGGCTTCGGCAGCCACCAGTATTTCAGCACCTGCTTCAAGCAGCGCTTCGGTCTTTCACCCACCGACTACCGCGCTGCTAAAGGCCTCTGACATTTTAGAAATCGTCGGTCGCATTTAAAAATCTGTCTGAAATCGTTTGCAAATCTGTCTGCGCTATTGCTGGCGCAGACATTTTTGTGTACCTTCGCAGTCAATAATTAATAATTTAATAAGGTACACCTATGCAAACATCCACATTAGTCATCCTGCTCACGGGTATCATCGCGATGCTCGTCACGCTCGTCGGTTTCCTCTGTTGGCGCATGGCCCGCAAGAACGATGAACTGCGTCACAAGAACAACATCATCGTCCGCGAGGTGGAGCGCAACCAGCGCCTCATCGACCGTGCCGTCAGCCTCGGCCTCAACCGTGCCGCCCTGCTGTAGTCTGACGGTAACACGGGGACAGGCACAGTGTGAGGTCAGATATGTCATCGAGGACGGGCGCAAGAGTGTGAGATAACATATAATAACGGAAAATATGAGAAAAGTACAATTGGGTGCCATCACCCTGCAATACACGAATGCCGAGGCTGCCGTGGGCACCCTGCAGGCCGGTGCCGACATCGTGCTCGGGCCGCAGAACTTCGTCGAAGCCTTCGACGCCGTGGTCAAGGCCGTGGAGGACGGCGTGCTTACCGAACAGCGCATCGACCAGAGCGTCCGCCGCATCCTGAAACTGAAGAAGGAAATAGGGCGGTAATGGCAATCCCCATCGCTAACTATCGAAACAACAACTAAAAAATATAAGTCTATGAAATTGAATATTTACGAAGAGGCCAGCCGCTGCCTGTTGTGCGAGGATGCTCCTTGCACCCGGGCTTGCGGGACTGGCGACCCGGCACGGGCTATCCGCGCCATCCGTTTTGACAACCACAAGCCCGCACTGCGCTGGGTGAAGGACTGTACCGCCGCCGACCTGGAACGGGCGGAGAAGGCCTGCATCCACTATAATGGGCCTGTCCGTATCAAGGAGATGCTGAGCAACATCCATCCCGACGATGTGGATGACAGCCACTATCCTGATCTCGATATCACGTTCTGCGGCATCCCATGCGAGAACCCCTTCTTCCTCGCCTCGTCGGCGGTGTGCACGAACTACGAGATGGTGGCCCGCGCCTTCGATGCCGGCTGGGCGGGCGTGTTCTACAAGACCATCTGCCTGCAGGAAATCAAGGAGGTGTCGCCCCGTTTCGACGCCAAGCACAGCAACGGCATCCACGGCGACTTCTATGGTTTCCGCAACATGGAGCAGTTGAGTGAGAACCCTGTGGAGATGGACTTCGACATCCTGCGCCGGCTGAAGCAGGACTATCCGACGAAGGTGGTCATCGCCTCAATTATGGGTCAGACCGAGGAAGAGTGGGCCCGTCTGGCGAGGATGGCCGAGGCGGCTGGCTGCGACGCCGTGGAACTGAATTTCTCATGCCCGCAAATGAAGCACAAGGGCATGGGCAGCGACGTGGGGCAGAGTCCTGAACTGGTTAAGACCTATACCGCCTGCGTGAAAAACGCGGTGAAGATACCCGTCATCCCGAAGATGACACCCAACATCACGCATATCGCCGAGCCCGCCGTTGCGTGCGTGGAGGTAGGTGCCGATGCCATATCGGCCATCAACACCATCAAGTCGGTGACGATGACAGCCGAGGCCGAGGTGGCCGGACAGCGTACCATCTCGGGCTATTCCGGTCGCGCCGTGCGGCCTATCGCCCTGCGCCATGTCCTGGAACTGGCGCAGGCACTGCCACAGACGGAACTCAGCGGCATCGGTGGTATCGAGACGTGGCGCGACGCCTTGGAGTTCATCCAACTGGGCTGCAGCAACGTTCAGGTATGCACCGCCGTCATGCAGTATGGCTATCGCATCATCGACGACCTCACGCTCGGCCTTCAGCGCTACATG
>JAFUAK010000272.1 GCA_017460765.1 Prevotella sp. | reverse complement strand
TAGATGTCGGTGTAGAAGAACAGCAGGTACATACACGTTGTCTGGAAAATCAGGTTTTGTGCCAGATCGCCCGAGCCGAAGCCGATGCGCTGGAGCCAGGATAGTTTGTAGAATCCTTTCGTTTCGTTAGTTGTTGCCATAATTGTTATTTATTTACTTTTTTACCTTTTTACTTTTTTACCTTTATCTCGAACGATGACATCGGCAGGCCGCTGAGCGAGCGGACATTGGCGTCGATGGGGTTGTCTTTCCAGGCGTAGCGGACAGCATAGATCTTGTTCAGTGGGTGGAAGCCTTCAGGCAGGGTCAGGGTGATGGTGTTGCCTTCGGCTGAGGCCTGCACATTCTGGAAAACACGGTCGCCGTCGTAGGCTGCCACCTCGAATTCGTAGGCCTCTCCAGCCTCGACGGACTGGTCGAGGGTAAGCGTGATCTTGTCATCGTCTGCCTGTGCGGATACGACTTTCGGCGAGAGCATCACCTTATTATTATATAAAAGTTTGTCGAAGCAGAGGCCGATGCGCCCAGCCACTTCCTTCTTACGCAGGGGATGGATGTCTACCGTCTCACCCAGATCGTTGATGACGGCCAGTTCGGCTCGCGGGTCTGCCTCGGCCACGATGCGCTGGGCCTCGCGGAGTTGTGCCCAGCCACTGTTCGTGGGCATGGTCTGCGGCGTGATGGGTTGTGGAAAACCTGTCTGCTGGCGCCCGTCATAGTTGGCAAGTTGTACGATGACAAACGGCATTTTCTGGTCGTTCCAACGGTCTCTCCAGCAGCCCATGAGTTTCCGCAGATAATCGGCATAGGGGGCCGGGTTACCCGTGTTTGACTCGCCCTGATACCACACCACGCCGGATAGGGCGTAGGGGGCCAACGGATGAAGCACTGCATTATAGAGGGTCGTCGGGACGTTCTGCAGCGAGACATCGCCACTGGGGCAGGAGGGCATCTCTGTTCCCAAGTGGAACTTCCACTTCTCACTCAGGGGGATGACGTCTGCTGGCATGGGATTCTGCGAGGAGCGGTCATCGCCAAAGGCAAGCATATAAGGCTTCTCGGGGATGAAATGCGCGATTCCGTATTTGTTGACAAAGCGCACGGTGATGACGTTGTCACCCTCGCGGAGCAGGCCCTCGGGAATATCGTAGCGGCGCGGAGGATATTGGTAGTAGGTGACACCGACCTGCTGGCCGTTCACGAAGGTGTAGTCTTGGTCGAAGAGCGTGCCGAGCAACAAGCGTGCCGGTTGGCCGGCATGGGCCTTGTCCACCTGGATGTGCTGACGGAGCCAGAGGGTGCCGGTCAGTCCCCTCCGGTCCTTGAGTGCCCAACTATTATCCCACTGGCTGACCTCCTTCCAGTCAGAGTCGTCGAAGCCGAGGGCTGTCCAGTCTTCACGGATGCCGGGATCCTGGGCGTTCAACATCTTCTGCCACTGCTGTTCGGCCTGCATGTTGGCCTGACGTTGGGCTTTCACGTATTCATCGTTCTGGAAGAACTGCGCCCGCTTCACCAGCATGGGGTAGTCGCGTTGCAGGGAGTCGGCAGAGATCCAGGCCTCAATAGGCGTACCGCCCCAACTGTTGACGATGATGCCCTGAGGCACGCCCGTCTGTTCATACATGCGGCGGCCAAGGAAATAGCCGACAGCCGAGAAGAGCCACGCATTCTGCTTGTTGACAGGTTTCCAGTTGATAGTGGCGGGGTTGATGTCCGTCCTGGCACCGTGGGCGTCTGTCTCGTTGGGTACGCGGAAAAGGCGGATGTCAGCATTCTCGTAGGTGTCAATATCTTTTGTA
>JAFUAK010000271.1 GCA_017460765.1 Prevotella sp. | reverse complement strand
CTGCGTACCATAATAAAGTTGATCGTTACCGATCTTACTATTGAAACGCGGGGTAATGATATCAGCATGCTCACGATCCGTGCTCCACCAGGTACCCTGATCATAGACGTTGGCCAGCATCACGTCGGAGAAACTGATCATTGTCACGTCACGTGTCACGTTGGTTACGCCATAGAACTGGGCAAAGCAACTGAAGCCCTTCCACTCAAAGCCGATGGTGGCATTATATGTGTTCTGAGGCGTTCCAGAATAACCGTAAGGCACCTTATCGTTGACATTGTCAACCACACCGTCACCATTGAAGTCGACGATGTAATAGTCGCCCACCAGTTTCAGTTGATCGTTAGAGTCATACTTCGGTGTTCCGTAGAGATCATCATAAGTCTGAGTCATGCCCTTGTCAATGAAGGCGTGCGTCTGTCCAATGGCGTAGCCTGCTGCCTTACGATAACTGGGCAGCAGCGGAGCATCGTCCTTGATCTTGATCTCGTTCTCGGCATGTGTCATGCTCATGTTGGCCCAGATACGCATTTTGTTGGCAAGCACCTTATTGAAACGGACCTCAATCTCATAACCGTTGGTACTGGCTTCACCTAGGTTGGCGGTTACGGGCGACTGTCCGAAATAAGCAGGAACAGAACGGTCACCACCTCTCACCAGAATGTCGGTACGCTTGTCATGGAAGATCTCCACTGCACCAGCCAGCAGACCACCGAAGAGTCCGTAGTCGATACCAATGTTGGTCTTCTTCACTTTCTCCCAGTGCACATTGGGATTGCCAACGGTGGCCTCACGATACCACTTATAGGGGTTGTTGTCGCCGCCCTGAGTCGTATCCATTGTCGTCTGGCCTCCATAAGCCCATTGTGTCATATAGAGGAAACGATCGCCAAAGCGGTTCCATGGGTTAGAGAGGTCATCACCGATCTCACCGTAGGATGCACGTATCTTCAGCATATCAACAATCTTCTTCTCGCGGAGATACTTCATGAACGGCTCATCACTGATCATCCATCCGATAGCACCTGAATTGAAGAAGGCAAAACGATTATCAGAAGAGAAACGCTCGGAACCGTTATAGGCACCGTTGTACTCGAAGAAATAGCGCGTATTCCAGTCGTACGTAGCACGGAACACCCAGTTTTCATTATAGTTAGGAATCACGGAACCCGTGGCAAACTCCTGACGCCCGAAGACACCCATAGCAGTGATACTGTGCTTTCCGAACTGACGGGCCCAGTTCAACTGTACCTGGTAGTTCAGGTTGCGCTGAGTAGCACCGTTGTTCACGGAACCGCTCTGGGTGGACCACTCATTACCCTGTGTATAGTCAAAGCGGTCGTAGGCCTCATAGGCACTCTTATAGTTGACGGCACCCGTCTGGGGATCAACCCACTTGTACTGAGGATCATGGTAGAGGTCGTTGATACCACGGCTGCCTTCCACGAAAACATTATCCCAGGAGATCATACCACGAGCGCTCAAACCCTTCGTAATGAAATCGAGGTTCTGCTCCAGCACGAAGTCGGTATTAAGACGAGTCGTCGTGATATACTGCGTACCACCAAGTGCGATACTCACGGCTGCATTACTCACGTTGGTAGAGCCAGGCAGGTAACCCCAGGAGCCATCGCTGTACTTCGGTATAAAGGCATCGGGCGAGATGTTATACACACCAGCCCACTGCTGGGCAATCTGCCACTCATTGTTCACCGTGTTGCTCCAGGGTGTCATCTGCTTGCCGTTCGATCCGGCAATGTTCACCTTGAAAACCGTTGTCTTCGTAATATTGAAGTCAAGGTTCGAACGCACGTTCACGCGATTATAACTGTAACCCGTCGGATACTGACGACCATTGCCGAAATCCTTGTAGAGGTCGCCCTCGTTCACGAAGTCGACACCGGCGAAATACTTCACGAACTTCGTACCGCCCGATACGTTCAGGTTGGCACTGTACGACATGGCAAAGTCCTCGAACAAAGCGCGCTGCCAGTCTACGTTTGGATAGCGTTCTGTGATCAGGTTTCCGAACTCATCCTTAGCGGTAGGATCCTGATTGCGGTAGTTCTCAATAAAACTCATCGGACGGATGTATGCCCAACTGTCAGGATACAGATTCAGTTCATGCTCAACCACCGTGTTACGGGCTACGAGGGCATTGTAAGAATCGTATTTGTCTGGCAACTTTGAGGGAATCTTCATAATGGCATTGGCCGACACACTGATCTGGGCCTTACCCTCGGCACCGCGCTTAGTGGTAATCAGGATAACACCGTTGGCACCCTTCACACCGTAGACGGCGGTGGCAGAAGCATCCTTAAGCACAGAGATGGTGGCAACCGACTGAATGTCGACGCTTGACATCGGACGCTCGATACCGTCTACAAGCACCAGCGGTGAAGAGTTGTTCCAGGAGGAAGCGCCACGGATGATAATCTGGGGCTCCTCATCACCAGGCATACCCGACGAGGCCATCGTCACCACACCTGGGAGGTTACCCGTCAAGGCAGCACCTATGTCGGTGATACCGGCGGCACGCTCAAGCACCTCACCAGTGGTCTGGGTGATGGCACCCACCACAGAGGCCTTCTTCTGCTGACCATAACCGACGACGATCACTTCCGACAGTTGGGTATTGTCTGTCAGCGTCACATTGAACATACGCTGCCTGCCCACCTTCACTTCCCGAGTGTTCATTCCCACATAGGAAATGACGAGTGTCGAAGACTCTGATGGCACACTCAGGGAAAAATGACCGTCGAAATCCGTCACCGTACCCAACGACGTGTTTCCCTTCACTACGACTGAGGCACCTATCAGCGCCTCGCCGTTTGAATCGACAACTGTTCCCTTGACGGTAATGCCGCCCTGTGCCCACACAGTCGTGCAGAGCATCAAGGCCAACACCGACAGCACCAGACGGCGTAGTCGGACCATAGCAGGGGAAACAGTTTCTTTCACATAGTTAGTTAACTGTTTCATCTTGTCTGATTTTGATTCATATTGCT
>JAFUAK010000270.1 GCA_017460765.1 Prevotella sp. | reverse complement strand
AGTACGGGGTAAAGTTAAAACTGCGTCAGCGTTTATTAAAACAATGACGGCGTTTGATAAAACCAAGGCAGCGTTTGATAAAACTCAGGCAATGATATGGCTTTTTTTATCAATTCAGGTCTGCGACCTCCCTTTAGAAACCTTTTCTGCCTCTTGTTGTAGGACTTTAGTAGAGTTTCGGTAGAACTTTGGTAGGGTTTTAGTAGAATTATAGGTAGGGTTACGAAACATAATAATTAATTGGTTTTCACCATCTTATTAAGTTTTTAGTAGAATTAAAAGCCAAAATTGCAACATTTCACTATAAATTTTACAATGAGGAACAAAAAAATGCCGCCCTGAATGGGGAGGGCGGCACGCGCATGAACAAATCTAATGCGGTGTGTCATTCATGGGGAATTACTAACAATGTCTTTTTCGCTTCTCTTTATTATAGAAACCCGGAAATCCTGAAATCTTGCATGGAGGGGCTTAACATTTAACATCTTTTCAGCAAAAAAGAGCCTATAGGGGTAGGTTTTCCCTGGTTTAGCCGTCTCATGGATGGAATTAAATCAAGGAAAAGATGATGAAGAAAGTTTTATTCATGGTGGCTTCCGGCCTTTGTATCCTGCTGACATCCTGCGATCAGCCCGACTATCAGGATACGCCGGCCTCGAAGCCCAAATTACGGGAGCAGGAGACGCTTCCTCTCCCGCCGACAGAGGGATCCGATAGCGTATTGATGAGACAGTTGTTAGGGATAGGTCTGCCAGTGGTGTGGATCCAGACGGTAGGTGGTGTGGAGCCGGACTATGAGATTGCCGACCATCCGGAAGGGTGCCTGGGAGGCAGCATCACAAACGCCGCGAAGGTGCCTGGTCGCGTGGTGGTGCAGGATAAGGACGGCGTGCTGTATGAAAGCGGCGAATACAGGGAGAAGCGGAGCGGCATGACGGTGAAGGTGCGTGGCAACTGGAGTGCGCGCCGACCCAAGAAACCTTTCAAAATCAAATTGCAGTCGAAGGCCGACATGCTCGGGCGAGGAGACAGTCGCCTGGCAGACAAGGACTGGCTTCTGATGCCGTTCTTCAGCCTGAATAACCTTATTGGCCTGAAGGTCAACGAACTGATGAGACTCGCATGGACGCCTCAGTACCAGTTTGTCAACGTTGTATTCAATGGCGACTATCGCGGACTCTACATGCTGATGGAGTCTGTGAAGCGCAATACCGACTGCCGTCTGAATGTTGATAAGACTGGGTATGTGATGGAACTGGATGCCTATTGGTGGAATGAAGACCGCTATGTGCCTGCTTCCTTTGAGGAGCCCCTGAACTATACCTTCAAATATCCAGAGACGGAGGATTTGACCAAGGAGCGTCTTGACTATATACAAAAGGTGTTGAGCGAAGCGGAAGAATCGACGCGTGACGGCTCCTATCCAGGAAAGATCGATGTGGAGTCGTTTGCCAGATGGATGCTGGCCCACGACATCCTGGGCAATACGGACGGTGCCGGCTCGAACATTTTCCTGATGAAGTATGACAATCAGGATGCCTCTTTGCTCAAGATGGGTCCTCTGTGGGATTTCGATGTCATCATGAAGAGCGGGGGATGGGACGAGATTCACGGACGCTATTTCTTCAAGGGCCTGTTTGCCAGCGAGAACAGGACTTTTGTACGTAGTTACGTCTCTTTATGGGAAAATAACAAGGAAATGGTCTTTGACGGACTGTCACATTCTCTTGACAGATTTCTGACATCAGACCTGCGCCAGGCCGTGGACGCTTCCATAGAACTGAACAATAGCAGGTGGTCAGCAGAGATGGGACGCTTACCCCTCTCTTCTGTCTTTGTAGAAGCAGCGAAGACCTATTTCAATCAGAGGAAGGTTTGGCTGGAAGAGAATATTGATCAACAACTTGGTGTGAAATGAAGGTGATGAGGCAATTTAACAACTTTTTTACGCGAAAATGCCGTGATTCATCCAGACTTTTGTATATTTGCAGGTTGAAGGGGTAGGTTTTCCCTGGCTCAGCCGTCTCATGGGTAAAGTTGAAACCTTTAAAGAAGAAATGAAGCGTATGAAGAAAGTACTATTCGTAATGGCTTTGGTGCTGCTGCCCATGGCGGCGGAGGCAGATGATAGTGGCTCTTGTGGAGAGGGGTTGAGTTACACATATACAGAGGTAACCCATACGCTCACGATTCAGGGTGACGGTGCGATGGAGAATTATGCCGAAGACCGTTTTGATGCCCCTTGGGGTAATTATAGGCATGACATATTGGCCATTGAAATAGAAGACGGAGTGACATCGGTGGGTGAAAATGCTTTCAGTGATTGCTGTTATATGACGAAGTTGCACTTGCCAAATACACTGACCCATATCGCCAGGCAGGCATTCATGGACTGTCGTAGCCTGGCGTCGCTGACTATACCTGCCAGCGTGACATCCATTGAACCATGGGCCTTTTACCGTTGCACCCAGATGACGGCCATTTCTGTGGAGGCAGGGAATGAGGTCTATGAATCGCGTGACAACTGTAACGCACTGATTGAAAAATCTACAAACACATTAATACTTGGTTGTAAGAATACCATTATTCCTGAAGGTGTCGTTACAATTGGAGGTATGGCCTTTTATGGCTGTGAATTGCCATCGGCTGACATGCCTGGCAGTGTGACAACCATTAGCGATGGAGCATTTCAGGGATGTGGGTATTTGTCAAAAGTCAATATACCCTATGGAGTTACCTCCATTGGCAATAGTGCCTTTGAGAATTGTAATGGCCTCAAGGAAGTGACCATCCCAAGTAGTGTCATTTCCATCGGGAATTCCGTCTTTCGAGGTTGCACAAAACTGGTGTCGGCAGATATCCCAAGCAGTGTAACCAGTTTGGGAACATCGGTTTTCTATGAATGTGCGAGCCTGAAGAAGGCCAGCATTCCAGAGGGAACAACCACGGTGCCAGCCTATTACCTCTATAGATGTAGCAGTATTACTGAATTCATTATCCCAGACAGTGTAGATGAGATATACTACTATGTGTTTGAGGGTTGTACTGGCCTGACCTCCATGACATGCCTCAATCCAGTTCCGCCTACTTGTTTATGGGGCTTGGATGTTGATTTTTCCATTCCACTTTATGTTCCGGAAGGCTCTCTCATGAAGTATAAGTCAGCCGATTGCTGGCGTAACTTCGTGAATATCTACGAGGTTGGTGATAAGCCTGTCACTTCAATTAATAATAGAGTGGGCGAAAGTACTCAACAGGAGTCACCTTATTATTCTCTGGGTGGTGTGCGCATCGCACAGCCGAGGAAGGGTGTGTATATCAAAGAAGGCAAAAAGATCATTGTAAAGTGAGTCAGGAACAAACCACGATAGAAGGGCTTTTCAAGAAGCATTATGCCAGACTAAGGCGGATGGCCTATACCTTCCTGCACGATGAGGAGGAGAGCAAGGACGTGGTGAGCGACGTGTTCACCAGGATGATGCAGGCGGGCACGCAGCCTGATGACGACAAGGCCGAGGGCTATCTGGCCATCTCCGTCCGTAACCGTTGCAGGGATATCATCGCCCATCAGCAGATCCGGCAGAAGATGGAAAGGCTGATACCTGTGGACAACATGGTCGATCTCTCGGAGACGACGGAGCAACAGCGATATGCCAGGCTGCGCCACCTCGTGGATACGGCTTTGGCACCACAGACCAGAGAGGTGTTCCTGCTGCGCTTCGACCAGCATCAGAAGTATCAGGAGATCGCCGCCACGCTGGGCATCAGCGAGAAGACCGTCTATAAGCACCTGCATCAGGCCATCACGACGTTACACGAACATTTTAAAGATCAGGAACAATGAATGACATCCAGCAAGAAGACAAGTTGACGCAGGTGCTCGAAGCCGTTGAGCATCCTGAACGCTATACCGACGAGCAACTGCGGCAGTTGCTCAGCGACGAAGAGTGTGCTGACTATTACCGTATGATGTGCGATGCGGCCAGTGCCTATGCTGATACCCAGGAGGTCAGCGAGGCTGAGACAGAGGCTGCCTGGCAGCAGATCAGGGAGAGGCGCCCTGCCCGGATATTGACACTCCGCAGGATAGCCGCCGTACTCGTGGTGATTCTGCTGCTGTCGGGTTTCTCGTTTGCCGCCATCCAATGGATGCAGGACCATACGGAGACACCAGACGACAAGTCGGCTCAGGCTCCGATAGAGAATACGGTAGCAGCAGACGGCAGTCAGACCGTTGCCACCGACTCCGTCTGGACATTCCAGAATGCGGAACTGCAGGAAATCCTGACGGAAGTGGCGGCCTACTACCAACTGCGCACGGAATACCGTCATGAGGAGACGCGCCACGTGCGCTTCTATATCAAATGGAACAAGGCAGAGCCCGTGCAGCCGATCGTGGAACGCCTGAACCTGTCGGAGAAGGTGAACATCACGCTGGCCGACGACCTGCTGATCGTGGAATAGACAATGAGACGAGCGTTATGCCTGATTCTTCTCGCAGCGGCTGTGCTCTCCATGAGGGCGCAGCACACGTTTCGTGGCACCTCACTTTCCGAAGCCCTGATAGCCCTCGACAACTCGGACAGGCACTACGACATCACGTTTGTCTATGACGAACTGGAGGACTTCACCGTGACCAAGACCATCCAGCGGGGGCGATCCCTGCCCGATGCCGTCAGGGAGGTGTGCGGCTTCTATCCCGTCAGGGTCACCGTGCTGGGAAAGGAGATTTTCGTGGAGTGCATCCAGAAGGAGCGCACCAAACTGGTGGGGCGGCTCGTGGATAGTGAGCAGCACCCTGTCGCCTACGCCAATATCATCCTGTTCAGCACTGCCGACTCCACAATGGTGGGGGGTGGGGTGAGCAATGAGGCGGGCGACTTCGTGATTCCCACCCGGCAGGAGCGGGTGAGGGCGCGTATCAGTTGTGTGGGCTTCAAGACGTTGGAGCGCATGCTGACAGTGGGGCAGGTGGGCACCATCCACATGCAGACGGAGGACTATCGACTTGTGGGTGTGACGGTCAGCGGACAGATGGCGGTCCTGCGCAGTGAGGCGGACCGTCTGCTGTATCTTGTGCCCAACGACCCGTTTGCCCAGGGGCAGAGTGCCTACGAACTGCTAAGCCGTCTTCCCCTGGTGAGTATGGCCGACGGACAGGCCAGTATCTTGGGCAGGGGTAGGGCAGGCTTCCTGCTCAATGGGCGAACGACGGCGATGGACGAGGAGACGATGCGCCAGAAACTCTGGTCATTGCAGGCAGAGGAGATCGAGCGCATCGAGGTCATCACTGTCCCATCAGGCCGCTACCAGTTCAATGGCGGCGGAGGCCTTATCAATATCGTGACGAAGCAGGGCCAGACGCTCGGTTGGCGGGGTGACCTGTCAGCACAGTTGGCCACCAGCGATGACTGGAGCGGTCGTCTCGGCGGTACTGTGAACTACGCAGCGGAACAGTTCGACGCGTCGCTGGATGTCTTTGCGAGTCGCCAGACGGAACGGACAGCTCATCAGACCACCTATAAGCGCCCTCAGGCCTTTACGAAAGTAGCCAACAGCATTGACAGGCAGAAGGACAGGGACTTGGGGGCTAGCCTGACGCTCCACTGTCAGCCGGCAGAGCGCTGGAATCTGGGAGCGATGCTGTCGTATAAGGAGAATCGGGGGAACCAGGATCTGGCTGACGAGGGCAGTGTGCGCTTTGACATCGACTACGCCCCCTATTCGGGTCTTGGTCCCAATATCCGCTCCTACACAATGAACTCCGTATCTGCCCAGTCGCCCGATGGGCCGATGCGCACCCTCGGGCTGACGGTCTACAGCGACTGGATGCTGGACGCACAGGACAAATTGTTAAGCCTGACCTATAACTATTTCAGGAAGTCGGGCTACGGGAACTCGGAAGTGGAAGGCGACGTGAACATACCGAATTACTATACGACAGATGACTATCACGCTTTCTATGCCTTCGGTCTGGATACCGACTATAGGATCCACTCTGCCAAACTCGACCTGACCCTTCCTCTCCCGTTTGCCAAGGTGGAGGCGGGACTGGCCTATACGGATATCGACAATACGGTGTTCAGGCAACAGGAGCGCTCCTCCAATATCGATGAAGACAGAATCCTGAACAACAGTTATAACTATCAGGAACGGAATGCGGCCGTCTATCTGAATGTCCACAAGCAACTGCTGCCCCAACTGTCGGTAACCCTTGGCCTCCGTTGGGACTACTCCTGGTTAAGGGGTGAGGAACGGGATGACGTGAAGGCCCTGAAGACCAAGCAGCCCTTCAGCAGACTGCTGCCCGTTGCAGCGCTCCAATATCAGATTGACGACAGGCAGCACCTGACGCTCCATGGGGAGCGGATGATCAACCGTCCGGACTTCGACGACCTGAACCAGACACCGTTCTATCTCTCCATGACCAACCTGCTCTCCGGCACCCCTGCGCTGACCCCAGGTGTGACAGACCTCCTGGAACTGGACTACCGCCATTCGGGAGGTCTCTATGCGAACCTCTACTATCGGCATGGGCAGGACCTGCCAGAGTGGATCACGCGTTTTGCACTGCAGAGCAACCAGCGCTACATCTTGGAGAACCAGACCACCAGGCCGGAGAACAGGCTGGAGGAATACCAGACAGGCGTCTACTTGCGCTACCAGCATCGCTTAGGCTCCCTGATGGACGCTGCCCTCGAAGGCAATATCTACTATTATCATGGAGAGTCCTTCGACCCCGACTTCGACTGGAATGAGGACGAGACCTTCAATGCCAACAAACATCCCCTGCACGGCTGGGGACAGTCCGTCGCCCTCTCTGCCGATATCTTCCTGAACCGCCGGCATACGCTGTTGCTGAATGCCCGCTACGACCATTGGTTCCGCCAACTGGAGAAGATGGCGGACCTGGGGGCCTACGGCTATGCCTCCTTCGCCCTGCGCTATTCCCTGCTGGGCGACCGCCTGAAAATCTCGCTGACGGCCCATGATCCGTTCCACCAGCATGTGACCGACCTCACCCGCTCCTACTGTTGGTTTACGGAACAGGTGCATACCAACCACCATGCGCACCTCGTCAGTCTGACGGCTACCTGGTCGCTTGGCGGCCAGAAGGTGCGTCGCACCTATCGTGACAAGAAGGATGCGGAGACGCAGCGAGCAGAAAAACGATCAAGATGAAACAACAATGATGATGAAGAGTATACGATCCCTTTGGGCACTGCTTGTGCTGACGGCTGTCGCTACGCTGGCGGTGGCCTGTTCTGATGATGTGGAAGTCGTGGAGGAACGACTGGTCCATGATCCCTTCGATGCCAGGATTGACGGCCTTTGCTACCGTCTTTCGCCAGAGACCGGGGTGGCCGTCGTCACTGCGGGTGATATCTATTACGCCGGCGACGTGGTGATTCCCGAGGAAGTGGTGTATGAGGGCATGACCTACAGGGTGGAGGGGATTGCGGACAAGGCTTTTATGGCTTGTGAGAAGTTGCGTTCCGTCAGGATTCCCCAGAGCGTCAAGGAGATAGGTGGGCGGGCCTTTATGATGTGCTATGCGCTGCGGGAGGTGGCGCTGCCAGCCCGTCTCAAGGTGATCAGGGGCGAGACTTTCTCCAACTGCTCGTCGCTGGCGGCCATCTCCATCCCGGAGAGTGTGGAGGAGATAGAGGCGAGTGCATTCTTCTGCTGTGCCTCCCTGGTGTCAGTCACCATCCCCAATCGTGTCAGCAAGATCGGCTGGCGGTGTTTCACGGGGTGTACCAGTCTCATTTCGGTGACGCTCTCCGAGTCCCTGACGACCCTGCCCGAAGAGTGCTTTGCCCATTGTTTCAAGTTGTCGGCTGTGACCATTCCAGAGGGTGTCGTGCATATTGCGCCGCATGCCTTCAATAACTGTGTCAGCCTGGCAGGTCTGACGCTGCCCCATTCCCTCAGGTCGATGGGAAGGGGAGTCTTCGCAAACTGTACTGCCCTGACATCCGCCGTCGTCCCCGCCAGTGTCGAAGAGGTCGGGGCGCTGCTCTTCTCCGAGTGCAAGAGCCTGGCTGCGGTCAGTTGGCCTCTCCCCACGATACCAGAGGGCACCTTCAAGGGATGTACGGGACTGAAGACTTTCGAAGTGCCTGAGGGCGTGACCCGTATCTGTATCGATGCTTTCTCGGAGTGTAGTCTGTTGGTCACCCTGACGCTTCCCGGCAGTCTGACGACGATTGATTCAGGGGCCTTCAGGAACTGTGATGCACTGAGGGAGGTCTATTGCTATGGCGAGACGGTTCCCGTACTTCCCTACGCCTTCGATGCGGATGGCATCTTCGAGAATGTCCCCATTGACAAGTCGACGCTCCACGTGCCGGCTTCTGCCGTCGGGGCATATCAGACAACGGCGCCTTGGAACGGCTTTGGCAGGATTGTAGCCATCAACTAAACGGCCTAAACGTCAGAAAAACCGGAATATATTTGGTTTTTCACGCTATTTGCACTATCTTTGCAGGCAAAAAGCAATAGTTAAGGTTTATATGATACAGTCAATGACGGGCTACGGCAAGGCGGTCGTGGCCTATAAAGAGAAGAAAATCAACGTTGAGATTAAGTCGCTCAACTCGAAGCAGTTGGACCTGAACACCCGCATCGCTCCCCTCTACCGTGAGAAGGAGATGGAGATGCGCCAGATGGTGGCCGAGGCCCTTATCCGCGGCAAGGTCGACATGAGTGTGTGGATTGAGAAGGACACGCTGGTGGACGCCACGCCCATCAATGCAGCCCTCGTGGAGAATTACTACCAGCAGATCAAGGGCATCGCCGAGAAGACGGGTATTCCCGTGCCCGAGGACTGGTTCTACACCCTGCTGCGCATGCCCGACGTGCTGACGAAGACGGACACTGAGGTGCTCGACGAGGAGGAGTGGGCCTGTGTGCGACAGGCTGTCGTGGAGGCCCTGAAGGCCCTCACCGACTTCCGTAAGCAGGAGGGAGCCGCCCTGCAGAAGAAGTTCACGGAGAAGATCGACAATATCGAGCGCCTGCTGGGCGAGATCGTACCCTTCGAACAGAGTCGCGTGGAGAAGATCAAGGCGCGTATCGTCGACGGGCTGCAGCAGATCCCGGGTGTGGACTACGACCGCAACCGTCTGGAGCAGGAACTGATCTACTACATCGAGAAACTTGACATCAGTGAGGAGAAGCAGCGACTGACCAACCACCTGAAGTATTTCCGCGACACAATGAACGAGCCTGCCGGACAGGGCAAGAAACTCGGTTTCATCGCTCAGGAGATGGGCCGCGAGATCAATACCACGGGCTCAAAGTCGAACCAGGCGGAGATGCAGAACATCGTCGTCAAGATGAAGGACGAACTGGAGCAGATTAAGGAACAAGTGCTAAACGCATTGTAAGAATGAGAAGAGGGAAACTGATTATTTTTTCGGCACCGTCGGGGACGGGCAAGTCGACGATTATCTCCTGGCTGATGAAGGAGCACAGGGAACTGAATCTGGCGTTCTCGATATCCTGCACCTCGCGGGCACCGAGAGGGACGGAGCAGAATGGCGTGGAGTATTTCTTTATTACGCCTGAGGAGTTCCGTCAGCGGATTGAGAACGAAGAGTTCCTGGAGTACGAGGAGGTGTATCAGGACCGTTTCTACGGTACGCTGAAGGCCCAGGTGGAACGGCAGTTGGAGGCTGGGCAGAACGTCGTGTTCGACGTTGACGTGAAGGGTGGCGTGAACATCAAGAACTACTATGGCGATGAGGCGCTGAGCATCTTCATCCAGCCCCCATCGATCAACGAACTGCGCCGTCGGCTGGAGCGCAGGGCTACGGACGCGCCCGATGTCATCGACCAGCGCATTGCCCGTGCGGAGTTCGAACTGACCTTTGCCGAGAAGTTCGACAAGGTGGTCATCAACGACATCCTTGACTACGCTGAGGCTGACGCCCTGGAGATTATTCAGAAGTTCTTGGAACAGTGATAAGGACAGGCATCTTCGGCGGGTCGTTCAACCCCATCCACAACGGACATATCTCGCTGGCCCGACAACTGAAGGAAAAGGCGGGGCTTGACGAGGTGTGGCTGATGGTGTCGCCGCAGAATCCGCTGAAGCAGAGTGCTGACCTGCTCGACGACGAGGCACGCCTTGCGATGGCGAGGGCAGCCCTGAGAAATGTTAAGGGCATCCGCGTGAGCGACTATGAGATGCACCTGCCGAAACCGTCGTATACGTGGAACACGCTCCAGGCCCTGAGCAGGGACTATCCCGACCGCGAGTTCGTGTTGATGATCGGCGGCGACAACTGGGAGCACTTCGACCGCTGGTATCGCGCCGAGGATATCAAGGCGAACTTTGAGATTGTGGTCTATACCCGTACGCCTGGCGACGAAGGCTTTATCGATATATCGAGTACGGAGATCCGGCGACGGATCCGAGAGGGCGAGCCTATCGGTGACCTGGTGCCGAGGGCTGTGGAGCGAATCATCCTGAAGAACGGCTATTATGCTTAGACGACTGAATATATTCAAGTGGATAGGGTGGCTGTTTGCGCCGATTCAGCGCAACGGTGTCTTCTTCGTGTTTATGTTCGTCCTGGGCTGGGTGTGTACGCAGGTGGAGATTCCCCTCCACGTGAAGGGAGCGGAGCCTTACGACCTGTCGACCCTCGAACTGTTCTTCGACCTCTATATCGTCTGTGCCCTGCTGATGCTCTTCCCCAGGAAGGTCCGCTTCTGGGTAAGGATTCCCTTATACATCATCTTATACGGCACAGCCATCGCGGATATGTACTGCTACGTGCGCTTCGAGTCGACGCTGACGCCGACGATGCTGATGCTGGTGGGAGAAACCAACAGCCAGGAGGCCGGGGAGTTCCTGTCAGGCTATCTCAGTTGGGATGTCCTCACGTCGCCGGTAGGCTATATACTGCTCATCCTGCTGGCGCATATCCTCTGGACGATTGCCCGCAAGGTGGTAGGCCGTATGAAGAGGCGCATCATCCTGCCGAAACTGAATCCCGTGGTGATGAACTTCGTGGGGACGGGCTGCAGGTGTATTCTGGGCATCGGCGTCGCCCTGCTGCTGGTGCACGCCTGGGACGAGTGCCAAATGAACAAGGGGGCTATCCGTAAACTCATGACGAAGAATACCATCGGCGAGGTGGAGCACCAGTTGACGCAGAAGCCGAAGGCAGAACTCTACCTGCCCGTCTATCGCCTGGTGTTCAGTATCTATGCCAACAGTCTCGCCACGGAACAGTTGGAACCGCTCCTGACGGTGAAGGACGAGATTGTGGTAGACAGTTGCACCTTCCGTGTGCCGAACATCGTGCTGGTGATCGGTGAGAGTTACAACAAGCACCACTCCCAACTCTATGGCTACAACATGCCGACGACACCCCGTCAGGTGGCGATGGCAAAGGAGGGGACGCTGGTGCCCTTTACCGATGTGGTGGCTCCGTGGAACCTGACAAGTTATGTGTTCAAGAACGTGCTGTCGCTCCATACCGTCGGCGATTCGGGCCAGTGGTGCGATTATCCGCTATTCCCTGAGGTATTCCGCAAGGCGGGCTACCACGTGACGTTTATCACCAACCAGTTCCTGCCAGAGGCGGGCGAGGCGGTCTATGACTTCAGTGGCGGCTTCTTCCTGAACAACCCCGAACTGAGCAAGGCCCAGTTTGATACCCGCAATGAGCGCCTGCACCGCTTCGATGAGGGCGTGCTGGAGGAGTACGACCACCTGAAGAAGGAGGATCAGGCGCACAACCTGATTATCCTCCACCTGATGGGACAGCACGTGATGTACAAGTCGCGCTATCCGCAGTGGAGCCGCAAGCACCTGCTGGCCCCGATGTACGACCGTCCTGACCTGACGCATAAGCAAAAACTGATCGTGGCCGACTACGACAATGCCACCCTCTATAACGACTCCATCGTGGCTGCCATCACAGAGAAATTCGCCGACAAAGATGCGGTGGTGATCTACATGGCCGATCACGGCGAGGAGATCTACAATGGCCGTCCTTATATGTACGGACGGATGCATACCTCTAACATCGACTACCGTCTGGCACGCGAGGAGTTCGAGATTCCTTTCTGGATATGGGGCTCGCCGAAATACAGGGAGAACCATCCCTACGGCTGGATGGCGATACAGGCTGCGAAAGACCGTCCGATGATGACCGACTGTCTGCCCCATCTGCTGCTCTATCTGGGAGGAATCTATACGAAGGACTACCGTGATGCCTACAATGTCATCAGTCCTGACTACGACATGAAGCGTCCGCGTATCCTGAAAGGGACGACGGACTACGATAAAGTGAAGAGTGAAAAGTGAAGAGTGAAGAATTTCTGACACGGGAGGAGTGTACGGCGATGAAGGGCATTGCCATCCTGGGCATTATGCTCCACAACTACTGTCACTGGCTGAAAGATATCGTCCGTGAGAACGAGTACACGTGGCAGCAGTGGAAGTGTGACAGGCTCTGGGCGGTGATCCAGCAGCCAGACGAGTTCCTGCCCATGCATCTGATCTCTTTCTTCGGACATTACGGTGTGCCCGTGTTCCTCTTCCTCAGTGGTTTCGGCCTGGTGATGAAGTATGACTCTCTGCCCGAGGTGGGCATCTGGCGATTCTTCCGCTATAACTACCTGAAGTTGTTCCGCATCTTCATCGTGGGATTCGTGCTCTTTGTGATGTTCGATGCCATCACGCCAGGCATGCACCGCTATACGTGGCTGGAGGTGGTTGGCATGCTGGGTATGTTTGCCAATTTCTTCGAGCACCCCTCGGAGGTCGTGTGGCCCGGGCCCTATTGGTATTTCAGCGTCACGCTGCAACTCTATCTGCTCTATCGCTTGGTGTTCTATCGCTGGCGCCACTGGGGCGTTGTCGTGGCTCTGATTGCCGTCTGCTGGCTGTGGCAGGTGTGGTATCTGGACGATATGGAGACGTTGGAGCGTCTGCGCTATAACTTCGTCGGCGGTATGCTGCCCTTCGGCCTCGGCGTCCTCTTCGCCCGTTTACACAGGGGGTCAGGAACGTTGTGTAATTTCCCGCAAAATTACACAACGTTCCTGACCCCCTGTGTAATCCTTGCGTTCCTGTTTTCGTTTTTCACGCCTCACCTCTGGCTGTGGGTGCCTGTCTTCATCGTCATAGGGACGATTGCCTTGGTGAAACTGATACCCAAGTCGCTCATGCCCTATATCCTCTGGCTGGGTAATATCTCTGCCGTTATCTTCGTGATGCACCCGTTGGTGCGCAAGATCTTCGTCAGGCCCTATATCCGTGATGATATGTATGCGGGCCTGCTACTCTATGTCGTGGCGACGCTCGTCGTCTCTTGGCTTGTGAAGAAACTGATCGACCAGATACCCAGTCCGAAGTTATGAAAAAGATCTGTGCCTTTGACTTCGACGGGACGCTGACGACGCGTGACACGCTGTTGGCCTTCATCCGTTACGCCAAGGGCACGCAGGCTTTCCTATGGGGCTTCCTGTGCCACGCCCATCTGCTGGTGCTGATGAAACTTCGCCTCTATCCCAACTGGCAGGCGAAGCAGCGTGTGTTCTCCTATTTCTTCAAGGGTATGGAGACTGAGACCTTCGATCGTCTATGCCAGCAATTTGCGGCCGATAACCGTCATCTACTGCGGCCTGAGGGCATGAGAGCCGTCGAGCAGGCGCGGGCAGAAGGGGCCGAGGTGCTGATTGTGAGTGCGAGTATCGACAACTGGGTGCAGCCCTTTTTCCCACAAGTAAGTGTGCTTGGCACACAGATTGAGGTGGCCGACGGACAACTGACGGGCCGATTCCTCACCCCTAACTGCTACGGCCAGGAGAAGGTGAGCCGCATCTTGGCCCTCTATCCGAACCGAAAAGACTATCATCTGACAGCCTACGGCGACAGTCGCGGCGACAAGGAGTTGCTGGCTTTTGCCGATGAGGCCCATTATAAACCGTTTCGCCTATGAACCCATTCAGGATTTTCAAGATCAGGCCCGAGGAGCGCATCCAGGCCGCCGTGGCGTTAGTCGTTATCATCGCCTTCAATGCCCTGTTTATCTATCGCATGCACGACCTCTTCATGCAGGAGGGCTTCGGCCCCTATTGGAAGGTGTTCGAGCGAGAGTTCCACCTGGCGGGATACGATCCGCTGACCTATTTGGGTGTGACCGACTGGGATACGGTCTATAATGTGGTGCGACATCCGCTGCTGGCCTTTATGATCTGGCCGCTCTGGCTGCTTAATCAGGGACTGACGGCTGTCTTCGGCGTGAACTGTGTACAGTATATCGTGGCGGTGCCCCTGATCCTGAGTTCGCTCTATTCCTACCTTTTCTTATATAGGATCAACCGCGAGGTGATTCAGTTGGGCCATTACGATGCCACACTGCTGTCGGCCTTCTATTTCTCGTTCGCCTACATCATGCTGTCGGTACTGGTACCCGACCACTTCACCATCTCCATGTTCCTGCTGATGCTGACGCTTTACATCTCAGGCAAGTTCCTGCAGGCTGGCAGGACTTTCACTTGGTGGCAGTCGACCTTGCTCTTCCTCATCACGGCGGGCGTGACGCTCAGCAATGGCATCAAGACCTTCCTTTCAGGCTTCTTCGTCAACGGCAAGGCATTCTTCCGTCCGAAGTACCTGCTGCTGGCCGTCTTCCTGCCCACAGCCTTGCTTTGGGGCATAGCGATGTGGCAGGACCATGTCTTTGTGCAGCCAAGGGAGAAAGCCAAGCAGGAGGTCAAGGCTGCAAAACAGCGGTTGGAAGCCGAGTATGTCGCGCGGATGACGCCCGAGCAGCAGAAGATTTATCAGACTAAGCAGGCCAAGAGGGCAGAGGTGCTCAAGCGCCAGGCCGCTAAGACGGGCAAGCCGATAGAGCAGCAGGGCTACCTGAAGTGGACGGATGTGACGACCTCGCGCTTGGAGACCATCTACGAGAACCTCTTTGGCGAGACCATCCAGTTCCATCGCCAGCACTTTCTGGAGGATACGCTCGTGTTCCGTCCTGTCTTTGTGAAGTACGAGTGGGTGTGGAGTTATGTCGTCGAGGCCGTCATCCTCCTGTTGGCTGCCATCGGCATCTGGTGTGGCCGTCGGAATCGTTTCCTCTGGCTCGCCCTTTCCTTCTTCGGCTTCGACATGGTGATCCACCTGATCCTCGGCTTTGGCATCAACGAGATCTTCATCATGGCGCCCCATTGGCTCTTTGTCCTTCCTCTCTCCGTCGCCTATGCCTTCCAGGCTACAAAAGGAAGTCAGCACAAGGCCCTCCAATTGTCGGTTCTTGCACTGACTTGTTATCTGTGGGTTTACAACGGCTGGCTCCTTGTCGACTTCCTCCGCTCACCCATCGACGCAGTACTGTAGTTATTCTGCCTCGAGGTAGAGCACGCGGCTCGACCAGTCGTTCTTCTTCGACCACTCGGGCTCGTTGCGGTAGGGCACTTCGAGACCGTGGTTCATCAGGTATTCACCTGAGAACGATTTGCCCTCGATGTCGAGCGGCTTCAGGTCGATGCGGTTCAACTCGTGTACCTTATACATTTTCTTGGCATCGAGTCCTGCCATCTTCACACGGGGCAGATGCTCGTTCTGGAACGACTCAGTCTTCCACCAGAAGAAGACGCTCTTTGACTTGGCTTCGTCGACGTACATCAGCGAGGCCAGACCTTTCTTGTCGTAGGGCGAGACGAGGCGGTAGATGTCGCCAAACTGCACGATGGGGCGAATCTGCTTGTACTCGCTGATGGCGTTACGGCAGAGGGCCTTCTCATCGTCGGTCATATTCTTGGGCTGGATCTCCATGCCGAGACGTCCGCTCATGGCCACGTCAATGCGATACTTAAGGGCCGTGGTACGGAAGACGGTGTGGTTGGGCGTAGCGGAGATGTGCGAGGCCTGGGCGATGGCGGGGAAGAAATAACTGGTGCCCCATTGCATGTAGATGCGCTGGAGAGCATCGGTGTTGTCGGATACCCAGAACTCGTCGAAGTAGGGCAGCACACCCCAATTGGCACGTCCGCCACCTGAAGCGCAGGCCTGGATGGTGAGATCGGGATATTTGGCGCGAATCCTCTGACAGGCCTTCTCGAAGCCACGGTGATACTCAATATAGAGGTGGCTCTGGTCGTTCATCGTCAGATACTGTGAGCCATGGTTCAGAATCGGCATGTTGGCATCCCATTTGATATAGTCGATTTCAGGATATTTCGTCATTAGGTCATCCACGATGGAGAATACGAAGTCCTGCACCTTGGGATTCGACAGGTCGAGCACGAGTTGCGTGCCGCCACGACCCAAGACGGCATCGCGCTTCGGGGCCTTCACGATCCAGTCTGGATGGGCCTCATAGAGTTCAGAGACACTGTTGGTCATCTCCGGCTCAATCCAGATGCCGAACTTAATACCATGCTTCTTGGCATCGCGCAGCAGTCCCTCAATGCCCTCGGGCAGTTTGTTCTTGTCGACCACCCAGTCACCCAGTGAGGAGTTGTCGGTCTTGCGGGGGTACTTGTCGCCGAACCAGCCATCGTCCATCACGAAGAGTTCACCGCCCATCGAGGCGATGTCGCCCATCATCTGGTCCATGCCAGCCTGGTTGATGTCGAAGTAGACGCCTTCCCACGAGTTCAGCAGGATCTTACGCTCCTTGTCACCGTGGGCCAGCATGTACTGGCGGCCCCACTTGTGGAAGTTGCGGCTGACACCAGAGAGACCGCACTTTGAGAAACTCAGCGCCACCTTTGGCGTGCAGAAGATCTCACCCTTCTTCAAATGATACTCCGAGTTGTCGGGGTTGATGCCGGCGAAGAAATAGTGGTACTCCGTATCGTCGGTGTCGATCTTCAGTTGGAAGTTACCGCTGTAGCAGAGGGCAGCGCCGATGACGTCGCCAGCGTTCTCGCGGGCCTTGCCGTCGAGGGAGAACATCACCTCGGCGTGGTCGGTATGCGAGTTGCGGGTGCCATCCTTGTTCTTGATAACCTTCTCACCGGGCAGGAGAGGCTCCTCTACGAGACGGGCCTCGTTGGCCCAGGAACCGTAGAAGTGGCTGAGCCACACGTCACCGCGACGGATGGGCAGACAGATGGAGGCAAACTGCGTCAGTGTGACGGGCTTGGCCTCGCCGTTCTCTATCTCCGTCCAGACCTCGATCATGTCCACCTCTGGGCGAGGCATGTAGCAGAGGTTTACGGTAATGGGGTATACGGGATCCTTCAGGGGGATGCGGGTGATCATGCCTTCCTGCTTCACCTGGCCCGTAGCATAAAGGGCTGTCGACATGTTGCCGTCAGCATGGCGCATGGCGATAGCGGCCTCGGCAGGGGTGTTCAGACCATAGGCAGGGTATGCGTCCATTCGTCCACCCGTCGCAGCCTGCAAGTGTTGCAGGTCGTTGTCGCTCAGTTTGGCACCGTAATACACATACTGTGGTTGTTTTCCTTCGTCCACGTTCAGAACCATCGTCGTGTTCTTGGTCTGGATCGTCACCTGCTCCGCCAATGCCGTTTGGGCAGTGGCTGCGAGCAATGCAAAGAATAGTAACTTTTTCATGCGAACCGTTTTAGTTATTGTTGTAATGATGTTGCAAAGATAGGAAAAAATTTGGTTATCTCAAAAAAATGTTGTTATTTTGCAGCCAAAGTATTAGAAATAGATAAACAAATACGATATGAACCAGTTAGATATCTGGCTATTGGCCGTAGCGTTGGCAATGGATTGCTTTACGGTTTCCATTGTCAGTGGGGTGATTGTCAGAAATGAAAAGGGAAAAGTGAAAAGTGAAAAGTACTATGTCGTTCGCATGGCTTTTCTTTTTGGTTTTTTCCAAGCGCTGATGCCGTTGATAGGCTGGTTTGCCACCAATCATTTCAGTGCGCAGTTGGAGGCCATCGACCACTGGATTGCCTTTGGACTGCTGGCCTTTATCGGCGGAAAGATGGTGAAGGAATCGTTCGACGATAAGGAGGAACCCTCCTTTGATCCCCGGAATCTCCGCACTCAACTGTTGCTGGCTGTCGCCACGAGCATTGACGCTCTGGCCGTCGGCATTTCCTTTGCCTGTATGGGCTACAACCAGTTGTCGATGCTTACGCTACCATTAATTATAATAGGTATAGTTTCCTTCCTGTTCAGCATCTTTGGCAATGTCTTGGGCGTGCGTTTCGGCCGCAGTATTGCCCAGCGTCTGAAGCCTGAACTTCTGGGGGGCATCATCCTGTTGGTTATTGGTTTGAAGATTCTGGTCGCTCATCTCTTCGACATAGGGTAGTTTATCCGTTTATTCCCTAAATGATGGGGGATTTTGGCAAAAAAGTAAGGAAAGATGTACGACAAATAAAAAAAAGTATTATCTTTGCACATGTTTTGTAGCAAACGGTTTGGAGACAGATATGAACAATACTTTAACGATAGCCTATAAATTCGTCGACAGGTATTCCTATCCAATACTATTGACGCTCTTTATCCTATGGATGTTTTATGGTATCTTCCCGCTTCGGGCTTACGAGACCGATGGGCAGGAAATCATCCTTGGCTGTGACATCATGTATCGTGAGGGCTGGTCATTCCCCCCGATTTATTCATACGAGTACCGGATGCAACCGCTGATAACGATCATGATAGTGTCCTTGAAGCATCTGATGCCTTTCTTTACTTGTGAGCAAATCTATTGTGTGATGACGGTTGTGGCGAGCCTGATATTCCTATTCGGCAGTATGGCATTTATCCAGCATGTCACCCAAGCCTCCAAGACGAGAATCCTGATTGCCACTATGCTCCTGCCGGAAATCTATGCCATCGCCATGTATCCCAATTCGGCAATTCCTGCGGCAGCCTGTTTTATCTGGGCCCTGATCATGATCAGTAAGGAACGCTATGCACTTTCAGGCCTGTTACTATGTCTTGCCGTACTTTTCCGGCTAGACATCGTCATCGTATTCCCCACAGTATTGCCTATGTTGGTCTTCGAGGGTAAGTCGTTCAAAAAGGCTTTGGGCGTCTCGGCTGTCTATGCAGGAGTCGTCGTGGTGATAGGCCTGTTCTTCTTCTGGTTGATGGGAGCCCAGGCCTTGGGCACCTATGGGGCCTATCAGAAGTGGAACTTCATCATTACATCCACGGAGCGCATTCTTTCCATCACGGGCTTCTACTCGTTGGCGTATTTCCTGCTGATGCCTGTCGGCCTGGGTGTCATCATTGCCAAAAAACTCTGGAAGACGCTGTTCCTAATCTTGGTACCCGTCATCCTGTTGCATAGTGTCTATGTGCTGTTTGGCAATGCCTCGAAGCATTTCCTCTACAATGCACCCTTCGTCATTATTGCCGGTGTCTATGCATTGCAACGGCTTGAGCAATGGTTAAGCCGTTGGCCCGTGCTGAAATGGTTCGTGCTGCTTGGCTTTATCCTCTTCATGACCGTTTCCGTGCGTAAGAGTAACCTGAGTTTGCCCTGGTTTAATGTCAATCCACTCAGTAAGGTGGGTATTGTAAAACCCCTCTACTATACGGAGCGTGGCGGCACAAGTTATGAACTGGGCATCGGCGCCGGCTTCCAACTGGTCACCAACGACGAGAATATGTTGTTGACGGGTCATGTGTTCTACCCTTGGTATATCCGGAGCATTAAGGAAATCATCGGCGATTGGCGGCAGCAGCAGAAGACAGTGCTTGATACTGTGCCCACCTCGAACATCCTGACCTTGGAATGGGGTGTGTCGGCACCGATTTCATACGACTTCATGACAGAACAATACCATTACCATCGGATGGAGAAGATGCCGGAGACTTATTGTTATACGCTGACCAGCCCGCGGCACGATCTCCACTTCTGGCGGATTGTTATGCCAAAGGCGTTGACGGATAAACAGCAACTGGTGTCCTATCTCGACAGTGTGTCTTCACACATTCAGGGTGGTGATCTCTATCTCCTTTCAGCCTCGAATCACTACGGAGCCTCGTATTTTATGGATGAACTGGTCCCTACGGGAAGGCTTGAGAAAAAGGCAGAGAAACTATATAAAGTAAACAAGTAGAGAAAGCCGTATGAGTATTGTGAATACCCCACCCAGACTGGTAATCGTTGTACCGTGCTACAATGAGGAAGCCGTGTTGACAGAGACCAATACGCGTCTTACAGGGCTGTTGAAGGATTTGACTGCCAAGTCGAAGATCATGAAGGAGAGTTTTGTCGCCTATGTGGATGACGGTTCAAAGGATACCACATGGCAACTCATTCTCAAACTTCAGCAAGGAAGTGAGCAGGTGCATGGTTTGAAGTTGGCTCATAATGCCGGACATCAGAATGCCTTGATGGCAGGCATGGAGACTTTTAAGGACAGGGCCGACGCCATTGTCACCATTGATGCCGATCTGCAGGACGATGTCAATGCCATTGTGGCGATGGTGGATGCTTATCTGGAAGGGACGGATATTGTCTATGGCGTGCGCAGGGAGCGTACGACCGATACTTTCTTCAAGCGTACAACTGCACTCTTCTTCTATCGCCTGATGGCTGTTTTAGGGGCTGATACGGTCTATAACCATGCAGACTATCGCCTGATGAGCCGTCGTGCTGTTGACGAGTTATGCCAGTATTCCGAACGGAATTTGTTCCTCCGTGGTCTGGTTCCGCTGTTAGGCTATCCTGTGAAGAAGGTTTATTACGACCGCGCTGAGCGGTTCGCAGGAGAAAGCAAGTATCCCTTTGGGAAAATGCTGTCATTTGCTATCGACGGCATTACATCCTTCAGTGTCAAACCGATCTCGGTTATTTTCCTGAGCGGTATTATCTGTCTGCTCATCGGATTAGGTATGCTGGGGTGGGTGTTCTATTCTTATATTGTGGACAGAGTCGTACAAGGTTGGACTTCCCTAATGGTGTCACTATGGCTTATTGGTGGCATTGTCATCATTTCGCTGGGTGTCATTGGTAATTATATCGGAAAGATCTATATTGAGGTAAAACACAGACCACGTTACCATATTGAGATGGAGGCCTGATATCTGAAAGAATGGAGATGGAAAGAGACAGCATACAACTCAGGAATCTTGGCATCGGCTATCAGACGAAACATGGTGTGAAATCGGTGGCTGGAGGTATCAGTGGGGCCATCCGTAGCGGGGAACTGACCTGTCTGCTGGGTGCCAACGGTGTGGGAAAGTCAACGCTGTTGCGTACGCTCTCTGCCTTCCAGCCTAAAACCGGAGGTGAGATTCTCATTGAAGGGCGTGAACTCTCCACCTATACCGACAAGGAACTGAGTCGTAGGATCGGTGTGGTATTGACCGAGAAGCCTGATGTCAGGAACATGTCGGTGCGCGAACTGGTGAGTCTGGGGCGTTCACCCTACACAGGCTTTTGGGGGACTTACTCAAAGGAAGACCTGCACGTGGTGGATAAGGCCATCGCCCTAGTAGGTATCGAGGACTTGAGCCGACGGATGGTACATACACTGAGCGACGGCGAACGACAGAAGGTGATGATTGCAAAGGCCCTGGCCCAGCAGACGCCCGTCATCTACCTTGACGAACCGACGGCTTTCCTCGACTATCCCAGTAAGGTGGAAGTGCTGCAATTGTTGCGGCGTATCAGCCGTGAGGCAGGAAAGATCATCTTCCTCTCTACCCACGACGTGGAACTGGCTTTACAGTTGGCCGACACGATTTGGCTGATGAACCGTGGAGAGGCTGTGGCCATCGGCTCACCACGGCAACTGGCCCAGGAGGGTGCTCTCGGCCGTTTCATCGAGCGCGATGGTATCACCTTCGACGCAGAGACACTGGCCATTAGGATAATCAGGAATAATTAAAAACGTATGATATACGGACATGGTGACGACGCCTTTCGATATGGCGAGAAGATAAAGATGAATTTCAGTTCCAATGTCTATAGCGGGGCTGACCTTTCTGAATTGAAGGTGCATCTGATGCAACACTTCGATGTGGTGAGTCATTATCCTGAACCACAACCGCATGCATTGGAGGAAATACTGGCCAACCATCTAGGTGTACCGGAGAATTCAGTCATGATAACCAGTGGTGCCAATGAGGCCATCTATCTGATTGCACAACTCTATGAAGGCTGGGCATCAGTGATTCCGCAGCCTACGTTCAATGAGTATGAGGATGCCTGCAAAGCCTATCGGCATCTGATATCCTACGACTCTGCCGACGAACTTGAGGTGCTGCCAGAGGATCGTCTCTACTGGCTTTGTAATCCGAATAATCCGACAGGTAACGTATTGATGAAGAATCTCTTGAACCACATTATCCGTCAGCATCCCCGCTATCTCTATGTGGTGGATCAGTCGTATGCCGATTATACACTGAGTCCGACGCTGGAAGCCAAGGAGATGACAGACTGCTACAACGTGCTGCTGATTCACTCTCTTTCTAAGAAATACTGTATTCCTGGTCTGCGGTTGGGCTATATCTTTAGTTCACCCATTATCATTGACCGTCTGCGTCAGATACGCCAGCCCTGGACAGTGAATGCGATGGCTATCGAAGCCGGGAGGTTCCTGATAGAAAACGATGTGAAGATGATTCCTAACCTGGAAGACTATCTGAGAGAGGCCAGGCGACTACAGGAAATGCTGTCGGCTATCGAAGGACTGATGGTGATGGATACGGGTACGAACTTTATGCTGGTGAATATGGACTTTGGCGAATCGACGGAACTGAAGAACTGGCTCGTCGACACGCATGGCATACTGATTCGTGATGCCTCCAATTTCAGAGGACTCGACAACCACTGCTTCCGTGTGACGGCACGGACACCAGAGGAGGACGACGTGCTTGTGGAGGCCATTAAACAATACAAGGTTTGGAAGGAGGGAAATCGGTAGCCTATGGAAGTGAATATCGACCAGACCCACTGGTATGACCGCGTCTGGGCGGCACTGATTTTCTTCACCCGCCTGCCTTTTTGGCGACTGCATGAGCCGCCCAAAGAATGCTATCAGACCGTCGTTGAGCACTGGCCTCTTGTGGGTTGGCTAACGGGTGGCGTCATGGCCGCTACGCTTTGGCTTTCAGCACAGGTGTTTCCCACATCAGTCTCCGTAGTGATAGCCATCACGGTGCGTATTTTGTTGACGGGTGCCCTCCACGAAGACGGACTGGCCGATTTCTTCGACGGCTTTGGAGGCGGTGGCAACGACCGCCAACGGATTCTCGCCATCATGAAAGACTCACATATCGGAACCTACGGTGTCATCGGCCTGATTCTTTATCTGCTTCTGCTCTTCTACTGTTTAGGCTGGCTGCCCCCCAGACTGGCGGCTCTGACGATACTGGCGGCTGACCCCTACGCTAAGATGCTGACGTCCCAAATGGTGTCGATGATGCCTTATGCCCGTCGAGAAGAGGAGGCCAAGGCAAAGGTGGTCTATCGGAAGATGTCGGTGGTTAATGGTATCAGTCTGGCGGTACAGGGGCTGTTGCCGATGGCCTTGTTCATTTGGTACACGGGTGTTGCCTGGGAGGCGCTCATTTTCATCCCGGCTCTCGTGATGTATTTTCTCTACCTGCTTATCTGGCGCAAGATCCACGGTTATACAGGTGACTGCTGCGGTGCCGTCTGTCTGCTCGTTGAACTGTCTGTCTATCTCACGCTCATCGCCAGTTCAACTTTGATGGACCAGTTATGAACGGAGTTTTCTCACTGATTATTGGTTGGGTGCTCGACCTTGTTTTCGGCGACCCTTCGCGTCTGCCGCATCCGATTGTGTGGTTCGGCAAGATGATAGCCTTAGGCGAACATCGGCTGAACAAGGGTGAGCATCGTAAACTGAAAGGTGCCCTGCTGGCTTTCTTCCTCATCGTGCTCGTCTTCACCGTCACTTGTCTTCTTCACTCTTTACTCTTCACTCTTCACTCTCCACTCTCTATAGCCTTCGATGTCATCATTATCTTCTATTGTCTGGCAGGAACGACGCTGATCCGTGAAGTGCGGGAGGTCTTTCTGGCCTTGGACCGCTCGCTGGACGAGGGCAGGAGGCAGGTGGCCCGCATTGTGGGGCGCGATACCTCTGAACTTTCTGCCCAGGAAGTGCGTAAGGCCGCCTTGGAGACATTGGCAGAGAATCTGAGCGACGGGGTGATAGCCCCGCTGTTCTGGCTCGCCCTGCTGGGAACACCAGGCATGCTGGCCTATAAGATGGTGAATACGCTCGACTCGATGATCGGCTATCGTACGGAACGCTATAAGGAGTTCGGCTGTTGGGCTGCCCATATCGATGACGTGGCGAACTATATCCCCGCCCGTCTCACTGCCCTGTTGATGGTCTTGGCTTTTGGACGGATTTCTCTTTTACGATTCGTGACGAAGTACGGTCATTGCCACGCCAGTCCCAACAGTGGATACCCTGAGGCCGCCCTGGCAGGGATTCTCGATTGTCGCTTCGGCGGCCCGCACTACTATTTCGGTGAACTCTTCGACAAACCTTATATCGGCGAGAACGACCGTGAACTCTCAACGGCAGATATGAAAACTGCCGTCCGCATCAATCGGACGGCAGAAGTCTTGATGGTCATCTGCGTGTTGCTCAGATACCTTTTCCTATAATGTTTCTTCGAAGGGAGCGGCACTGACGCATTTCAGATTCTTCTCTAATTGTGCAGTCGAACTGGCGCCAATCAATACTGAGGTGACGGCCTTTTGGTGGAGGATCCACGCCAGGGCCATCTCGGCGAGCGTCTCCCCGCGGCTCTGGGCTACATCGTTGTAATGCTTCAGTTTGGCGAGCAACTCGGGGGTGAGCATCGAACTCTTCAGGAACTTCTCTTTGGCCATGCGGCTGTCGGAAGGAATGCCGTTGAGATAGCGGTCCGTCAGCAGTCCCTGGGCTAAAGGTGAGAAAGCGATGAAGCCCACGCCCTTCTCTGCGCAGAAGTCCGTGATGCCCGTCTCCTGTGGCTTGCGGTCGAGCATATTCAGACGGCCCTGGTAGATAAGCAGGGGCACGTCGTGGGCCTTTAGGTAGTCGTAGCCGAACTTTAACGGTTCGAGTGGCCAGTTAGAGATACCGACATAGAGGGCCTTGCCCTGGCGCACGATATCGACAAGGGTCTGGAGAGTTTCCTCAAGCGGGGTTTCGGGGTCGTAGCGATGGCTGTAGAACAAATCCACGTAGTCGATCTTCATCCGCTTCAGGCTCTGGTCGAGCGAGGCCATCAGATATTTGCGAGAACCCCAGTTGCCGTAGGGGCCAGGCCACATGTCGTAGCCAGCCTTCGATGAGATGAACAGTTCGTCGCGGTAAGGACGGAAGTCTTCCTCCATCAGCCTGCCCATCGTTTCCTCGGCAGAGCCGTAGACGGGGCCGTAGTTGTTGGCCAAGTCGAAGTGGGTGATACCGTGGTCGAAGGCGTAGTGAGTGATTTCGCGGCTCCGTTCGTAGGGATCCACGCTTCCGAAATTATGCCAGAAACCGAGGCTTACCTTAGGCAGTAACACACCTGAGCGTCCACAGCGCTCATATTCCATCCCATTGTCATAGCGGCTCTTGTCCGCGAAATACAGTTCCTTCATAAGTTGTCTCTTATAGTGAGTATTGGAGCATCACGAACGAGTAGGGGGCGAGGTCGAGCGAGAACTTCTTCTGGGCCTTGATCTGCTCCTTCACGGGAACGATAGGCTGGGCATCGTAGTTATTCTCATCGTCGGCCTTGCCAGAGAGCACGGTCTTGGTGGCCATCTTCTTGAGACCGAAACGACTGAGGTTGATATTGGCCTTCTTGGTCTCACCGCTGGCATTGCAGATCTTTACGAAGAGTTGGCGCGTCTTGGTGTTGAGCACCACCGACTGACCCTGCAGGTCACCGCTGTTTTGGTCTTTGGGCAGTCCCTGCCAGCGTGGAGCACTGTCGGGATTCTCGATGGTCACACAGTCGCCATAGTAATAGTTGCCGCTCGACTGTCCGAACATCTGCTGCACGTAATAACTGCAAGTCAGATAGGGGCGCTCGTTATCGAAGTAGATCAGGTCGGGGTTCCAGTTCGTGTTGGTCTTCCTGGCGAAGAGAGGCGCATAAGAGGTCATGGCGACCACATCGCCGTTCTTCTCCACATGGAGCAGATAGAGACCTTCAGCGAGGGCATCGATAAGTTTCTTGTCCTTGGAAGCATACTCGCCCAGATAGACCTTTGTCTTGCGGTCGCGGGGATAGTAGTCGTACTGTCGGCTGCTGAGGAAGTAGTCACGGGGCTCGTAGTAATGCTCGTCGATGATGGGCATGGCCGTCTCTTCGGCGAGTTTCCAACCGTTCTGGAAGTCGGGATTATCAGGATGAGAGCCTGGGCCGGCTGTACCGACGATGACAATCTCGGGATGGGCCTTCGTCACGCGCTCATATACATATTTAAAGCGCTCATTGAACTCTGGGGAGATCTTCTCCTCATTGCCAAGACCGAGGTATTTCAGGTTAAAGGGAGCGGGATGACCGGCATCAGCACGCATCTTCGCCCATTTGTTCGTAGCAGGATCTCCGTTGGCCCATTCGATAAGGTCGATGGCTTCAGCCACCCATTCGTCCATTTCTTCCATCGGACAGACATCCTGAGCCTGAGTGGGCCACATACCCCAACCGCCATTGGTTCCCTGACAACTCACGCCACAGGGCAGGATGGGCAAAGGCTCCATACCGAGATCCTCACAGAACTGGAAGTACTCGAAGTAACCCAGCCCTACGCTCTGGTGGTAGCCCCATGTGTTCTTCAATTGACGGCGCTGCTCCTTCGGACCAAGGGTGGTCTTCCAGCGATAGGTGTTCCAGAAACCGTCACCACCACCGTGCACCACGCATCCACCGGGGAAGCGCATGAACTTCGGCTGCAGGTCGGCCAGTGCCTGGGCAAGATCCTTGCGAAGACCGTGCCCCTTGTAGGTGTCCTCGGGCATCAGCGATACCACGTCGATATCGACGGCACCATTGTTTAGTACAAGGATCTGTAGGGAAGCGTTCTTAGAGCAACTGTCGGGCGTGAGTACTACTTCGTATTTTTTCCACGCGTTGTCTGTCACGTCGATCACGGCATCGGCCAGGAGTTTGGGATTCCGTGGGGGCCAGCCCTGCTGGAGTTCGACGAGGGCGATGCGTACTTGTTTGGCCGAGGCATCTACATTGCGGAGGAAAGCAGAGAAATCATACTTCTCACCGGCCTTTATGGAGATGCCGTCAAAACCGTCGTTCTGAAGGCCGAAGCCTCTCCAGCCTGTATAGTCATAATACTCCTTGGAGCGCTCGACGTTCAGGCGCATATAAGTGGCGTTGTTGGGATGCATGGGATTGTCGTTGCGCACCTCCAGCCAACCGAGGGAGTGCCCCGGACGAATCATCTTCCAGGCGGTACCGGCTCCCCAGCCGTCGCGCTCCACGGGGGAGTATTCGAAAGAGCCGTTCTGAATCTGTTCGGCATAGAGTCCACCGTCAGCGGCACTACTGATATCTTCAAAGAAGATGCCTATCAGTTCGTCACTGATAGCCTTGCCGCCGGCAGGGGCAGTCATGGGTTTCTGGGCATTGGCACCCAGTGTGGCTGCCATGAGAAGGGCAGCGAAGGTCGTTCGTTTCATCATAAGAAAATAGGTTATTGGTGAATAATTGTTGCAAAGATAAAGAAAATCCCTGATATGGCAAAGATTATTTTAAGAAAAGTGTTATCTTTGCACACAAAATTGGAAATAACAAATATACATCTTTTATTTTATGGACGTTAGAGCGATACTACTGACTACTATTGCAACTGCGGTAATGACCGTCAGCGCACAGGTGACGATTGACATCGACACCAACAATCGGGGACCGAAGATCAGTCCCACCCACTATGGTATTTTCTTTGAGGACATCAACCACGCTGCCGATGGCGGTATCTATGCCGAACTGATTCGCAACCGCTCGTTTGAGGACGGACCCGATTACGGTCAGCCCGCCGACATGCAGGCATGGAGCACGTATGCCTCGCCTGGAGCCACAATCGATACCCGTCTGATCCATCCCTCCAAGAAAATAAAATTGCTGAACAGTGCTCAGGACAATGCCCTTGAACTCTCCATTAACGCTACGGTCCAGGCTCCTGTCTGCCTCGTAAATGAGGGCTTCTGGGGCATCAACGCCGTACAGGGCCGTAACTACCGGCTCAGTTTCTGGATGAAGGGACAGTATAAGGGTACTATGAAGGCCACCCTTTGTGACACGAAAGGGGAACAGGTCTATGCGTCGACCGATGTGGAGGTAGCGGCAGGAAAGAACTGGACGAAATACACCACCGTATTGACCAGTGACGGAAATGATCCGAAAGCCCAGTTTGCTCTGGTCTTCGACGGCAAGGGCACCATCCAACTCGACATGGTGTCGCTCTTCCCGCCGACATTCAAGAACCGTGAGAACGGTCTGCGCCCCGATCTCGCCCAGATGCTCTATGAGATGCATCCTAAGTTCATGCGCTTCCCAGGTGGCTGCTTTGTAGAAGGACAGATTTCGCCTGAGAATGCCTTCCGCTGGGAGCGTACTATCGGTCCGATCGAAGAGCGTCCCGGTCACTGGAATGTGAACTGGGGCTATCGTACCACCGACGGTATCGGCTTCCATGAGTATCTGCAGATGGCCGAAGATCTTGGTGCCAAACCACTTTATGTGGTGAATGTCGGTCTGTGGCACGGTGGCCTGACGCCTGTTGACAGCCTCCAGCCTTGGATAGACGAGTGCCTCGCTGCCTTGGAGTATGCCAATGGCGATGTGACGACGAAATACGGAGCCTTACGTGCCAAGAACGGCCATCCCGCACCGTTCAATATTGAGTATCTGGAGATTGGTAATGAGAACAATCAGCCCGATCCGCGTCAGCAGAGTGACCGTTACTACGAGCGTTATGACAAGTTCCGTAAGGCTATCCTTGAGAAGTATCCGAAGATGAACCTGATTGGTAACCTCGTGGCATGGGGTGATGATAACCCGAAGTGGGAGAGCGACCTGCCTGTGGATCTGCTCGATGAACACTATTATCGGAATCCTGCCTGGTTCGCCGATGCTTTCCATAAGTACGATATTTACGACCGTAAGGGTCCGAAGATCTATGTAGGCGAGTATGCCGTGACCAATGGCTTTGGCGATCTTGGGAACATGAATGCCGCTTTGGGCGAGGCCGTTTATATGATGGGTATGGAGAACAATTCCGATATGGTGCCTCTGAACTCATATGCCCCCATCTTTGTCAATGAGAATGATGCGAGGTGGCGTCCTGACATGATCCGCTTCAATTCGAACCGCGTAATGGGCACTCCGTCTTATTATGTACAGATGCTGATGCCGCAGAACATTGGTACGCAGGTGGTAAAGGTCACTCAGAACAATCCCTACAAGGCCATGAAGCAGAAACAGATCACCCCGAAGGAAAGCCGCGTGGGCTTTGCCACTTGGGGCACGCAGGCTTCGTTCACCCATCCCGACCCGCTGCCGAAGAGCGGACAGCCTGAGTTTATTACGGGTGAGTGGAAACTGAACGCTCAGGAGGGCTATGTCTCGCAGACCAGCGACCGTGAGCAGTGTGTGGCAATGTGCAAGGCATCTGTGGGCGATCATTATACTATCAAGTGCAAGGCCCGCAAGGATGATGGCTATGAAGGCTTTATCATCGTGTTCAACTATGTCGATCCCCAGCATTATTGTTGGGTAAACTTCGGCGGATGGGGCAATACGGCTCACGCTATCGAGCAGATTGGTGGCGGCGGAAAGATCCAGACGGCCATGAAGCCAGGCAGCGTTGAGACTGGCAAGTGGTACGATGTAACCCTGACCGTAGCGGGCGACAGCATCAAGGCATGGCTCGACGATGACCTCGTGTTCGACGAGGTGCTGAAGCAGAACACCTCGCTTGGTGTGTTCTCATCGGCCACCATCGACGAGCAGAGTGGCGAGTTGATCGTGAAGATTGTGAACTCGCAGGAGGAAGGCACGACGGCCCGTCTGAACATCCAGAACTTCGAAGTGAAGAATGCCAGTCTGATCCGTCTGCGTGCCAACGATGGTGAGGACGAGAACTCTCTGCCCAACCCGACGAACATCTCCCCGACGTATCATGAGTTGTCACCCGAGTGTAATACCGTCGAGGTGGAACTTCCTGCCTATTCTTTGAACATCATTAGAATCAAATAAGGTATGAAAAAGTTCTTTTCATTAGTTTGCCTTGTAGCAATCTCATGGGGCGCAGCGATGGCCCAAAGTGGGTATCCCTTTACCCAAGTTCCGTTCACTGCAGTGAAGATTACGCCGAACACATTCTGGGGCGACCGTATTCAGGCTGCCCGTGAGGTCACCATTCCTCTGGCTTTCTCGAAATGTGAGAGCGAACACCGTTACAAGAACTTTGAGATGGCGGCTTATACCTTGCAGCATCCTGGACACCCAGGATTGCAAACACCCGAATGGGACGTCGCTAAGTTTATGGGCTTCTCTTTTGACGATACTGATGTCTATAAGACCATCGAGGGTGCCAGTTATGTGCTTCAGACTTATCCCGATGCCAAACTGAAAGCCTATATCGACAGCGTGCTCGACGTGGTGGGGGCGGCTCAGGAACCCGACGGCTATCTCTATACCGCTCGGACGATCAATCCCAAGCATCCTCATCAGTGGAGCGGCAAGCAACGCTGGGAGGTGGAAGAGGTGCTGAGTCATGAACTCTATAACCTCGGCCACATGGTGGATGCAGCCTGTGCCCACTATCAGGCTACGGGGTCGAAAAAGTTCCTCGACATTGCCCGTCGATATGCAGATTGTGTGATTAAGGAGGTTGGCCCGAATCCTGGTCAGGCCTGTGTAGTGCCTGGTCATCAGATAGCGGAGATGGCGCTGGCTCGTCTGTATGTACTGACAGGTGAGAAGAAATATCTCGATGAGGCCAAGTTCCTGCTCGACTATCGTGGTAAGACGAAGATCCACGATATCTATTCGCAGAGCGACAAGCCTATCCTTGAACAGACTGAGGCCTGGGGCCATGCCGTCCGTGCCGGGTATATGTATGCCAGTATCGCCGACGTGGCAGCCCTGACGGGTGACTCCGACTATATCAAGACCATTGATACCATCTATGAGAATATCGTCTCGCGTAAGTATTACTTGACGGGAGGTGTTGGTGCCCGTCATCGGGGCGAGGCTTTCGGTGAGGATTTCGAACTGCCTAACCTGACGGCCTACAACGAGACCTGTGCAGCCATCTCAATGGTTTACCTCTTCGAACGTATGTTCCTGCTCCATGGTGACGCGAAGTATATCGATTGTCTGGAACGTACTCTGTACAATGGTGTCATCAGCGGCATGAGCGTCGATGGCGGAAAGTTCTTCTACCCGAACCCACTCAGCAGTGATGGTGAATACACCTTCAATGCCGACCGCACGAAGACCCGACAGCCTTGGTTTGGCTGTGCCTGCTGTCCGTCAAACCTCTGCCGTTTCATTCCCTCGATGCCAGGCTATGTCTACGGCGTGCGTGACAATAACCTCTATGTAAACCTCTTTGCCTCCAATACCGCCACCATTCTCGTAAATGGCAAGAATGTGACATTGGAGGAGACTACTCAGTATCCTTGGGACGGCGACATTGCCATCAAGGTGGTGCAAAACAAGGCCAAACAGTTCAATATGATGATCCGTATCCCGGGTTGGGTGCAGAATCAGGTGGTGCCGAGCAACCTTTACTCCTATAGCGATGATATCCTTTGTGGTTACGACGTGAGTGTCAATGGCCAGCCTGTCACGGGCGAGTTGCAGAATGGCTATCTGGCCATCAATCGCAATTGGAAAAAAGGTGATATCATTCGCATCCATTTCGACATGCCTGTGCGCACCGTCATCGCCAGTCCGAGAGTGGCCGACGACCGTGGTCGCATTGCCGTGGAGCGCGGACCGTTAGTCTATTGTGCCGAGTGGGCCGACAATACTGAAGGCAATGTTGGTCAGTCACAGATCGTCTATTGCGCCGATGGAGAAAACGTGAAAGGCATTAACACCCACCACTTGCTGCTCGCCAGCCAGCCACAGTTCCAGGTACAGGAAGACTATGGTATCCGGAACACAGAGGGCGACGGCCGCACGTTCTACGTGACCGCTATCAATGCCCGTGCCCAAGAAGCCAGCATCACTCCTGACGGTCGCCTTGAGGCCCGAGACGTCATCGTACGCCTCATCCCCTATTATGCTTGGAACCATCGTGGCGCTGGCAAGATGGACGTATGGCTCGCCCGCAGCCTGAGCGGCCTGGAAGATTGAGGTGGTGATAAATGATGAGTGAGATGTTAGAGAAGATGCAGAGGTTCACGGATGCCGGACTGTATGAACAGGATCGGTTTATCGACTTTGAGCCGGAGGGACATATCTATACGTATAAAGGCGAGACCCAACTCCTGCCAGTCAGTTCGCTGATTGCCTATTTCTTCGAGCCATTCGATGCCGAGGCGGCAGCCCAGCGCCAATGGGAGCGCTACCATATCCCTATCGAGGAGTCACTGACGAAATGGAGGCGGATCGGGTGCATGGCCAGTGAAGTGGGCACGTTCATGCATGAGCAGACGGAGCACTACTTCCAGCAGGGTTTCTTCGACATAGACTATACATTCTGTTTCGAAGGGCAAGAGGAACAGATCAGCATCGAGAAGGAGAAACAGCATTTCCTCCATTTCATCGAGGATTACAAGATCAAACCCTATCGTCAGGAATGGCCTGTCTATGACACCGACCTGAACATCGCAGGAACTATTGACTTGATCTGCAAGGAGGCTGACGGCACGTTTACCATCTATGACTGGAAGCGGAGCGGCAAGGTGGTCAATCCTCTGGGCCAGCCTATTGTGGCAGCCTTTGGAGGGAGAACGGGCATAAACGGCATCACCCTGCCTGATACACCTTTCTACCATTACTGTGTGCAGCAGAATCTCTATCGTTATATGCTCGAAACCCATTACGGTATCAGGATAAGGGGGATGAATCTCGTGGTACTCTGTCCTGATTATCCTACTTACTATGTGGCACAAGTACCGAGGATGGAGGAGGTGATAGGACAGATCATCACTGTCTGCCACCAGCAAGACTTGGGACATAGGCTGATTGTATTGAGCAAAACAACATGAAGGTAAACGTTATTACTTTATCGGCCTGCATGTTGGCAATGACGGCAAATGGGCGGCCAGCCAGTAATGATACCATTACGGACAGAACGCATCAGTTGCAGGAAATAACAGTGACAGAGAACAGAAGACAACATGAAACGACAAGTACTGCACCACTGCATATTATCGACCGAGAAGAGATGTTGACACTTGGTATCACAGATGTGGCAGATGCCCTGCACCGTATCCCTGGTGTTACCTTGCGCGACTATGGAGGGGCTGGTGGTATGAAAACAATGTCTGTGCGCGGCTTTGGTGCCAAGCATACAGGCATAAGTTACGACGGCATTCTACTCAGCGACTGCCAGAGTGGCGAAATAGATCTGTCACGTTATAGTCTGGACAATGTGGAACAACTTTCACTTACTATTGGCGACAATGACGACATCTTTATTCCTGCCCGCAACGCTTCAACTTCAGCCCTGCTTAACATTCAGACTATTGGGATGCCTAGTGATGACGCAAAGGCTCATTTCACAAACCAACTGAAGGTAGGATCCTTTGGCTATATCAGTCCATTCCTACAGTATGAACAGAACCTTTCAGAGGCATTAGCACTCTCTATAATGGGAGAATATACCTATGCGGAGAATGACTATCCTTATACATTGCATGATATAACAGAGAACCGTACGAACAGCCGGATGAATTCAGGACACGGCGAAATGAACTTCTTGTGGAACATAAACACGTTCAATCGGTTGAATGGAAAGGTCTATTATTACGATAATGACCGCCAGTTGCCAGGTGTGGTCCATTATAATACAACCCTCAGCAAGGAAACGCTACACGACCAGAACTTCTTTGGTCAGTTGCAGTACCTGGCGCATAATCGCACGGGCTGGTCTTTGAAGTGGAATGCTAAATTCAATTGGAATGGCTCTATTTATAAAGACCCGCTCATTCCTAATCATAACTATGATGCGAGTTATTGGCAGCGGGAATGGTATACGGCGGCTGCCATTCTCTATACTCCTTCAGAGCAGTGGAGTTTTGACTATTCTGCCGACTATAGTTATAACAACCTGAACAGTTCGTCCGTGCGAACCATCGATAGCCATCCCTATCGGCACAGCGTTCTTCAGTCGGCTACAGCGAAGTTTCATGGGAATAGGCTAACGGTGCTTGGCCGTTTGCTTTACTCACTTTATCTGAATGACGCCAAGGATGGAGAAAGTGCCCGGAATATGCGACGGCTTTCGCCTTCTCTCTCCTTGTCATATAGGTTGTTGCCGGAGCAGAATTTCTTTGTACGGGCCTCATATAAGAATATTTTTCGATCGCCTACTTTCAATGAAAGTTACTATTTCCATTACGGCAATCTGGATCTGCTTCCAGAAAGTACAGACCAGTATAATGTTGGATTGACTGTCAATCTCCAGTCTTCAGCCTTCAATTTCCAATTAACCCTCGATGGCTATTATAACCATGTAAAGGATATGATTGTGGCGGTTCCATACAATATGTTTATATGGACTTGCGTTAATGTAGGTAAGGTGAGTGTTATAGGAACCGATATGACAATCAGTGCCACCTGGCACCCCCGTGAACACCACTCCTTACAGTTGTCTGGCAACTATAGTTATCAGCAGGCAGAGAACCGCACGAACGACACCTCACCCTATTATGGTAACCAGATAGCCTATATTCCCCGGCATTCAGGAAGTATCGCCCTTGGTTGGGAAAATCCGTGGATCAGTCTCTCGCTGCATGGCTCGGGCATCAGCAAACGGTGGTCTAATAATCAGCATTATGAGGGTTCCGAGATTGACGGCTACTGGGACGCTGGTCTGACGGCCTGGCATACCTTTTGCTGGCATCGGCAGCACTTGGAAGCCCGCTTCGATTTGAAGAATCTTTTCAACGAACAATATGAGATCGTCCACTTCTATCCGATGCCGGGCAGAAGTTGGCAAATATCCCTGAAATATCAACTTTAAAACAATAACAAATATATGAAAAAGATCTTTTTTAGTCTGATGATGATGGCAATGGGCAGTACGCTTGTTACCTCATGTCTAAATGATGATGACAACAACAATGGCAAGAATTCCCAGACGCTGGTGGTCACAAAGGGTATTTATGTTGTTAACAACGGCACTTGGAACCAGAACAACGGTAGTCTGACGTATTTCGACTACAGTACGATGCAGGCGCAGCAGTTGCTTAATGGTGCCACAGGTCTTGGTGACACGCCAAATGATGCCTACACCAAGGGTGACACGGTCTTTGTTGCTGGCTCTACGGAAAATACTATCTTTGTGTTGGATAAGAACTTCAACATCATCAGCCGTGTAAATACCGTTGCTGAAATGGGTGAAGCCGAGGGCTATAGTCCCCGCCATCTGACAGGGCTTAACAACAAGATATATTTCACCACTTATGGCGGCTATGTGGGTGAACTCGATGCCAAGACGTTGAAAGTGACCGATAGGTTCCAGGTGGGGTCTGTTCCCGAAGGAATTACGGTGGGTGGTACGACGGCATCCCCAGTCCTTTTTGTGGCCAATAGTGACTATGGCAATGGCAAAGCCTCTATCTCAAAGATTACATTGAGTTCCGGTGCAGTAGAGACCATTACCAATGAGAAAATTCAGAATCCGCAGGAAATTGTGGCTATTGGCGATTCCTTCTATTACCTTGACTGGGGACATTACGACGAGAACTGGAACCAGATCGATGCTGGTCTCTATTTCTATACTAACGGCAACGTTACCCAAGTTGTCAAAAACGCAACAGGCTTAGGTGTTGGAATGGTCTATATCAATGGTAGTATCGTGGGCTACAACCTGATAACTTTCAGCAATCCTTATGGCAGCACCTCTGCACCAGTCTATAGTAAGGTCAATACTTATACGAGTCCGACTTCGTTTACTACACTGACACTTACAGGCGATGATGGCTATGAGATAGTAAGTCCTGCAGCCATTGCAGTTGATCCTATCACAGGTAATATCGTCATTGCCTCTCGCAGTCTGGATCCCGATACGGGTTACGCCAGTTATACACTGCCTGGCTATGCCAATATGTATTCAGAGGGTGGTAAGTATTTGGAAGGCACCCACTTCCAGACCGGTATTGAGCCTCACATGATCGGCTTTACTCTGGGAACTCAAACCTTCACCTATTGATGAAGTATCTGTCAGAACTCCTCATTCTATGGGCTCTGCTCTCCTGTGGAGGGCAGGCATCCCGTTTTCAGGGGGATGGTGACAGCCTTGTCTTCAAGTATGCCACTCTGCCCAGCATCGTAGAATACGATGGTTATACGATGGTGACACTGGCCAACCCCTGGAAGGAGGATCGGGCACTGCATACCTATGTCCTGGTGCCACGTGATGCACAGATGCCGGTTCACCTGCCGAAAGGAACGGTTATCCGCACCCCGCTGCAAAAAGCAGTTGTCTTTACAACCGTCCATAGTGCCCTGCTGATGACCTTGGGATGTCAGGATAAGATAGCAGGAGTGGCCGATTTAAAGTATATTAAAATACCTTGGATTCACGAACAGGTGGCAAGTGGCAGGATTGTGGACTGCGGCGACGGGATGAGTCCTGTAATCGAGAAGATTATCGACCTTCGGCCCGATGCCATCCTGCTCTCCCCCTTTGAGAACAGTGGTGGCTATGGTAAACTGGAGGAGATAGATATTCCCTTGGTAGAGTGTGCCGAGTATATGGAGGTTTCTCCGCTGGCCCGAGCCGAATGGATGCGTCTCTATGGCCTGCTCTTCGGTTGTCAGGTAAAGGCCGACAGCCTCTTTGCCGTTGTCGATCAGAACTATCAGGCACTAAGGAAGAAGGCACAGCAGGCAGGACAAGGCCGTTCGGTGGTCGTTGACAAGCAGGTAGGCTCCGTTTGGTATGTTCCGGGAGGACGTAGCACCATCGGACAGATGATCAAGGACGCAGGAGGCCGTTATCCGTGGACAGCCGACGAGCATAGCGGCTCACTTTCGTTGCCCTTCGAGACGGTACTGGAGAGAGCCGGCGAAGCAGAGGTGTGGTTGTTCCGTTATGATAGCGACCAGCCGATGCGTCGCGGCCAACTTCTTGATGAGAAGGAAGGCTACAGTCAGTTCCAGGCCTTCCAGACAGGTGAGGTCTATGGCTGTAACGTGAGGATGTCGCACTTCTATGAGGAGTCGCCTTTCCGTCCTGACTGGCTGTTGAACGACTTTATACAGATCATTCATCCTGGAATAGATCAGATAGAATCACTCAAGTATTATCAAAAACTGGAACCATGAATAGATTTAAGTTTTTATCCGTCATGTTGATAGCCGCCCTCTGCTCGTGTGGGGGCCGCAATGGTCAGGGAAGGTCGGATGCTCAGGCAGAGGGAGTGGACTCCCTTGTGCCCGTCTTTCCCAAGTATGCTACAGGTTTCACCGTCAGGGATACTATGGGTATTCGTTTAGTGGATGTCGGTAAGGGTGACCGCTTTGCACTGGTTTCATCTGAAACAGCGGTGGTACCTGAAGGTTACACGAAGGTTGTCGTACCAATCCGTCGTACTATCTGTATGACAGCCTTGCAGTTGTCGAACTTTACTATGCTTGATGCACACGATGTCATAAAGGGACTGACGGGAACGAAAAACCTTTTCAACGAGGATATCCTTCAGAGAGTGAAGGATGGGCGTATCGTGAAGATTGGCATGGAGGGCAACTTTGATCCGGAGATGATCCTTGCTGCCCATCCGGATATTATCTTTATCTCTCCCTTCAAACGGGGTGGTTATGAGCCTATCAAGGAGACGGGAATCACGCTGGTTCCCCATCTTGGCTATAAGGAACTCGATCCTTTGGGGCAGGCTGAGTGGATTAAGTTCGTTGGTATGTTTATTGGTAAAGAGCAGGAGGCCAATGACCTCTTTGCCGGTATTGAAAGTCGTTATAATGAGTTGAAAGCCAAATGCCAACAGTTTACAGCCAAAGGCCCGAGACCTAAAGTCTTCAGTGGTGAAATGCATAGCGGCACGTGGCATGCTGTCGGTGGCAAGAACTATCTGGCACAGATTTTCCGAGATGCAGGGGCAGACTACGTTATCGATGACGAAGAGACAGCAGGTGAAAATCTGGAGTTTGAGAAGATGTATGCTCTTGCTGCCAAGGCCGACTACTGGCGTATTCTGAACAGTTATCCTGGCGACTTTTCATATGAGGCCCTGAAGGCTTCGGAGCCGCGTAACGAACTCTTCCAAGCCTATAAGGAACGGAAGGTCATCTATTGTAATATGAAGGCAACACCTTATTACGAGATTTCTCCAGTGGAGCCCGATGTATTGTTGAAAGACTTTGTAGCAATCTTCCATCCCGACCTTGTTGAGAATGACTATCAGCCAACTTTCTATCATTTGTTGAAATGAGACGGACACTACTATTGATATCAACCTTGATGGTGGTCATCGTCATTCTGGCGATTGCCAACTTGCTGATAGGTTCTGTTAGGATTCCTGTGATGGAAACCTGTCGGATACTTGTTGGTGCCGGAGAGAATGAGATTTGGACAAACATCATTTTCCAATCGCGCTTGCCCCAGACATTAACAGCCATTGTCGCTGGAGCCGGGTTGGCTGTCAGCGGTTTGCAGATGCAGACAGTGTTCCGCAATCCATTGGCAGGCCCTTCTGTATTGGGTATCTCTAATGGTTCTGCCCTTGGCGTGGCATTTGTCGTGTTGCTTTCTGGTAGGATTGGTGGTGTGGCCCTTAGCCGCCTGGGTTATTTGGGCGATGCGGCCATCTCCGTGGCTGCCATCATTGGTGCCCTTGCTGTGATGATGCTCATTGTGTGGATTTCACAGCGGGTAAAGGGCAATGTCACCTTATTAATAATAGGTGTGATGATTGGTTATCTGGCGAATGCCATCATCGGCGTCCTGAAATTCTTGTCACCTGAGGAGGATGTGAAGGCCTTCGTGGTATGGGGACTCGGCTCATTCTCCCGTGTTTCTGGCGATGAAATGGCACTTTTTGTCATCCTCATGTGCATATTGTTACCATTGAGTTGCCTCTTGGTGAAGCCGATGAACCTCCTCTTGTTGGGTGATCGCTATGCTGCCAATCTGGGTTTGGACATCCCTCGGGCCCGTATGTTGGTCATCCTCTGTTCTGGTGTCCTGGTTGCTATCGTTACAGCCTACTGTGGCCCAATTATGTTTATTGGTCTGGCTGTGCCTCATCTGTCGAGGGCCATTTTCCGTACCAGCGACCATCGCATCCTGATGCCAGCCACAATGTTCTGTGGTGCGGCTCTGGCCTTGGTCTGCAACCTGATTGCCCGTATGCCAGGCTTTGAGGGAGCCTTGCCTGTCAACTCCGTCACAGCCCTGGTGGGTGCTCCTGTCATTGCCGCTGTTCTTTTCCGACGTCGTAAGGACGAGATCAGCGAGTAGTATTAATAGTCACTAAAAACTAAAAGGTTATGAAAAAGAATTTACTGGTAATGCTGTTGCTCCTTTGCTCCCTGAGCATGAATGCGCAATGGGGGTATTGGTGGAGAGATTCGTTCAGTGGAAAAGACTGGTTTATGGAACTGGTCCCTGATGCGTCAAGTTATTATAACTATGTCCATGCGATGGACGATGAAAGTCTGAAAACCCTTGACGATCTGTTAGAAGGCAAGAGGATAACAGAGGATAAAGTTATCGTCAAGGACAACGACAACAGGTTCTTCGTGTTGAAAGACCATGCCCTGCCCGAAGGCAATTATTACGTATCGGAAATATATAAGATGACGGATATCTATCAGTCAGAAAAGCGGACGGTCTATATCTATCCAAGAATCACGATGTTTTTAAAGGACGGTTTCCAGATAAACGACATATTGGAACACCTTGGCAATAACGTAACCCTTGAGACCAGCGAGGAAGACAGCAAGAGGTACACCATGCTTTGCCAAGTGAAAACATCACAAGAGGTGCTTGAGTTAATTCTGGTACTGAATGACCTCTATCAAAGTGGAAACTATGGCATCCTCTATTATAATCCACACGAACTGGGACTGCCTATCCATCCAAATGACCTGCCTGATATCTATGATCTTGGTCCTGTTGATGAGAATGGCATGAGACTGATATATGAGAAGAACTGGGAAAGTTTAGAATATTCCTTTATTTGGGATGGTGAAATGCCTGATTGGAGTTATGAGGCGACAGACGAAGGCCTGGCTATTACCAATCCTTATAAGAGAGAGTCTCTATGGTTTCCTGAGACGTCCATTACAGAAGGTGACTTGTCATTCGAGGCGGGGCACGATTACATCGTCCGCCTGACCCTGAAAGTTCCTTCTGATGGTACATATTGGATGTTTTTGGGCCGTTGGGACACCAGCCTTATACGTGAGGTTCCCGTAACTGCCAGTGATGACTTTCAGATTATCGATATTGATTTCTCTGATTTTGATGGAAACACTTGGAGAGACGGTTTTGTCTTATTGGGTAATGGTCAGGTTGTAGGCACCACGATTCTCAAGAATGTTCAGGTCTTTGAGAAAGTCGAATCAACTGCAAAAAGTGGTGGTACGGCGATAAAGGCTGTGAACGCCAAGATGGCAGACGGAGCCCGCTACAACCTCTCCGGCCAAAGAGTGGATGCCTCCTATAAGGGCATTGTTATCCAGAACGGCAGGAAACACTACATCAAATAATAATTTATCAATGAGACAATTATTCCTAACGCTGGCCATTGGCTTCACGGCGATGGCCGCACAGGCGCAGAAAGCACCTGTATTCGAGATCCCGGCAAAGGATGAGATCGCCGCCAACCGCTATCTGGCAGGCAGTAACTATCTGGACTATGATCGTCAGTTGTCTGCCAAGCCTCTGACGCCTGCTCCCAAGGGCTATGAGCCTTATTTCATGAATCACTATGGCCGTCACGGCTCGCGCTGGCTGATCTGGGAGGGCGACTACACGTTGCCTATCCGTGCACTGAAAAGTGCGCAGGAGAATGGGAAGTTGACAGAGGTAGGGGAGGAGACGCTTCAAAAACTTGAAGCCATCTTCTCAACAACCGAGAAGCGTCTGGGTGACTTGACGACGGTTGGTGAGCGCCAGCACCATGGCATCGGCAAGCGCATGGCACAGAATTTCCCTGAGATTTTCAAGGCAAAGAACCTGAAGATCGATGCGCGCTCGACCACCGTATTCCGCTGTATCCTTTCGATGATAGCCGAGTGTGAGGAACTGGCTGCTGCCAATCCCACTGCACAAATTCATAATGATGTCAGCGAGTCGCTCCAGTACTACTTGAACCAGCCCTGGGAGGGTGTCGTTAAAGAGGAAGGCAGGAAGGGCGACAAGGAGTACCACGACGCTGAGGTGAAGTACACCCACCCCGAACGGCTGATGAAAGTGCTTTTTAACGACCAGCAGTGGGTCTATAATAATGTGATGGCGGGCGACCTGATGCGCCGTCTCTTTGATGTGGCCACCAACATGCAGAGCCATGACACGGATATCGAACTGCTGTCGCTTTTCACCGACGAGGAACTCTACGACCAGTGGCGCATCCGTAACGTCGGCTGGTACCTCGACTATGGTGCATCACCTGTTTCAGGTCAGAAGATGCCGTTCAGCCAGTTGAACCTGTTGAAAAATATCATTGAAACGGCAGATACTGTCACACAGACACAGGCTGTACTGCGCTTTGGCCATGAGGTGTGTGTGATGCCGCTGGCCTGTCTGCTGGAACTCGACAACTGCGGCATGGCCGTGGAGAATCTCGATGAACTCGACATCTATTGGCGTAACTATCGCATCTTCCCGATGGCCTGTAACGTACAATTGGTGTTCTACCGTCCAAAGAAGGGAAAGGGCGACATCCTTGTAAAGGCCCTGCTCAACGAGCGCGAGGCCTATATGCCTGTCAGCACCGATCAGTGGCCCTACTACAAATGGCAGGATGTGCGTCAGTACTATCTCGACAAGATAGCGGCTTTCGAGGCTAATTGATCTTCGCCGTCATCGGGCTCCTGACGCCCTTATAGTTCTTCAGGTACGCCTTGGCCGATCCGAAACTCAGGAACAGGTCGAGGCGTACTGGTATATGGTTCTGGTCATCGGTGACGTAGAAGCGGATGAGTTCGTGGCTCTTGTTGTCCTCCCATTCATAGAACGAGAACACCAGGCAACGGAACTTCTCCTTGGTATCGCTTACCTTGAAGTTCTCGCGCCCACGGAATTCCAGCCAGGAGTTGCTCAGACGGCGTGCATCACTGATGGGCATGGGAATCACCTCACCCTTTTTCATCTTGGAGGCATCGAAGTTGCGGGCACGGAGGAAAATCGACATCATGTCGTAGATGCAGGTCTTATACTCCGAAGTCTTCCAGTGTTCCTCACCGTCTGCGTCTATGCGGTGCTTCTTCAGTTTGCTATGGCCGTTGGGATAGGTGTACCAGATCTCGTCCACATAGTAACGGCTTCCTTCACGGGCTCCCTTGCGGAAGTAGAGCGGTGCGAGGTCAGGGTTACAGTACGACAGCAGGGTGTCGCGCATCATAAAGTACTTGTCGAGTTTGTCGTTGCCGCGGGTAATAAGGTACGACTTCCAGGCTTCCTTGCCCTCAAACTTCGTCATCTTTGTATCCATCGAAGCCGTACCCACCTTCATCCAGATAAACTTCCAGTTGAAGTAGAGGTCGTAAGTCAGTGACTCTCCCGACTTGAAGGCAGTGTTCTCAATCCCGCACTGAGCATGTGATGACAAAGCAAAGCCGCAGATCAGACATATAGTACAAATAATTTTCTTCATATCTTACTTAACTGTTATCTTGTCCTTGTTATATTCTATTCCTAAGTCTGCAGCGCGCTTGGCATTGCGGTTCTGCAGTTTTTTCTTGTTTTCGGCCTTCTGCTTGACGATGGCCTGTGGCTTTTGTTGGAAGCGCGGTGTGGCACTGAGATCCCATGACTGGGTGACATCCCATTTTTCCTTGCATTCAATCTCTCGGGTGTAGAAGTACACGTCCTCCGGTTGCAGGTCGGCCTCATAGTCGCCCGTGTCCCAGATACCGTTGCCGTTCCTGTCTACGAGGGCACTGATATAGTATTTGGCTGGTGCCACATAGTCGAAATAGGCGATGCCGTCTTTGGCCACGACTTCTTTTACAGCACTGCCCGAAGAGTTGAGCAACTGCACGCGGAGGGGCAGTGTGTCGGTAATACCGCTGAGTTTGAGCGTCAATGTGCTGTAGTCATCCAGGCTTTTCACCTTGATACCTTGTTTGAAAGGATTCGACACCAGTCCGTAGATGTCTTCAAACGCGGCAGAATCCACTTCCAGGCTATATTCTGTTTCTGGACGCCATTCTGCGAGTATTTCAAACCGCCTGAGTTGATGTTCTACGGGTCGGAACGTAAATGGAGCCTCGTACCATACGGAGTCAATCATCGAGTAGAGGTGTACGGCAGCCGTGTCCAAGCGTTGAAGGGGCGTGGGTACGTCGATGGAAATTTTCTTGTCGGGATCCATCGACTGTGGTGCGTTGAACTTCACCTGTAGGGGTTTGGCAGGATAGATGGAGTCATATTTCTCTTCACGCTTTTTCTTTCTCTCCTGTTCCTTTTGCCACTTCTCTATTTCTTTTGCCAGATCCTTCTGACGTTTTTCGTACGACACCTTTGCCAGTGTCTCCAGCGTGTCGGTCTGGTTCACGAGGTTCCCTAAGGTGTCGGTCATCATATAACTGATTTCCATGCGGAGTGTGTCCTGGTTCACCAGAGCGGTGTCGCGAAGCCAGTAGTGGATCGTGTCCCGCTTTTCTGTAGCCTCGATGATGAAGGCACTATCGGCCTCGAAGTTCAGCCCCTTGATAACGGGTAGGAGAGAGTCGCCGTAACTGAAGTACATGCTGAATTTTTCGGGGTCCTTGCGTTCCGTCTTCACCAGGAAACGGTCGGTCTGCGTCTGCGTAAAGGCCATCAGGGTAATTTCGTCAGGCAGGAAGTGGGTGTAGGGTGTCTGCAACAGAGCGTCGATATGCAGGGAGTCGCGCCATACGGTGTCGATTCTGACATCTGGTTTCCAACTGGGCACAAAGGTCTCATGGTTGTAGGCAATCATCTCACTCTTCTGTGAGAAGCGGAAGTCTCCGTCCATATCCTGCACGGCATAGGCCCTGTATGTGCCCGGAGCCACACCTTTGATAACGAAGTGCCCACGGCTGTCGGTACGTGAGAAGCGCAGCAGCGGCTTGGTTTTGAAGGCAGAGTCGGCCAGGTCGTCGTAGAGTCCCACGAGGATACCCTTCACTGGCTCCAGGTTACTGGCGTCAAGCACGTAGCCTGCTACCTCCATGGTATCAATCTGTTCACCCGTAGAGAAACTATAGGTGAAATTCCCCATCGGATTACCCTCGTTGTTGTCGCTGATGGCATCGCTGAAATCAATGGTATAGGTCGTGTTTTCTTTCAGAATGTCCTGCAGTTCCACCACAATCTTCTTTCCGGCAGCCTTGATCTCAGGCACCTCTAACTGGGGTGGGGAGACAATGACCTTGTTCGTGGCATCTTCCAACTTGATGAATTCATTGAAGAGGATGGTGATCTTCTTGGTCTTCACATTCGTTGACTGGTCGGCTGGTGTGCTGCCCAGCACCTTTGGTGGGTCATCGTCATACCAGCCTCCGTCGGGCTGTCCCATCCGGGCACAGGCATATAAAAGCAAAAAGGTAAAAAGGTAAAAAGGTAAAAATAACCCTTTTGCCTTCAGCCTTTTCTTGATTACCAATCTCTTCATTACTTTTTTACCTTTT
>JAFUAK010000269.1 GCA_017460765.1 Prevotella sp. | reverse complement strand
TAAGAGCCACTTATTAAACGTCTGTTACGATACCTTCGATATAGGTCTTCAGGATATGGAGACCTCTTTTGTTGTCCCATCCCCAGGGGATGATAAGGTCGGCAAACTTCTTCGTTGGCTCGATGAACTGTTCATGCATGGGCTTAACGGCAGTCTCGTAATGCTCCAGCACCATGTCCACTGTCCTGCCGCGCTCAACGACATCGCGCCGTATGTTACGCATCAGCCTAACATCGCTGTCCGTATCCACGAAAATCTTCAGGTCCATCATGTCGCGCAACTTCTTGTGATGCAATGCCATGATACCCTCTATGATGATAACGGGCTTCGGCTCCACGTGGATGGTCTCTGGCAGACGGTTACTGATAATATAAGAATAGGTGGGCTGTTCGATGGGCTCGCCATTCTTCAGTTTCTTGATCTGTTCCGTCAGGAGTTTCCAGTCAAAGGCATCTGGATGGTCGAAGTTAATGGCACGACGCTCTTCAGGCGTCATGCCTGTCGTATCGTTATAATACGAGTCGAGAGGCACGATGGCAGCGCAGTGAGGAGGCAGCGCCTTGGTAATCCGCTTCACCACAGTGGTCTTTCCAGAGCCAGATCCTCCGGCGATTCCGATGATGGTCATAGTTTCAGGTATTTACGTTTCTGCTTGCAAAATTAGCAAAATAATCTCATCAGGCAAAGAAAAAGGGACAAAAAGTTTGCGGATTCCAAAAAAACTTTGTACCTTTGCAGCCCAAAAGCGAGAAATTTATTATTTTAACATTAATATTTAAACTCAAAATGAAGAAAGGAATTCATCCAGAAAACTATCGCCCCGTCGTGTTTAAGGACATGTCCAACGGCGATATGTTCCTTACGAAGTCTACAGCAAAGACTAACGACACAGTAGAATTCGAAGGCGAAACTTACCCGGTGGTAAAAGTCGAAATCTCCAGCACCTCTCACCCGTTCTACACAGGTAAGAGCAAACTCGTTGACACTGCAGGACGTGTCGATAAGTTCATGAGCCGCTACGGTAAGGCTGCGAAGAAGTAAGATCATAACCGCAAGATTTATAAAAGATGCGTCCATGGTAGTTGCATATGCCTGGGCGCATCTTTTTATATGGTAAAAAAAGTGAAAAGATTCGTATTTTCACTTCTTTTTTGTATCTTTGTACCCACGAACTTAACATATTCACATATCATCACGAAATGAAAACCATTTATGATTTCTCTGTCAAGGACAGAAAAGGCAAGGACGTATCCCTGAAGGAGTACGCCAATGAGGTGTTGCTGATTGTCAATACAGCAACCAAGTGTGGATTCACCCCGCAGTACGACGAACTGGAGGCGCTCTACAAGAAGTACCACGCCCAGGGTTTTGAGATCCTCGACTTCCCCTGCAACCAGTTCGGCCAGCAGGCTCCCGGTACCGACGAAAGCATCCATGAGTTCTGTAAACTGAACTTCGGCACAGAGTTTCCACGTTTCAAGAAGATCAAGGTCAACGGTGAGGATGCTGATCCTCTCTATAAGTTCCTGCAGGAGCAGAAGGGCTTTGCCGGCTGGGATATGAGCCACCCAATCGCCCCAATCCTCGAAGACATGCTCTCCAAGGAGGATCCCGACTATAAGCAGAAGCCCACAATCAAGTGGAACTTCACCAAGTTCCTCATCAACAAGAAAGGACAGGTCGTGGCCCGCTTCGAGCCTACAGAGAAAATCGCCAACATCGAAAAGCAGATTGAAGAACTTCTGTAATTGAAGATTGAATACTGGAAGTTATGGAACATACTAAATGCTTGATTATAGGCAGCGGCCCTGCAGGGTATACCGCTGCCATCTACGCATCTAGAGCGAACCTGAGCCCTATTGAATATAGCGGCATGCAGCCTGGGGGACAACTCACGCAGACGACGGAGGTGGAGAACTTCCCAGGCTATCCACAAGGTGTGGACGGCAACCAGATGATGATGGACCTGTTGGAACAAGCCCAGCGCTTCGGCACAGATATCCGCAACGGCTCCATCGTGAAGGTGGATTTCTCCAAGGCACCATACATCTGTACGGACGAAGACGGCAAGGAGATTGAAGCCGATACCGTTATCATCGCCACAGGCGCCTCTGCCAAATACCTCGGTCTCGACGACGAGCGCAAATACAACGGACAGGGTGTCAGTGCCTGTGCCACTTGCGACGGATTCTTCTATCGCAAGAAGACTGTTGCCGTTGTCGGTGGCGGTGATACGGCCTGTGAAGATGCGCTCTACCTCGCCGGACTGGCAAAGAAGGTTTACTTGATCGTCCGCAAGCCCTTCCTCCGTGCCTCGCAGGTAATGCAGCAACGGGTTAAGGAACGCGAGAACATTGAGATTCTCTTCGAGCACAACACGCTTGGTCTGTTCGGAGAGAACGGCGTGGAAGGCGCACATCTCGTGAAGCGTAAGGGTGAGCCCGACGAGGAACTCATTGACATTGCCATAGACGGTTTCTTCCTCGCCATCGGCCATAAGCCTAATACGGACATCTTTAAAGAGTGGCTGGATATGGACGAAGTAGGCTACCTGAAGAAGATTGACGGAACACCCAAGACAAAAATCCCTGGCGTGTTCGTGGCTGGTGACTGTGCCGACCCTGTCTATCGGCAAGCCATTTCCGCGGCAGGTTCTGGCTGCCAGGCAGCCATAGAAGCAGAACGCTTCCTACTGAACAGATAAAATCAGAAAAGGCTCGTTTCACAACGAGCCTTTTCCTTGAATTACTTAAAAAACTAAATTAATCAACCATAAACCTTAACCATTAAAATCTTTTTCTGATGCAAAGATACAACAAGAATCAGAAACAGATGTTCAACCAGCGTTATTTGATGTAGAAAATGCGTTAATTGACGGATTTTAAACGCAAAATCGCGGATTTTAAACGTTTTTCGGTTCTCAAAATCAAGTTTTTCGCTTGTTTCATATCAATTCTCGAAAAAAAGCAGTATTTTTGCAGGGAATTAAGAAACCATAAAAATGGATTCACACGTCTTATTAACCATTGCAATATTGGCAATTGTTGCCGTTTTCTTCTTCATTGGCAGACAATTGTACCTGCGCAGCCAACGGTTACGCAGACGGTTACAGATGGGAGCCATTTTTACGAATATCACCCATGAGTTGCTGACACCGCTGACCGTTATTTCCGCCTCTGTGGACAAACTGCGTGACGAGGCTCCTGACTATGGAAACGACTATGATCTCATGCAACTCAATATCCAGCGTATGGTACGACTGCTCCAACAGATTCTGGAGACCAGCAAATCAGAGGCTGGTCAACTGAAACTATTGGTGGCTCAAGGTGACGTAATGCGCTATATCCACGAGACAGCCCGTTGTCTCGAACCCCTCATTGCCAAAAAACACATGAAGTTTTCCATCGTCTGTCGTCCAGAAAGTATGATGGGATGGATTGACACCGATAAACTGGATAAGATTATCTACAATCTCCTGTCAAACGCCGCCAAATACTCAAAAGAAGGAGGCGAGGTGTCAATTACTGCACTAACCAACAAGAACTATGACCACGTCAGGATAGAAGTCAGTGATACAGGCAACGGTATACCGGCAGACAAAATGAAAACCCTCTTCCAACGGTTCCAGGACGGAGACTATCGTCAACACCGTACGATCGGCACAGGACTGGGACTCGCCCTGACACGCGATCTGGTCTATCTGCACAAAGGCAACATCAGATGTGAGAGTGAAGAAGGGAGAGGAACTACTTTCATCGTCACTCTACCCATCACAAAGGAAGCCTTCAGCCCTGAACAAATCGACGAGAAGCACCAAATTGACATGAATATCTCCAAGAATGCCATCGCAGACATAAAGACCATCATTCCCGACGAGAATGACGACGTCGACGACGAACCTTCTGATGACGACAACTACAAGGTGCTGATTACGGAGGATAATGTAGAACTGCTGATGCTGATGAAGCAGTTGCTGAAGTCTTACTACCGTGTCTATGTGGCCAGAAACGGTGTAGAAGCCCTTGAGATCATCCATAAAAAAGACCTCGACCTCATCATCTCCGATGTAATGATGCCTGAAATGGGTGGCTACGAACTGACAGAGCAGGTGAAGGCAGACCCCAACTACAACCACCTGCCCATCATTCTGCTCACGGCAAAGACGCAGGCGGAAGACGAGGAGAAGGCACTCCGTCTTGGCGCCGACGAGTATCTTACCAAGCCATTCCGCCTGGGAGACCTTAAACTGCGCATTGATAATATCATCGAAAACCGCAAGCGCATCCAACGGGAATACAGCCAACAGACAGTTGAAGAGACACGCAGCAGCCTTACCAAGAATACGGTACCGTCGCCCGACGATGAATTTTTGAGCCGTGCCCTTGATCTGGTCTATGAACATCTTCAGGATGACAACTACGACCGTGATGCCTTGGCAGCAGATATCGGAGCCAGTCCTTCTACCTTATATAATAAGTTGCGTTCCATCACAGGCATGAACGTATCCTCGTTTATCCGTGACATCCGTATGAAAGAGGCACGGCGTATCGCAGAAGAAGATCCGCATATCCGTGTAAGTGACCTGGCCTATCGTGTTGGATTCCACGATCCACGCTACTTCTCCACTTGCTTTAAGAAGCAGTTTGGCATTCAGCCGAAGGAATTTCTCGAGAGCCTGGCAGCAACGCCAGAAAAGTAAGGATGCCATTCAGCATCAGCAACTCATAGCCAAAGCGGTAGCCTGTATACCTATATGTTAGTGCATCTATCAGATAGCATAACAGAGGAGAGGCTATACAGATATAAGGTACATAGCGATCTATCGGCTTCCTTTTCGTCAGGAGACCAAAGGCAAACAAGCCCAGCAACGGACCGTAGGTATAGCCGCATAGCACATAGATGGCATCTATCACACTCGTAGAATTCAGCATCCTGAACAACAGAATCATCACAACAAATAGTACACAGACAAAAAGATGAGCCCATTTTCTGAGCCGTTCATCCCCTGCTCTATTTCGGATATCCACACAATAACTTGTTGTCAATGAAGTCAGGGCGGAATCGGCACTCGAAAACGAAGCCGCCACCAGGCCGATGGTGAAGGGGATCACCACGGCAAGTCCGCTCTGTTCCACAAAGGCAGGCAGCAATGCATCACCCATTTCAACAGGTTGTCCCTTCAACTGGGCCAGCATCACTAGCAATACGCCTAATGACAGGAACAGCAGATTAGCCGGCACAAAGGCAACACCATAACTGCACATGTCCTTCTGCGCCTCCTTCAGTGTCTTGCACGTCAGGTTCTTCTGCATCATATCCTGATCCAATCCCGTCATTACAATGACGATAAACACACCACTGAAGAACTGTTTCCAGAAATTCTGCTTCGATACCCAGTCATCAAAGACAAATATCCGACTATGCTCATCAGCAGCAATAGCACACACAGCCTCCGAAAAAGAAAAGTCTAATATGTCTACCACCTTATATATAATAAGGAGAAGGGCTCCAAAGAGACAGACCGTCTGAAAAGTGTCTGTCCACACCAATGTCCGTATACCGCCTTGACGAGTGTAAAGCCAGATGAGCGCAACCATACCGGAGACCGTCGCAGCAAACGGGATACCCCAATCATCGAACACGAAACGTTGCAGAATCATACAGACCACATAGAACCGTACCACAGCACCCGTCATCTTCGACAACAGGAAGAAAGAGGCACCTGCCTTGTAGGCTCTTGGACCTAAACGCATACCCAAGTAGGAATAGATGGTTGTCAGGTTCAGTCGATAATAGAGCGGTAACAATAAGAATGCCACAGCAATATAGCCAAGGATAAAGCCAAGGCATGTCTGCATATAGGTCAAATCTATGCGCGTCACCATACCAGGTACCGATACGAACGTCACACCGGAAATGGAAGCCCCCACCATGCCGAACGCCACCATATACCAAGGCGACTTCCGATTCGCACGGAAAAACGTCTCATTGGTAGCATGCCTGCCCGTCAGACGACTGATACCAAACAAGACTGCAAAATAAATCAATATTGTTGCAATAATCCACATAATTCGAGTGCAAAGGTACACATTTTCATTGGCGACAGCAAATTTTTCACTTTTCACTTTCCGCTTTTCACTTAAATTTGTTATCTTTGCACTCGGAATTACCCAATTCTAAAACTTTTTTATTATGGCTAAACAGAAAAAATTCATCCTCCAAGAGAGTGAGATTCCAACACAGTGGTACAACATTCAGGCAGATATGCCCAATAAGCCCATGCCACCTATCCACCCGGCTACGAAGCAGCCCTTGGGTGTCGATGACCTGGCCCACATTTTCCCGCGCGAGTGCTGCGTGCAGGAACTGGATACAGAGCATGCGTGGATAGACATCCCCGAAGACGTGCTCGAGAAATACAAGTTCTACCGCTCTACCCCTTTGGTACGTGCCTATGAACTGGAGAAGGCCCTCGGTACCCCTGCCCATATCTATTTCAAGAACGAGAGTACCAACCCGCTGGGTTCGCATAAGATCAACTCTGCCCTGCCCCAGTGCTATTATGCCAAGCAGGAGGGCACGACCAACGTGACCACCGAAACGGGTGCTGGCCAGTGGGGCGCTGCCCTCAGTTATGCAGCCAAGATCTATGGCCTTGACTGCGCTGTCTATCAGGTGAAGATCACCATGCAGCAGAAACCCTATCGCTCGAGCATCATGCGTACCTTCGGTGCCGTCGTGGAAGGTTCACCCTCGATGTCCACCCGTGCCGGTAAGGACATCCTGACGAAGGATCCCACGCACTCAGGCTCTCTGGGTACCGCTATTTCCGAGGCTGTCGAGTTAGCCACCACGACGCCTAATTGTAAATACACATTGGGATCGGTGCTGAACCACGTGGGCCTGCACCAGACTGTAATCGGCCTTGAAGCCGAGAAGCAGATGGCCATGGCAGGCGAATACCCCGACATCGTGATCGGCTGCTTTGGTGGTGGTTCAAACTTTGGCGGTATTGCTTTCCCCTTCATGCGCCACAACCTGAAGGATGGCAAGACTACCGAGTTCATCGCAGCAGAGCCCGACAGTTGTCCGAAACTCACCCGCGGCCAGTTCCGCTATGACTTCGGCGACGAGGCTGGCTACACCCCGCTGCTGCCGATGTACACGCTTGGCCACAATTTCAAGCCCTCCAACATCCATGCCGGTGGTCTGCGCTATCATGGAGCAGGCATGATTATCTCACAACTCATCAAGGACGGTCTGATGCACGGTGTAGATATCCCACAACTCGAGACCTTCGAGGCTGGTATGCTCTTCGCTCAGACAGAGGGTATCATCCCCGCTCCTGAGAGTTGCCATGCCATCGCTGCTACTATCCGCGAGGCCAAGAAGTGTAAGGAGACTGGCGAAGAGAAAGTAATCCTCTTCAACCTCTCTGGCCACGGTCTCATCGATATGCCGTCTTACGAAGCCTTCATCAAAGGAGATTTGCAGAACTACACGGTTACTGATGAGATGATTGCAGAAAATCTAGCAGAACTCGACAAATAGAATAGTTAGAAATATAAAATAAAAAAGGATCCCGCCAATCGGCGGGATCCTTTTTATTGATCCAACTCTTCATATATAGAGTTTTTCGACTTATACTCCGGCACGATTTGCTTCATCTTTTTCACGGTTGCCATATTATCATATTCCTTCGAGATTGCTATCAACTCCTCTATCTCACGGCAGACCTCATCATAATCATACTCCCGTACTTTGGCAATACGAATCTTCTGATGGAAGGTGGGCAGGGTATTCTCCTTGTCGTTCAGCACTTCCTCATACAGTTTCTCTCCCTCACGCAACCCCGTGAACTCAATCTTCACATTTTTAGCACCCGAAAGGTTAATCATTCTCTGGGCCAAGGCAGCAATCTTCACAGGCTGCCCCATATCGAATACGAAAATCTCGCCACCATGGCCTTTAGTTCCGGCTTCAAGCACCAGTTTACAGGCCTCGGGTATCAACATGAAGTAGCGAATGATATCCGGATGAGTCACCGTAATCGGACCGCCCTTCTTTATCTGCTCCCTGAACAAGGGTATCACGCTACCATTACTTCCAAGGACATTGCCAAATCGCGTTGTCACGAACTGTGTCTTCGACTGTCTGCCCAGACTTTGTACATAGATTTCACAAATACGCTTCGAGCAGCCCATCACGTTCGTTGGATTCACTGCCTTGTCCGTCGATATCATCACGAACTTCTTCACGCCATACTTATCTGCCAGGTCGGCGATGACCTTCGTGCCATAGACGTTATTCAACACGGCCTCTGACGGGTTGTCCTCCATCATAGGCACATGTTTATAAGCAGCGGCATGGAAAACATAGTCAGGTCTGAAGTCCCTGAATACGGACTCCATCCTCGACTGGCGGGATATACTTGTCACAACGGTATCCACCTTCACACCAGGGTAATCCTTGGCCATCATCAGACGGATATCATGCTGGGGTGTCTCTGCCTGATCAATCAGCATCATGGCCGCAGGCTTGAACATAGCAACCTGCCGCACCATCTCAGAACCTATGGATCCGGCAGAGCCTGTAATCAGGATTCGCTTTCCTTCCAGTAACTCTGCCAACGAATTCATATCAACCTGTATCTCATCTCTGGGAAGCAGGTCTTCCACACTTACCTCTTTAAGTTGTACCGTCTCAAGTGCTTCGTCGGAAGTGGTATCACCCTCCAGTGGCATCTCCATGGCATTCTGGGCCATAAAAATCTTTACGCCCTTACTGATCAGCATATCCTGCATCGCCTGATTCTTACGGAACTCATTAGCGCGCATCGGGCTCACCAACACAGCCTCAATACCTTCAGTATCAATTACTTCCTCGATATTCTCATCCACGTTCCATACCTTCTCACCCATCAGTTGCATGTGCTTCGAACGGGGATCGTGGGAGATAAAGCCGCGCAATACGAATCTTCTTGGTCTCTGACTTCGAATATTCTTGGCCAGTCCGACACCGCCCGACAATGCTCCATAAATCAACACTCTCAGCGCACGGGAGTCAGAGGTACTGATATCATACAGAGCCTTCACCAGCACCCTGTATCCCCACATGATTGTAGTGGCTATCAGGTACATCACAATCAGATGCCTGGCATTCAGTTTGATCATCCAGTCCGGTCCCCATTGATACATCAGGTAATGAACCGCCAAAGCGATGACGAGTGACATGAAATTGGCATATGCCACCCGTTGCAGGTCCACGAAGGAGGAATATCTCACAATACCGGAATAAGTATGGAAGAAACGGATACCAATGACGCTCAAGAGAAGGTATACGAAAAGTGTCAGGAGCAGAGGCAAGAAATCTTCCATTACATCTGAGCGGTAATTGAACACCCAATAACTCAAGATGCCAGAAAGCAACAATATCATCCCGTCTGCCAGGAAGATACACCAGTACGGCAAACTATTCTTGCGGAAATACCAGTTTATAATTTTATTAAATGTGTTCATTAAAGCCAATCAGTCTTCACCTTAAAATAATCCGTCCAATTGCGAGTGCAAATTTACGACTATTTATCGAAACTACCAAGAAAAATGCAAGTTTTTACATAAAATGTTGCAATAACGGAAGGATTTGCAGATACATAGAACAAATCCCCGGTGCTAAAGCACCAGGGATCATTCTCAATCAATAACCCAAATCAATCAGACTTATGCAATATCAATCTGTCTTGATACCTTCACTTTCTCTTCAACGACCTTTGGCAGTTCAACGGTGAGTACACCATTGTCAACCTTTGCAGAGATATCCTCCTTCTTCACGTCGTCAGGCAGGATCAGGGTCTGCTCGAACTTCGAGTAACTGAACTCACGACGCAGGTAGCGGGTGTTCTTGTCCTCGTCCTTCTTTTCCTGCTTGCTCTCCATCTTGATGACCAGGTTACCTTCGTCGTTGATGTGTACGTTGAAGTCCTCCTTTTTCAAGCCCGGTGCGGCCAACTCTACAGTATAGGCCTTGTCACTTTCTTTCACATTGATAGCCGGTGCAGTACGGTTCACCTTCGGCATCATGTCAATATCAAACAAATCATTGAATACACTGGGAATCCAACTGTTACTTCTCATTACTGGCATCATAATCTTTACCTCCTAATTATATTTTTAAATTGTTAAACTTATGTTCTATGAATTCGACTCCTTTCTGAGCGTCGTTCACAGACTATAAGGCAAGATAAATGCCAAAGCGAAAAAGCGTGTCATTCTGACAGAATCGCACGACAGATTGTCAGAGCGCGTTCCACAGAGGATACGTCGGAAATCACAACGGAGCGTTTGCCATTCCCCTCCCTGAAGTTGCACTGACGGGGATGGCGGGCCACATAGTCGAGCACCCGTCCGAAGGCCTCACTCTGATAATAGGGACTATCAGGATTGCTCACAAAGTAGAGATACATCTTCCCTTGTTTCAGCATCACCTTCTCAATGCCGAGTTGCTTGCCACAGACACGGAGCGGTACGACACGGATCAATTCTTCAGCCACATCAGGAATAGCACCGAAGCGGTCCTTCAGTCTGGTGCGATAGGCCTTCAGGGCATCATCCAAGTCATTTCTGTTGGCCAGATTGTCCAGTTCGCGGTAGAGCAGCATACGCTCAGAGTCATTGGGGACATACTGATCGGGGAAGTACATCTCAATATCAGATTCAAGGGCACAGTCATCAACAAAGTTGGTGCTTATGCCTGCTGAAACGACAGGCTTGAACTCCGGCTCTTCGTTGCGAAGTTCCGCCATAGCCTGATTCAGGATCTTCTGGTAGGTCTCGTAGCCAAGATCGGAGATGAAGCCACTCTGTTCCGAGCCCAACAGATTTCCCGCCCCACGGATATCGAGGTCCTGCATGGCGATATTGATGCCCGAGCCGAGGTCGGAAAAATTCTCCAGGGCCTCCAGCCTACGGCGGGACTCCGGATTCAGGGCAGCCAGCGGCGGTGCCAAAAGATAACAGAACGCCTTACGGTTTCCACGCCCCACGCGGCCACGCATCTGGTGCAGGTCAGAGAGTCCGAAATTATGGGCACCGTTGATGATGATGGTATTGGCATTGGGAATGTCGATGCCATTTTCCACGATAGTCGTCGAGAGCAGCACGTCGTAGTCGTAGTTGGAGAAGTCGAGCACAATCTGCTCCAGTTCTTCTGGCTTCATCTGACCATGTCCGATAGCAATTCGGGCATCGGGAATATACTTGAGAACCATCTCTTTGATGTGCTGCAGGTCACTGATACGATTGTTGACGAAATACACCTGTCCGTTGCGCGACATCTCGAAGTTGATGGCATCCACGATAATTTCCGCTCCGAAAGTGTGGATCTCCGTCTGTATCGGGTAGCGGTTAGGCGGCGGTGTCTGGATGACGCTTAGGTCGCGGGCCCCGACGAGCGAGAACTGCAGCGTTCGTGGGATGGGCGTGGCCGACATCGTCAGGGTATCCACATTCGACTTCATCTGGCGCAGTTTCTCCTTCGTAGAGACACCGAATTTCTGTTCCTCGTCGATGATGAGCAGGCCGAGGTCCTTGAACTTCACCGTCTTGCCAATGAGTTTATGCGTACCTATAATAATATCTATCTTTCCGTCAGCCAGATCTTTCAGCAGGGCGGTGGTCTGTTTGGCAGAGCGGGCACGTGTCAGGTAGTCCACCCTGACGGGCATATCCTTCAGCCGCGAGGAGAAAGTACGGAAATGCTGATAGGCCAGCACCGTCGTCGGCACAAGTACAGCCACCTGTTTACCGTCGGTAGCCGCCTTGAAGGCTGCACGCACGGCCACCTCCGTCTTTCCGAAGCCCACGTCACCGCAGACCAGACGGTCCATCGGACGGGCACGTTCCATATCGGCCTTCACATCCTGCGTAGCCTTCAACTGGTCGGGCGTGTCCTCATACAGGAAACTGGCCTCCAGTTCATGCTGCAAATAAGTATCCTGACTGAAGGCAAATCCCTTCTCACGGCGGCGCTTGGCATAGAGTTTGATCAGGTCGCGGGCGATATCCTTGATGTGTTTCTTGGTGCGTTCCTTCAGACGTTCCCACTGCCCGGTGCCAAGCGTCGAGAGATGTGGCGGTTCCCCATTATCCTGCGACTTATACTTCGATACCTTATACAGTGAGTGGATCGACACGTAGATCGAGTCGCCGTGCTGGTAGAGAATCTTTATCATCTCCTGATAGCCATCACCCTGCGGCATACGCACCAGCCCTCCGAACTTACCCACACCATGATCCACATGCACCACGAAGTCGCCGATCTCAAACTGCTGGATTTCCTTCAGCGTGAGCGCCATCTTACCGCTACGGGCCTTATCGCTTTTCAGGTTGTACTTATGGAAACGGTCGAATATCTGATGATCGGTGAAGACACAGATGCGCAGATCGTCATCGGCAAAGCCCTCATGGAGCGTCTTCTCAATGGGCGTGAAAGGCTGATCAATGATTTCCTTCAATCGCTCGTTCTGCTTCTGACTGTCAGCCAGGATATAAATCTGATAGCCTTGCAGCAGATAGTCCTCAAAAGACTTCTTCAGCAGGTCGAAATTCTTATGGAACAACGGCTGGACCGTGATGTGGAAATTCAGTGTAGCCTGACTCGGCGACGAAGGACGATGTCCGAACTCTATCCTGCGGAACTGCTCCGCATCCGCCATGAACTGAGGCCCGGTAATCAACTGCGACTCGCGGCGCAACTGCCTCTCTATCTCCCGCCGCTCCATCTCCGTGGCATTCTCCAGTTGTTCCATCCGCGCCTGGGAAGAGAAACCCTCCTGATAGGCACGGTCTATGGCATCACGCACATAGAGATAATCCTTCGTTACCAATACCACATCCTTCGGCACAAACGAGAGGAAAGGCACCTTATCCTCCGATACTGAGGTCAGTTCCGGCACGATCTCTATCCAGTCACGGTGATCCTTCGAGAGTTGGTCTTCCACCTCAAAAGTACGGATAGAGTCGATATCGTCACCGAAGAAGTCGATGCGGAAGGGATACTCGCAACTATAGGAATAGACGTCAAGGATAGAGCCGCGCAGAGCAAACTGTCCCGGCTCATACACATAGTCCACCTCCCTGAACCCAAACTCACGTAGCGTCTTCTCAATGTCGGCCACCGCGATGGTCTGGTCCTTCTCCAGCACCAGCGTCCGCTCATCCATGTGCTGCTTCGACACTACCAGTTCGGCCATCGCTTCAGGATAGGTTACGATATACTTGCTCCCCATGTCAGAGGACAATGACGCCAGTACCTCCGTCCGCAATATCTCACTCGCGGCATCCCGCTGGGCATACTTGATAGCCCGACGGTAACTGGAGGGGAAGAACAACACGTCATGATCACCCATCAACTGGGTCAGGTCATGATAGAAATAGCCCGCTTCTTCGGCATCCTGAAGCACGAACAGCAAGCGAGCCCGGCACTTCACGGCCAGACTACCAAACAGCATTGGGGCCGATGATGCCAACAGACCTTCGAGGAAAATCGTCTTCGACGAAGATTTTCCTATCTCCTTAGCCAGGGCCGACACCTGCGGCTGCTGAGCGTAAAGTTTCTCTAATTCCAGTATATTCATTGCGAATTGCGGTGCAAAGGTACTACTTTTATAATAAAAAAACAAAAAACTCTGCGTCTTTGTGTCTTTGTGTTCAGTTTTTTATATACCTTTGCACCAACAAACCACCAAGACCATGCACCAGAGCGACAGTATAGTCATCATTCCGACCTACAACGAGAAGGAGAATATCGAGAAAATCATCCGTGCGGTATTCGCCTTGGACAAGTGCTTTCACATTCTCGTGATCGACGACGGCTCCCCCGACGGTACAGCAGCCATCGTCAAGAACCTGATGGCTACAGAGTTTGGCGACCGGCTCTTTATTCTCGAGCGCAGCGGCAAACTCGGACTGGGCACGGCCTATATCGCAGGCTTCAAGTGGGCGCTGGAGCGCTCCTATGACTACATCTTCGAGATGGACGCCGACTTCAGCCACGATCCCAACGACCTGCCCCGGCTCTATGCCGCCTGTCACGACGAAGGCAACGACGTGGCCATCGGCTCCCGCTACATCTGTGGCGTGAATGTCGTGAACTGGCCCATAGGACGCGTGCTGATGAGTTACTTTGCCTCCAAATACGTGCGGGCCGTCACGGGATTCCTCGTACACGACACCACGGCAGGTTTTGTGTGCTACAAGCGGCGCGTGCTGCAGACCATCGAACTCGACAATATCCGCTTCAAGGGCTACGGCTTCCAGATTGAGATGAAGTACACGGCCTATAAGATCGGCTTTAAGATCAAGGAGGTGAGCGTCATCTTCGTGAACCGTCGCGAGGGCACCAGCAAGATGTCGGGCGGCATCTTCAGCGAGGCCTTCTTCGGTGTGATGCGCCTGCGCTGGGACGGATGGACGAGGAAGTATCCAAGAGTGAAGAATGAAGAGTGAAGAGTGAAAAGTGAATAGTTTAGTGAAGATATTATACAGGCTCTATCAGTTGGTGATTGGCGTGCCGGTGCTGATTATTGTTACGATTATCACGGCGCTGGAAGTGGGAATCGGCACGACCATCGGCAACGGCCATTTCTGGGGTTACTACCCAGGCCGCTGGTGGGCCAAGATCATCCTGAAGACCTGCCTGATTCCCGTTAAGGTGGAAGGCCGCGAGAACCTGGAGAAGCAGCAGAGTTACGTGTTTGTCTCCAACCACCAGGGCGCCTTCGACATCTTCCTTATCTACGGATATCTGGGCCGTAACTTCAAGTGGATGATGAAATACCAGTTGGAGAAGATTCCCTTCGTGGGCTATGCCTGCAAGAAGTCTCACCAGATATTCGTCGACAAACGGGGCCCCAAGAAGATACAAAAGACCTACGAGACGGCCCGCGAGATTCTGCAGGAGGGCTACAGCGTGACGGTATTCCCTGAGGGAGCCCGCACGTTTACGGGCCACATGGGAAAGTTCAAGAAGGGTGCCTTCGCCCTGGCCGACGAACTGCAACTGCCCGTCGTCCCCCTGACCATCAACGGCTCTTTCGACATCCTGCCCCGCATGCGCGACTGGCATTGGATCAACTGGCATCCCCTGCGACTCACCATCCACCAGCCCATCTACCCCATAGGCAAGGGGCCGGAGAACGTCGAGGCCACCAGGCGCCAGGCCTACGACTCCGTGATGTCGGCCCTCGTACCTGAATACCAAGGATATATAGAAAACCCAGACCAATGATTGCACGAGACCTGCCGCTGTTCCTGCTGCTCATCCT
>JAFUAK010000268.1 GCA_017460765.1 Prevotella sp. | reverse complement strand
TAACTTTGCAGCCAAATTTAAGAATTTAGACTAAAAGATACAATGGGAAAAGTAATCTTGACCGGTGACCGTCCGACCGGTAAACTTCATCTGGGCCACTATGTTGGCTCCCTGCGCCGTCGCGTGCAGTTGCAGAATGCGGGCGACTATGACAGGATGTTTGTGTTTATGGCCGACGTCCAGGCCCTCACCGATAATGCCGACAATCCGGAGAAGATCCGACAGAACATCATCGAGGTGGCCCTCGACTATCTCGCTGCCGGTCTCGACCCCGAGAAATGCACCATCTTCATCCAGAGTCAGATCCCGGAACTGGCCGAACTGACCACCTATCTGATGAACCTGATCTCCGTCAGTCGTGTGCAGCGCAACCCGACGGTGAAGACAGAGATCAAGATGCGCGGCTTCGAGGGTGAGAGTGTTCCTCTGGGCTTCTTCTGCTATCCTGTCAGTCAGGCTGCCGACATCACGCTGTTCAAGTCGACCACGGTGCCCGTGGGTGAGGACCAGGAGCCGATGCTGGAGGTGACACGTGAACTGGTGCGCCGCTTCAATCAGGTCTATGCACCCGTGCTCGTGGAGCCGAATATCATGCTGCCCGAGAATCTGACAGCCCGTCGTCTGCCCGGTACGGATGGCAAGGAGAAGATGTCGAAGAGCCTTGGCAACTGCATCTACCTCTCCGACTCTGCTGATGAGGTATGGCAGAAGGTGCGATCGATGTATACCGATCCGACGCATGTGAACCTGAATGACCCGGGTCATGTGGAGGGTAACGCCGTGTTCACCTATCTTGACGCTTTCTCCACGGATGAGGACTTTGCCGAGTTCTGGCCAGAGTACCAGAACCTGGACGAACTGAAGGCCCACTATGAGCGTGGCGGTCTGGGCGACATGAAGTGCAAGAAGTTCCTGAACCAGGTGCTCAATAAGTTCCTGGAGCCCATGCGCCAGCGTCGTCATGAGTTCGAGCAGGATATCCCCGAAATCTATCGTATCCTGAAGAAAGGTACGGAACAGGCGCGCGAGGTGGGCGCCCAGACAATGGACGAGGTCCGCAAGGCCATGCAGATTGATTATTTCAACGACACCGAACTCATCCGCCAGCAGGCGGAGCGCTTCGCCAACAAGTAACAGTAACAAAAGAAATCCCCGCCAATCAATCGGCGGGGATTTCTTTTGTCTATTTCACGATGATCTTCTTACCGTTCTGGATGTAGACGCCCTTGGAGGGAACCTTTGTCAGACGCCCCTGTAGGTCGTAGAGGGCAGAACTCTCAGACTCCATAACCTTGGTAGACTGGATAGCCGTGGTGCCCCAGCCTGCGGAAAGGTCTTCGAGGGTGATGACGCGGTCGTCGTTCATACACTTGGTCCATTCCTCTTTGCTGGTCTTGTCTACAAAACCGCCGCCCCATGTCTGATACCAGGGCATCCACCAAGACCAGACGGCCTCTTCGTCAATCTCCTTGTCGATATCGGGGATGGGACCGTTCTCGGAGAGGGCAATAATTTTCTTGCCGCCTGTAAGATTCTTGATCTTGTCGAAAGCAGCGTAATTGCTGGAATAGTCGCCTGCATTGTTGTAGATATCAAGTGAGGCAATGTCGTAATAGTCTTCACCGGGATTCCAGTCTGCGTCTTCAGCCTTACATGGGTTCCAAACCCAGATAACATTGTGCACGCCCTTCACGTTCACCATCTCCTCAGAGATCAGTTGATAGAGTTTGACGTATGACGCTGCGTCGCCGGCTCCCCACCAGAACCAGCCTCCACTGGCTTCGTGAAGCGGACGGAAGATGCAGGCGATACCAAGTTCCTGCAGTGCCAGGAAGTAGTCGGCCACGGTATCGATATCCTTAATGATGTTGGCGTAGAGATCCGAAGAGGTGTCCCAACTGCCATCAGCATTCATGGCATCGGTAATCCTCATGGTGCATGGATTGGCATCCTGATCGTTGCAATAGAAGGCATCCGTAGCGCGACTGGGGTCTCTCCAGTGCCAGGTGAAGGCGGGCAGACCACCACGGCGGTAGATGTCCTTGGCCAACTCCACGGCGGCATCCGTATATTGCTTATACCAGGCATTGTTGTCTGCTGACAGGCCTGTGGCATTCATGAAGTCGAAGCCCACGAGGGCAGGATATTTGCCAGAGGCCTCATAGACGGCCTTGACATCATCGTGCTGGGTCACGTCGCCATTGGCACTGCCCATGTCACCCGTCATGATGCCCGAGATGGTCTTCTTGCCGAAGTTGTCGTAGAGGAAGGTATAGACCTTCTTGGCAGCCTCAGAGGCATTGGCATCGACGGGAGCCTGGGCGATGTCGAACTCCACAGCACTGGAACTGCCATCCGTGATGCGGATGTAGTCGATGAGATACCAGGTCCAACTGGGGGTAATCACGATGGTGTTGTCACCTGCGTTCATGATGAAGGCTCCGATTTCTGTTTCGCCTACACCTTCGACCGGTGTTTGGAAGGTGCTTGAACTGCCATTGACGGAGATATTCACAGTCTTGTCTCCCCACTGACCGTCGTAGCCGACATAGACGGTGTACTTACCAGCCTCTGCCGCATTGTAGGTGAAAGTGATCTTGCCATTCGATTCCTTCATGGCCAGCGCCTTTCCTCCAGAATACTTGGCATCTTCCGTGAGTTCACAGTTCTCATACACGGCCTCTTCAGCCTCCAGTTTCGTGTCAACCTGTCCGTAAGAGGACATACCACAGGCTGACAGCATCAGAAATAATGCTAATTTTTTCATTTTGAAAGTAGTTCTAAAATAGTTTTACCGCTGCAAAGATAATAAAAAAGAACCTAACTTACTAATCGTAAGTCAGGAAAATACAGGCATTTCGAAAAAAATACCTGTCTTTGCAAAGATAGTATTATTCAGTCCTCCTTTAAAAGGTCTGGCCGTAACCGGCGGGTGCGCTCCATGGCCTGCTCTAATTCCCAGTTGCGTATCTTGGCCTCGTTGCCGCTGAGCAGGATGTCGGGCACCTTCCAGCCTTTGTAGTCGGCGGGACGGGTGTAGATAGGCGCAGCGAGGATATCGTCTTGGAAACAGTCGCTGAGGGCACTCTGTTCGTCGCCGATCACGCCAGGAACCACGCGTACCACGGCATCGGCAATCATTGCTGCCACCAGTTCACCACCCGTCAGCACGAAGTCGCCGATGGAGATCTCACGGGTGATGAGATGATCGCGGATGCGCTGGTCGATGCCCTTGTAGTGGCCTGCCAGGATGATGAGATTTCCCATGAGCGATAGTTCGTTGGCGATATGCTGGTCGAAGCGCTCGCCGTCGGGGGAGGTGAAGATCACCTCGTCGTAGTCGCGCTCAGCCTTAAGGGTGGAGATGCAGCGGTCGATGGGCTCACACTGCATCACCATGCCAGCACTACCGCCATAGGGGTAGTCATCCACGCGACGCCACTTGTCGAGAGTGTAGTCACGCAGGTTGTGCAGGTGGATTTCCGCCAGTCCTTTCTTCTCTGCCCGTGCCAGGATGCTCTCATGAACGAAGCCCTCCAGCATCTCGGGCAATACGGTGATGATATCTATTCGCATTGATAAAACGCTTTAATCTGTTGGACATATTTCTCGCCCGTCGTGCGACCTATCTCATAGACCTGCCGCATGTTGTCCGGGTCGTGGGAGATGTGGCCGATGGGAATCTTCTCCTCAGGCCGGATCACGAGACAGCGGCCTTCCCGCTCAGCCTCGCGCACGTATGCGAGTTCCTTATTATACATGATATGGCGTTTGTCCAGCGCCTCGATCATGTCGGGGTATTTCCGCAGGCCGATGCGCATCAGTGGCATCAGACGGTTGTGCTCCTTCTGATAGCCGTCGGGCTGAGTCAGGATCACCACGTTGCGGTCGTAGCCGATGCTTTCAAAATATTCGAGGGGGATGGAGTCGGAGACACCGCCGTCGAGCAGTTTGCGGCCACCCACCTCCACCACTTTCGAGACGAGGGGCATGGATGCCGAGGCCCGCAGCCATTCCAGTTCGTCGAAGTCCACATGGTCTATTTGGTGATAGACCGCCTGTCCCGTCTCCACATCCGTACAGACCACGATGAACACCAACGGGTTCTGCTCGAACGTCTTGATGTCGAAGAGGTCGTACTCGTATGGCACAATGTGGTAGCCGAACTCCGCATTGAAGTAGTCGCCAGTCCTGAGCAGCGAGCGCATGCCGCTGTAGCGGGGATCCTTGGCAAAACGCATATTATAGCGGATGGCCCGGCCTGGCTGGCGCGACTTGTAGTTGCAGCCAAAGGCTGCTCCGGCAGAGACACCGATGAGACCGTCGGGCACGATGCCCGCCTCCATCATCACGTCCGTTATGCCTGCGGTAAACAGACCCCGCATGGCTCCACCTTCAAGTACCAGTCCTTTCTTCATGCGTGCAAAGGTACGATTTTTAATTAAGAATGAAGAATGAAGAATTAAGAAATAGCAAATAATTTGAAAAAAAGATGTATTATTTGGCTATTTCGACTATTCTGTGTAATTTTGCAGACTGATGTTTAGAAAGAAATATGGTGCATTGTTGATTCTTTTGCTCTTGGCTATGTCAGTCTGGGGCGAGGATTTCACGGATGCCAAGTGTATCTCTGTGATGGGGGTGCCCTTGGAAGGTCCTGATTCTGTCTTCATTCCAGCACTGACGGAGGCCGGTCTCGTGCAGATGTATCCAGAGGATGCAGAACCAGACACCTATTACTTCACGGGTGACTTCTACGGCATCAAGTCGAACCTGATGGTGAGCATTGATGACAGGACGAAACTGCTGTCGTCGGCCCTGTTCACCTGCGGCCCTTATCGTACGAGGGAACTCTACGAGCGCAACCAGAAATACCTCTTAGGCAAACTCCAGCGCGAGTGGGGCAATTTCAAGGCCAAGGGCGACGGTACAGGTTCGCTCTACTTGCTCAACGACTACGGCTATATCCAGCAGTCGACACCCCTGCACGAAGACGGTTCGCACTCCATCCGCTATTTCTACCTGAACTCCACACCCTATTATAAGGATGCCGCCAATATGGGCCTGAAAGGTCAGGTGCAGGAGGTAATTACGGAGAATCCTGTAGCGGAGAATGATATCAACCACTTCGACGAGACGGGCCGATTGGCTGCTGACGATCTGATAGACAGGGAATACAACAAGGCCGGCTATCTGGTGAAGGCCTCGATGCTGGAACAGAGTGGGGGAAAGAGTCAGTTGACGTATGAATATGACTCGGACAACTGCCTGGTGAAGCGGACGCTCATCAACCCCTCATCCGGTATCCGTTCCGTGAATGAGTACCACTATAACACCAGTTTCGAGATTACGCAGCAGAGCCAGAAGGTGTTCAACAAAGAGAACGAGTGCGTGCTGTCGATCACGATGAAAAACGACCTGACCGCCCGTGACGATAACGACAACTGGACGGAGAACACGATGCAACTTACCTATTGGGAGAAGGGGCAGCGTACCCAAATCGTCCAGGTGAAACAGACGCGCATCATCAGTTATTGGGACGAGTGAATCAGGATCAGGAGATTAATTCCAGGAATTCGTCCTCACTCATGATCTTGATGCCCAGTTTCTCCGCCTTCTGAAGTTTCGAGGGCCCCATGTTCTCACCAGCCAGGATGAAGGATGTCTTGCTTGAGATACTGCCCACGTTCTTACCGCCGTTTTGTTCGATGATGGCCTTATACTCATCACGGCTGTGATGGGCGAATACACCACTGATCACGATGCTCTGACCTTCAAGTTTAGAGGAGAGAGGAGAGAGGAGAGAGGAGGAGAGTTCCATCTGCAGGCCGTAGCCACGCAGGCGCTCCACGATCCTAAGATTATCCTCGTTGTGGAAATAGGTGATGATGCTTTTGGCCATCACCTCACCGATACCCTCAATCTCCTGCAGTTCCTCGAGTCCCGCATTCATCAGGGCATCGATGTTCTTGAAATGGCGCGCCAACAGACGGGCCGATGTCTCACCCACGAAACGGATGCCGAG